>NZ_CAFI01000497.1 GCF_000239775.1 Bradyrhizobium sp. ORS 375
TGTTGGTCCAAGCGGAGCGCCTACGCCTCCACCTTCGCCGCTGGCGGGCTCGACTTCCCGAAGCTCGCCACCAGCCGATCGATCAACGGCCAGAACAACAGCACGATGGCCAGGGTCGTGATCGTGCCGACCAGGCCGTTGGCCCAGAACACCTTCATGTTGCCGCCGGAAATGATCATCGACTGCCGGAACGCATCCTCGGCGCGGCTGCCGAGCACCAGCGCCAGGGTGAACGGCGCCAGCGGAATCTTGATCTTCTTGAAGACGTAGCCGACGACGCCGAAGCCGAGCATCAGCCAGACGTCGAACATCGCGTTCTGGATCGCATAGGCGCCGATCGCGCAGGACACCACGATCATCGGCGCCACCGCCGCGAACGGCACGCGCAGGATCGAGGCGAAGATCGGCACGGTCGAGAGCACCAGCACGAGGCCGACGACGTTGCCGAGATACATCGAGGCGATCAGGCCCCAGACGAAATCCTTGTGCTCGACGAACAGCAGCGGTCCGGGATTGAGGCCCCACACCATCAGGCCGCCAAGCAGGATCGCCGCGGTGCCGGAGCCGGGAATGCCGAGCGCGAGCATCGGCAGCAGCGCGGCGGTGCCCGAGGCGTGCGCCGCCGTCTCAGGCGCGAACACGCCCTCGATGCGGCCCTTGCCAAAGCTGTCCTGGTCCTTGGAGAAGCGCTTGGCGAGGTTGTAGCCCATGAAGGAGGCCGCGATTGCGCCGCCCGGCGTGATGCCAAGCCAGCAGCCGATCACCGAGGAGCGGAACAGCGTCATCCAGTATTTCGGCAGGTCTTTCCAGACCGCGAGCACCGTGCGCAGCGAGATCGACGCGGCATGGCCGCGCAGCGCGAGGCGCTCCTCCATCGTCAGCAGGATCTCGCTGATGCCGAACAGGCCGATGACGGCGACCAGGAAGTTGACGCCGCGCAGCAGATCGGTCGAGCCGAAGGTCATCCGCAGCTGGCCGGACACGGTGTCCATGCCGACGCCCGCGAGCAGCAGGCCGAGCGACATCGCGATGACGGTCTTGTGCTTGTCCTCGCGGCCGAGGCCCACGAACGAGCAGAAGGTGAGCAGGTAGACCGCGAAGAACTCCGGCGGACCGAACTTCAGCGCAAACGACGAGATCCACGGCGCCAGGAACGTGATCAGCAGCACCGCGACCAGCGAGCCGATGAAGGAGGAGGTGAACGCCGCCGTCAGCGCCTCCGCAGCCTTGCCCTGCTGCGCCATCGGATAGCCGTCAAAGGTGGTCGCGACCGACCAGGCCTCGCCAGGGATGTTGAACAGGATCGAGGTGATGGCGCCGCCGAACAGCGCGCCCCAGTAGATGCAGGACAGCATCACGATGGCCGAGGTCGGGTCCATCGAGAAGGTCAGCGGCAGCAGGATCGCGACGCCGTTGGGACCGCCGAGCCCCGGCAGCACGCCGACGAAAACGCCGAGCACCAGCCCGACCATCATCAAGAGCAGCGTCTTCCAGGTCAGGAGGACCGCGAACCCGTGCAGCAGCAGACCCAAGGCTTCCATGATTTCAATCCAACTGTTACCGCGTCATTGCGAGCGCAGCGAAGCAATCCAGAGTCGAATGCGGAGCCCTGGATTGCTTCGTCGCTACGCTCCTCGCAATGACGGGAGAGAGACCGGTGATTAGTACCCGAACGCCGCTTCGAGCGGTCCCTTGGGCATGAGCACGTCGAACACGATATCGAAGGTCACGAACATCACGGCGCTGAACAGGAACGCCGTGAGCAGCGATTTCCAGATCGCGATCTTGCCGACGACGCGCATGAAGCCGGCGATCAAGAGGAAGCTCGCGACGTAGATGCCGAGAAACTGCATCGCGATGCAGAACAGCAGGGTCGGCACGAACACCGCCATGACGCGGCGCAGCTGCGCCCGCGTCACGAAGGTCTCGGCCGCTTCCTTGCGCGACAGGAAGGCGGCGCCGATGCCGTACAGGCTGGCGCCGCCGAGGATCACCGAGAGATAGAACGGGAAGTAGCCGGGCTCCGGACCGGTCGAGTCCCAGGACGCGCCAGTCCGCCAATTGTCCCACGCCAGAACGACGGCCAGCGCCAGCAAGAGCAGCGACACCGCGACGTCGACGGTCCGGTTGGAGGTGACGGACGGAGAATTCTCCTCCGGCGCGGTCGGATCGTCGACGGCGATCTCGAGCTCAGCGTTGGACATCGATCTTCCCTACTCCCCTCGTCTCGTCCGGCCTACTTGGCGACGAAGCCGGCTTCCGTCATCAGCTGCTTGTTGAGCGAGCCGTCCTCTTCGAGGAACTGCAGCATGTCCTTGCCGGTGAGGAAGATCGGCTTCAGCGCCTGCTTCTCCATGTAGTCCTTGTATTCCGGAGTCTGCACCAGCTTGCTGAACAGGTCGACGTAGAACTCCTGCTGCTCCTGGGTCACCTTGCCCGGCAGGAACATGCCGCGCAGCATCAGATACTGCACGTCCAGCCCCTGCTCCTTGCAGGTCGGAATGTCGTTCCAGGACTGCGTCTCCGTCACCTTGGTGGTGTAGGAGATGCGCTCCTTGTCGAACACGCAGAGCGGACGCACCTGGCCGGCGCGCCAGACCTCGAGATTCTCGGAAGGGTTGTTGACGTTGGATTCGGTGTGACCGCCGACCAGCTGGGTCGCGGCTTCGCCACCGGACTTGTAGGGCAGATAGGAGAACTTCGCGCCGGTCTTCTTCTCCATGAAGACAGTGAGCACGTGATCCTCGCGCTTCGAGCCGGTGCCACCCATCTTGAACGGCGAGCTCGAGGCCTTGGCGGCGTCGATGAACTCCTTCACGGTCTTCGGACCGTTGACGTTGTCCCACAGCACGAACTGATCGAGCGCGATCACTGCGATCGGCGACAGCTCACGCCAGTCGAACGGCAGCTTGGCCGACAGCGGCAGCATGTAGATCAGCGAATAGGCAATCAGCACCTTGTTCGGATCGCCGTCGCTGGACTTCATGTACATCAGCGCTTCGGCACCGGACGCACCGCCTTTCAGCGACACGACGACGGGCTGCTTCAGCAGATTGTTCTTCTGGATCGCGGCTTGCATCATCCGCGCCATCTGATCGGATGCACCGCCGGCGCCGGCGGCAACGACGATCTCGACCGGCTTGGTCGGCTCCCAGCCGGCGAAGGCCGGAGCGGTCGCGAAAAGGGCGGCTGTTGTGGCCGCGATCTTGATCAGGTTACGCACGTGTTTTCATCCCCGTTCGAAGCGCCAGCTTGTGTCCTACCAGGATACTGCCGGCTTATTGTGGTCACTTCAAGAACACAAGCGAGATGCGGCCTCATGTCCTCGGCATAAGGTCGCAAGGCCAGCATCGGACTACTTGCCTTTCCAGTTCGGCGTCCGCTTGTTCAGGAACGCGTCCATGCCCTCGCGGAAATCCTCGCTCATATAGGCGCGCAGGATGAGGTCCTCGCCCTCGTCGCGCGACAGCGTGCGACGGATGCGGCGCACCGCCTCCTTGGTCACTTCGAGCGTGATCGGCGCATGCGAGGCGACGAGCCTGGCCGTCTCCAGCGCGCGCGTCTGCAACGTCTCGACGTCGGGCACGATCTCGTTGAGCAGGCCGAGCGCAAGCGCCTCCGGCGCTTCCACCAGCCGCGCCTTGAAGATCAGATCCTTGGTGCGCGCCGGCCCGATCAGCGAGACCACGCGCGAGATGTTCGACATCGACAGGCAATTTCCGAGCGTTCGCGCGATCGGAAAGCCCATGCGTGTGCTCTCGGTGCCGATGCGGATGTCGCAGCAGGCGGCGATGCCGGCGCCGCCGCCGGTGCAGGCGCCCGCGATCGCCGCGATCACCGGGACGCGACACAGCTCGAGCGTGCCGAGCACGCGGTCGATGCGCGCCTCGTAGTCGAGCGCGTCCTGCGCGGTCTTGAAGGCGCGAAACTGGGAGATGTCGGTGCCGGAGGCGAAGGCCTTGTCGCCGGCGCCGGTCAGGATCAGCGCCTTGATCGACCGGTCGGCATTGATGGCCTCGCAGATCGAGGCCATCTGGTCGTACATCGCGAAGGTCATCGCGTTGCGCGCCTGCGGCCGGTTGAAGGTGATCTTGGCGATGCCGTCGTCGACGGCATAGATCAGATCGTCGGAGCCGCTCGCAGGCGCGTTCATCAGGCCACCTTCGGGATCGGCGCGGCCTCGCGCGCCTTGAGGACATCCATCGCCGCGAGCACGCCACCGGCGCGATGCGGCACATTGGCGAGCGCAAGGCCCATCTCGACGCCGGACAGCGTGCCCATCAGCATCAGGTCGTTGAAATGACCGATATGGCCGATGCGGAACACCTTGCCCTTGATCTTGTTCAGGCCGGTGCCGAGCGACATGTCGAAGTTCTCGAGCACGGTCTTGCGGAACGCATCGGCATCATGGCCCTCGGGCATGACGACGCCGGTGAGCGCCGGCGAATGCGCCTGCGCGTCCTGGCACTGGGTGTCGAGGCCCCAGGCCTTGACCGCCGCGCGCGTCGCGAGGCTGTGGCGGCGGTGGCGCGCGAACACGTTCTCGTGGCCCTCCTCCTCCAGCATCTTCAGCGCCTCGTTGAGACCCATCAGGAGATTGCAGGCCGGCGTGTAGGGGAAGGTGCCGAGCTTGTTGAAGGTGATGACCTCCTGCCAGTCCCAGTAGGAGCGCATTCCCGGATTGGACTTGGCGACGGCGAGCGCCTTCTCCGAAACGGCATTGAAGCCGAGGCCTGGCGGCAGCATCAGGCCCTTCTGCGAGCCTGCGACGGAGACGTCGATGCCCCAGGCGTCGTGCTCATACTCCATCGAGCCCAAGCCCGAGATGGTGTCGACCATCAGCAGCGCCGGATGACCGGCGCGGTCGAGCGCCTTGCGCACTTCGAGCGGCGGCGTCAGGCAGCCGGTCGAGGTCTCGTTGTGCACGATGCACACGGCCTTGATCTTGTGCGCCTTGTCATCGACGAGCCGTTGCTCGATCGCAGCGATATCGGCGCCATGGCGCCAGTCGCCCGACACGAAGTCGACGTCGAGCTTGAATTTGTCGGCGATGCCCTTCCACAGCACCGCGAACTGGCCGGTCTCGGCCATCAGCACCTTGTCGCCGGGCGCCAGCGTGTTGACGATCGCAGCTTCCCACGCACCGGTGCCGGACGACGGATAGATGATGACCGGCTGCTTGGTGCGGAAGATCCGCTGGCTGGCCGCCATCACCGCGAAGCCGAGCTCGGCGAACTCCGGACCGCGATGGTCCAGCGTCGGCATGTCCATCGCGCGGAGCACGCGGTCGGGCACGTTGGTCGGCCCCGGAATCTGAAGAAAATGCCGTCCTGTGTGCACAGTCATTGGCGTCCATCCCCGGTCATTTGGTTGGTGCGCGGACGTGGCATCCCACGCGCTCGCCGCGCTTTTCTCCCGCCAGACCGCTGGCGTCAACACAGAAGACGCAAGCACCGATCGCTTCGGGCTGACATCCCTCGGGTGCACACACATCTCCCTTTTCTGTGCAGTGCGGCATGACCGGAACGGCCAAGCCGCTGCACGCGATTTGACCTTATTTCACCACCGCTAGATGCCGTGGCGCATTGCCGGGCAGCGGCTGCTCCAACAGCGCCATCGCGGCATCGACGCCGCCGGCGCGGTGCGGCACGCCGGCCACGCGCAGCCCCATCTCGACACCGCTCAGCGCAGCCATCAGGGTCAGCGCGTTGCACTCGCCGAGATGGCCGATGCGGAACACCTTGCCGGCGACCTTCGACAGCCCCGAGCCGAGCGACATGTTGAAATTGTCGAGCACGACCTGGCGGAACTGATCGGCATCATGGCCGGGCGGCATCAGCACGGCGGTCAGCACCGGGGAATAATCCTTCGGCTCCTGGCACAGCACCTCGAGGCCCCAATGCTCCACTGCCGCCCGCGTCGCGGCCGCGAGCTTCTGGTGGCGCGCGAACACCTGATCGAGCCCCTCCTCGAGCAGCATCGCAATGGCTTCGCGCAGGCCGTAGAGCAGGTTCGTCGCCGGCGTGTAGGGAAAGAAGCCGTTCGCGTTCGGCTTCAGCATGTCCTCCCAATCCCAGAACGAACGCGGCATCTTGTTGGTCCTGGCGACCGCGCGTGCCTTGTCCGAGATGGCGTTGAAGCCGAGCCCCGGCGGCAGCATGAATCCCTTCTGCGAGCAGGACACCGCGACGTCGACCTTCCACTCGTCGAAGCGGAAGTCAGCGGAGGCGAGACCGGAGATGGTATCGACCATCAGCAGCGCCGGATGCCCGGCGCGATCCATCGCGGCCCGCACCTCGGCGATCCGGCTGGTCGCGCCGGTGGAGGTCTCGTTGTGCACGACCATGACGGCCTTGAGCTGATGCGCCGTGTCGGCTGCGAGCTTCTCCTCGATGACGGCGGGATCGATGCCACGGCGCCAGTCTCCCGGGATGAAGTCGACCACGATGCCCCAACGCGCCGCCATCTGCCGCCACAAGGTGGCGAAGTGGCCGGTCTCGACCATCAGCACCTTATCGCCCGAGGACAGCGTGTTGACGATCGCGGCTTCCCAGGCGCCCGTGCCGGACGACGGGTAGATGATCACCGGGCTCTTGGTCTTGAAGATTGCCTGCGAGCCACTGAGCACGGCCTTGCCGAGCTCGGCGAACTCGGCGCTGCGGTGGTCGATGACCGGCATGTCCATCGCCCGCAGCACGCGCTCGGGGACAGGGCTTGGACCCGGAATATGCAGGAAATGACGACCTTGATAACGGGTCACGACAGAGCTCCGGGCGTAGACGGCATTCTGGCACCTATGATTGCATGCAAAATATCGCTCGGCAAGCAATTAACGCATTCATATATGAGGTCGACCCCATCTGTAACACCCGCTACAATGTGACGACATGAGTTCCACGATTCCCGACATCGAGACCCCCTCTGTGGCAGATCCTGGCGGTCGCCCGCCCGCGGCGCGCGACGAGATCTCGTTGCATGACGAGATCCTGGCCCGGTTGCGCGACTACATCGTCGAGGGCCATGTCGCCGATGGCGGCCGGCTATCCGAGCGGCAATTGTGCGAGATGCTCGGTGTGTCGCGCACCCCTCTGCGCGAGGCACTGAAGGTCCTGGCCGCCGAGGGTCTGGTCGAACTGCTGCCCAATCGCGGCGCCCGCGTCCGCCCGCTGAGCGCGGCCGACATCCGCGAATTGTTCGACTTGATGGGTGGCCTCGAAGGCCTCGCCGGCCGCCTGGCCTGCGAGAAGATCTCGGATGAAGACATCGAAAAAATCGAGCAATATCATCACGACATGTACGGCTTTTACATGCGGCAAGACATGCAGGGCTATTTCCGCATGAACCAGCTCATCCACCGCGCGATCGTCGATGCCGCCGCCAACGCCACGCTTCACGCCACATATGAGAGCCTTGCGGGACGCATTCGCCGGGTGCGTTTCTCGGCCAACTTCGCCCGCAAGCGGGAGCGCTGGAGCGAGGCCATGCGCGAGCATGAGCTGATCCTCGACGCGCTGCGCCGCCGCGCCGGCAGCGAGCTGTCCGACATCCTGTTTCAGCATCTGCGCAACAAGGGCGCCGCGGCGATCGCCTACTTTGCTGAAGGCGTAGATGGCGCTCCAACCGGCGTCGCCGCAAAGCCGGCAGGATAGACTAAGGTCGAGTTCGATCTCCTCAAATTGCATGCAATCCGGTTGACGCTCTTCCACAAATGATTGACACCGGGCCCAGGCCCGTGGAACTGCGACACGACCAGGGCCGACCAGGGATCACCATGCCGAACGCCAAAGCCGGTCCGTCCAGGCTCGAACAGAAGCTCCGTGCCGAGATCACCGGCGAGGTGTTCTTCGACCGGTTCAATCGCGGCCGCTACGCCACCGATGCCTCGTTCTACCAGGTCATCCCGGCCGGCGTCGTCGTGCCGCGCACCATGGACGAGGCGTTGCGGACACTGGCCATCGCCCGCGACGACGGCCGCATCGTCACACCGCGCGGCGGCGGCACCTCGCAATGCGGCCAGACCGTCAACGAAGGCATCGTCGTCGACGTCTCCAAGCACCTGAACCGCATCGTCTCGCTCGACGTCGAGGGTCGCACCTGCGTGGTCGAGCCGGGCATCGTGCTGGACGATCTCAACCGGCAGCTGAAAAAGCACGGCCTGTGGTTTCCGGTCGACGTCTCCACGGCGTCGCGTGCCACGATCGGCGGCATGGCCGGCAACAATTCCTGCGGCGGCCGCTCGCTGCGCTACGGCACGATGCGCGACAACACCATCGCCATCGATGCGGCGCTGGCCGACGGCACGCAGGCCCGCTTCAGCGAGGTGCCGCGCGATGTCAGCGATGTGAGTGCGCCGGAGAAGGCGCGCGCGCTGTTCCGCGACATGCTGGCGCTCGGCGAGCGCGAGGCCGCGGAGATCGCCGACAAGTTTCCAAAAGTGCAGCGGCGGGTCGGCGGCTACAATCTCGACGCGCTGACGCCGCGCAATGCCGCCAACAATCTCGCGCACCTGCTGGTCGGCTCCGAGGGGACGCTCGCCTTCTCGACACGGATCGAGCTGAAGCTGTGGCCCTTGATCCGCACCAAGGTGCTCGGTGTCTGCCATTTCGGCAGCTTCTACGAGGCAATGGACGCGGCCCAGCATCTGGTCAAGCTGAAGCCGATCGCGGTCGAGCTGGTCGACCGCACCATGATCGGCCTGGGACGCGACATCGCGATGTTCCAGCCGGTGATTGCGGCGGCCGTGCGCGGCGATCCCGAAGCCATTCTCGTGGTGGAGTTCGCCGAGGAGACGAAGGACGACAACCTCGCCAAGCTGAAGCAGCTCGGCGAGCTGATGGGCGATCTCGGCTTCGCCTGGCGCAACGAGATCAGAAAATGGGGCGGCGTCGTCGAGATCATCGAGCCCGCCCTGCAAGCCGCCGTCGCCGACTTCCGCGCTGCCGGCCTCAACGTGATGATGTCGATGAAGGAAGCCGGCAAGCCGGTGTCCTTCGTCGAGGATTGCGCCGTGCCGCTGCCGCATCTCGCCGACTACACGGCACGGCTCAACGACGTGTTCGCCAAGCACGGCACGCGCGGCACGATGTATGCGCATGCCTCCGAAGGCTGCCTGCACGTCCGCCCGGTGCTGAATTTGAAGCTGGAGAAGGACGTCAAGGCGATGCGCGCCATCGCCGAGGAAGCCTTCGCCATGGTGCGCGACTATAAGGGCTCGCATTCCGGCGAGCATGGCGACGGCATCGTGCGCTCCGAATTCCACGCGCAGATGTTCGGTGAGCGGATCGTTGCCGACTTCAAGGAGGTGAAGCAGCGCTTCGACCCAGACAACGTGCTCAATCCCGGTCGCATCGTCGATCCGCCGAAAATGGATGACCGCACGCTGTTCCGCTATCCGCCGGACTATCGCATCGACGATATCAAGACCGTGCTCGACTGGTCGGCCTATCCCGGCGCCGCCGGCGGCTTCCAGGGCGCGGTCGAGATGTGCAACAACAACGGCGCCTGCCGCAAGCTCGACGGCGGCGTGATGTGCCCGTCCTATCGCGCGACCCGCGACGAGAAGGATGTCACGCGCGGCCGCGCCAATACGCTGCGGCTTGCGATCTCCGGCCAACTCGGTCCCGGCGCGCTATCGTCCGACGAGATGATGGAGACGCTGAAGCTGTGCGTGTCCTGCAAGGCCTGCCGTCGCGAGTGCCCGACGGGCGTCGATATGGCCAAGATGAAGATCGAGGTGCTGGCGGCGCGGGCGACGACGCATGGGCTGACATTGCGCGACCGGCTCGTGGCCTATCTGCCGCGCTACGCGGATCTGGCCGCCCGCTTCGCACCATTGGTCAACCTACGTAATCACAGCGCGCCGTTGCGCGCGTTGATGGAGCGCATCGCCGGCATCAGCGCCAAGCGCCAGCTGCCCGCATTCCGCAGCGACACCTTCCGTGTCGACTCCGAGGCTTTTGGCCCCGAGAACGGCCGCGAGGTCGTGCTGTTCGGCGACACCTTCAACCGGGTCTATGAGCGCGAGAATCTCGACGCCGCACTGCGTGTTCTCATCGCCGGCGGCTATCGTGTCTACGTTCCCAAGCCGGCCGATGGCGGCCGTGCGCTGTGCTGCGGCCGGACTTTTCTCTCAGCGGGCCTCGTCGACGAAGCCAAGTCCGAACTGCAGCGGCTGGTCGACACCTACGCGCCGTTTGCGTCGCGCGGCGTGCCGATCGTCGGCCTGGAGCCGAGCTGCCTCTTGACGCTGCGCGACGAGTTGCTGTCGCTGCGCAACGACGCCACCGCGAAGACGATCAGCGCGCATGCCCTGCTGCTGGAGGAATTCCTGGCGCGCGAGGCCGAGAGCGGCCGGCTTGCTTTGCCGCTCGGCCCGCTGCCCGGCAAGGCCTTGTTGCATGGCCATTGCCACCAGAAGTCCTTCGCCGCGTTCAAGCCTGTGGAGCAGGTGCTGCGGCTGATCCCCGAACTCGAGGTCGAGCCCATCGAGTCGTCCTGCTGCGGCATGGCCGGCGCGTTCGGCTACGGCGCGGAGACCTACGGGGTTTCGCTGCAGATGGCTGAGGCCTCCTTGCTGCCAGCCGTGCGCAAGGCGGACGCTTCGACCTTCATCGTCGCCGACGGCACCTCCTGCCGCCACCAGATCCATGACGGCGCCGCCCGCGGTGCCGTTCACGCCGCGCAGCTCCTGGCGATGAGCCTGGAGCGGGCGCAGCCGCGCGCGTAGTTCATGCGCAGGCAGCCGCGGAGCGCGACCTCAATGTTCGTCATTGCGAGGAGCGAAGCAACGAAGCAATCCAGGGTGTCTTGCTCAGCCCCTGGATTGCTTCGCTTCGCTCGCAATGACGGCCGATAGAGCCGACCTTTCATTCCAGATCACAAAGGACACCAACATGGCCGACCTCACGCTCGACACCGCCCGCAAGATCCTCGACGCCACCCTCGCCAAGGGCGTCGAGAAGAAGCTCAAGCCGCTCGCCGTGATGGTGCTCGATGCCCGCGGCTGCCTGAAGGCGGCCGCGGCGCAGGACGGCACCAGCCTGATGCGGGCCGAGGTCGCGCATGGCAAGGCCTATGGCGCGCTCGCGCTCGGCCTCGGCTCCCGCGCGCTGTTCCAGCGCGCCCAGGAGCAGGCCTATTTCATCGACGCCGTGAACACGCTGGCGCAGGGCCGCATGGTGCCGGTGCCCGGCGGCGTGCTGATCATGGACGGCACCACCCTGCTCGGCGCCGTCGGCGTTTCCGGCGACACCTCCGACAATGACGAGATCTGCGCCATCGCCGGCATCGAGGCCGCCGGCCTCAAGGCGAATGCGGGCTGAGCGCGCGCTTAGCAACCTTTCGATCCTTTGCGGCTTCCCTTGGTGAGCTCACCCAAGGAGGCCGCATGACTCAGATTCCGCTGCCGGCATCGGCGCTGGCCGAGAACCACGAGGCCGACGCTGCGCGGGATGACGGCGTGCGCGAGATCGCGCCCGATGTCGCCTACCGGCAGCTCGCGATCGTCAATGTCGTGTTCTACGGCCAGCCCAATGCCGGCGACGGCAGCTGGGTGCTTATCGATGCCGGCGTGTTTGGCTCAGGCCCCGCGATCCGTCACGCCGCGCAGGCGCGGTTCGGCGACACCGGCCGCCCCGCCTGCATCGTCCTCACCCACGGCCATTTCGATCATGTCGGCGTGCTCGAAGCCCTGAGCGGCGAGTGGAACGTGCCGGTCTATGCACACCCGCTGGAACACCCCTACCTGAACGGCACCCGCTCCTACCCGCCGCCCGATCCCAATGTCGGAGGCGGCATGCTGGCCAGGCTGTCCCCGCTGTTCCCGACCAGCCCGGTCGATATCGGCGCGCATCTGCGCGATCTGCCGCCGGATCACTCGGTGCCATTCATGCCGGAGTTTGGCTGGATCCACACGCCGGGCCACGCCCCCGGCCATGTCTCGCTCTGGCGGGAGCGCGACCGCCTGCTGATCGCCGGCGATGCCATCGTCACGACGGCGCAGGAATCGGTCTATGCCTCGCTCACGCAGGCCCCCGAGATGCATGGGCCGCCGATGTACTTCACGCCCGATTGGACGGCAGCGCGCGACTCCGTCCGCGCCATCGACGCGCTGTCGCCCGAGATCGTGATATCCGGCCACGGGGCGGCGATGCGCGGCCAGGAGATGAAGCAGGCGCTGGCCGAGCTGGCGCAGGATTTCGACAGCGTGGCCTTTCCCGAGGACAAGCGGCACGGCATGCCACCAAGCTGATCCCGGCGCAGCAGCTTACCAAGGGTTCATCGGCCCGGGCTACCGGTGCCCGAAACATTGCAGGCCGCAGCACGTTTGTACGACGGGGCGGATGGAGAAAACGCACATGCCTCGCAAACGAGCCCGCACCATCATCATCACCGGCGCCTCGGCCGGCGTCGGCCGCGCCATCGCCAAGCGCTTCGGCGAATCTGGCGACCGTGTCGGCCTGATCGCCCGCGACGAGGGGGCGCTGCGCGACGTCGCGCGCGAGCTGCAGGGCCGCTTTGCGCATGCGGAGTACGAAGCGGTCGACGTCGCCGATGCGCAGGCGCTGTTCGACGCCGCGGAACGGCTCGAGCAGCGGCTGGGCGCGGTCGACATCTGGATCAACGACGCGATGGAGACGGTGTTCTCGACCGTCGCCGATATCACGCCCGAGGAATTCCGCCGGGTCACCGAGGTCACCTATCTCGGTTTCGTGCACGGCACCATGGCGGCGCTGCGCTCGATGCGCCGGCGCGGCGAGGGTCGCATCATCCAGATCGGCTCGGCGCTCGCCTATCGCGGCATTCCCTTGCAGGCGGCCTATTGTGGCGCCAAGCACGCGATCCGCGGCTTCACCGACTCGCTGCGCGCCGAGCTGATGCACGAGCGCTCGCGCATCACGCTGTGCATGGTCGACCTGCCGGCCGTGAACACGCCGCAATTCGACTGGGCCCGAGCACATCTCGCCCACACGCCGCGGCCGATGGGACGACCGGTCGAGCCGGAGGTGATCGCCGACGCGGTCTATCGCATCGCCGATGGCGGCTTCCGCGAATATTGGATCGGCTGGCCGACGCTGCTCACCATCCTCGGCAACGCCGTCGCACCGGCGGTGCTCGACCATTACCTTGCGGCAAAGGCGGTCGCGGGGCAGCAGACCGATGTGCCGCTGGTGCCCGACCGCACCGACAATCTGGATCATCCCGTGACGCGTCTGCACCGGACGCGCGGCTCCTTCAGCCAGGGCGCGGCCCAGCAGGCGATGCTCGTGCCCGGCGATGTCGCCCGCGCCGCGACGGTCGCCATCGGAGCGGCGATCTTCTTCGCGCTGGGGGCGACGATGAGCCGGCGGCGGTGGCGCTAGGCCCGCCGCAATGCCGCCCTTGCGCGGCCGCGGCCAGATGCGCTTCTCTGTTCCCCGGCTTGCATTCCGGTCCGGAGCGCCCCCATGACCATCGAGAGCATCAGCGCCATCACCATCGCCACCCACGACATGGCCCGCGCAGTCGCGTTCTATCGCGCGCTTGGCTTCGACGATATCCCGTATGGCGGGGCGGAGTCGCCGTTCACGACCTTCCGCACCGGCGCGGGCTTTCTCAACCTGATTGCCATGCCCCAGGACAAGCAATGGAGCTGGTGGGGCCGCATCATCTTCCATGTCTCGGATGTCGACGCCGTCTACGCCAAGGCGCTGGCCGCCGGCTTCTCGCCCTCGACCACGCCGCGCGATGCCGAATGGGGCGAGCGTTTTTTCCACCTCACCGATCCCGACGGCCACGAATTGAGCTTCGCGCGGCCGCTTCGGCGCTGAGCTAACCGAGCTCGAACGTCGTAATGCCGAACACCCGCTCGATCCGCAGCGGCGGGATCGGTCCGGTGTACATGCGCGCGGTCTCGAAGACCGGCTTCAGCCCGAGACTCTCAGCGAGCGCCACCGCCTCCGGGTTGATCGAGGGCACATCGAGGAACACCTCGGAGGCGCCGATCTCGCTCAGCAGCGCCCCGACGACGGCCTCGGCGTCAGCCCGGCTTTGCGCGACCAGCGGAGCGATCTTGTAGCCGGTGCGGCACGGCCGGATCACGCCCCAGGCAGCAAGCCTGCCGTCACGAATGACAGCGCGACCGACATGGTCCGGGGCTTCGATCCACGCCCGCAGGAACGCGCGGCGCGGCGCCGGAAACACAGCCGCATCGGACACCTCGATGTCGGCTAGCGGCACATCTGTCAGCGTGACGACATCTGATCGCGCTTCTGCCGACCGCACCGCGGGCACTGTCCCTCCATAGCGGACATTGGCATAGGCATAGCTGAAGCTGGATCGACGGTAGTTGTCCTGCTGCGCCACCACGCCGTCGAGCCCGACAATCCGCGCCCCTGCATGCGCCATCGCCGCCTGCCAGAGCCGCAGGCCATAGCCGTGCCCGCGCTGGTCAGGCCGCACGATGTAGAAGCCGAGAAAGGCGAAGCTGTCATCATAGTTCACGCAGGACACGGTCGCCACCGGCACGCCGTCGCGTTCGGCCAACAGAAAGCCCTGGGGATCGACCACGGCGAAGCAGGCCGCATCCGACATGCCGGGATTCCAGCCCTCGGCTGCCGCCCACTCGACGGCAAGCGGTATCTCGTCAGCGCGCATCGGCCGGATGACGACACCCCCGCTTTCAGTTGGGTCAACACGTAAGACCATCATATCATCGTAGCTTCACGCCCTACAGTCTGCAGCAGGAAATACTGGCTCTTCGAGACTTTGCCCGTCGGGTTACTATGTCGCACCCCACGAGCCGTTGCGTTGTCGGGCAAATCAGCTGCACATTTCTCGACGTCACGGCCCACGAGAGGGGCGCCTCGCGATCGTCACGAGCGTTGGACCGTTGATGCGATGGCCGCCGCGGCATCAGGCGCGTTTGCGCAAGACGACTGGTGACGTGGCGGACGGTGAAATCGTGCGGTCCTGACATCCCGACGCTGATGTCAACTCGCGACGAGGCTCTGCTTCGCGTGGGGATGGTGGCCAGAAAGCCGGCGCACCAGGGAGATCACGTATAAGCCGTAAGCCCGTCGCGCAGGGAAGGCCGGAAGTTGCGGCCAAACCTGTGGTGACTGCCGCCTGCTTTTCTTCCTGCAGGCGGGCCATGGGGGCGGCGAGCTCCCGGCCTTCCCTGCGCCCTCTTGTTTGAGAGGGCGGATGTCGGAACAACAACTCGGGCGCGACGCGCCGCGAGATCGCGGATGTATGTACTCTGTCGTTTGACCTAGAGCGACGATGTTGGGAATGCTCGAACATCTCCACCGGCGTCATTCCGGGACGCGCCTGAAAGGCGCGGGCCCGGAATCCATAACCACCATCGGGCATATGGATTCCGGGCTCGCGCTGCGCGCGCCCCGGAATGACGCCGAAACCTTAGGCGGGAGACTACCTCCCCGGCCACACCGGCTTGCGCTTCTCGGCGAACGCCTTCAGGCCTTCCTTGGCGTCCTCGGTCATCGCCAGCAGCGCGATCTGGCTTTCGAGATAGGCGATGGACTCGTCGAACGACATCGAGGCGATGGCACGCATCGCATATTTGCCGCGGCGGATGGCCGTCGGCGACTTGTCGACGATGCGGCCGATCAGCCAATCGATCTTGGCGTCGAGCTCGGCGGCCGAAACAACATGATTGAGCAGGCCTGCGGCTTGGGCCGCCTTGGCGTCGAACGGCTCGCCGGTCAAGGCCCATTCGTTGACGAGCCGCGGCGGCGCGATGCTCTGCAAAAGGCTCAGCACCTGCATCGGAAACACGCCGACCTTCACCTCCGGCAGGCCGAAGATGACATGATCGGCCGCGACCGCCATGTCGGTCATGCAAAGAAGACCCATGCCGCCGGCCATGCAGACGCCGCCGACGCGCGCAATCGCAGGCTTGGTGGCATTCTGCGACAACCTGAGCAGATCGGCGTAGTCGACATTGGGCCGCGAGAAATCCATCGCAAATGCAGCCCCGGAATTCTGCAGATCGGCACCGGCGCAGAACGCCTTGTCCCCTGCCCCGGTCAGCACGATGACGCGCACCTCGGGATCGTCATGCGCCTGACGATAGCCGCGCGAAATCCCCCCTATCACGTCGCCGTTGAGCGCGTTGCGCTTCTCGGGGCGATTGATGGTGATCCAGAGGGCCTGCCCGCGCTTGTCGAGAATCACGCTGTCGTCGGTCATCGCCTTGCCTGTCGCTTGCTGTCTGATGCGAGATTGTCGCGGGATAGCCGCGAGGGGCAAGGAAAACTTGCGTCAGGAGGCCGCGCGGCGGCCCATCTCGGCGATGACGCCACGCAGCAGCGGACGCGCCGGCAAGAACTGACCGTCGCGGAGAAAGGCGATGGTCTGCCGGAACGAGGTCGGATGCACCAAGAGGCCCATATGCGAGGCCTTCACCGTCGTCGAGTCGGTCATCTCGACCAGCTTGCAGCTTTCGACGGAAACGCGGCCGTCGTTGGGCCACGGCAGCACGAACAACGCCGCGATCGGATCAAGGAAACGGTTTCCGGCGATCACACCGATCTCGTAGTCGGGCGGCGGCAGCGAAGCGAGTGTGACGTCCTTGGTCGTCACCAGTTGCAGGCCCGCGGGTCCGAAATACGCCCGGTAAAGGCCGACATTCTGCAGCCGATCGGCGAGCTCACTGCCGCCATTGGGCGTGCCGAGCATGACGACGCGGCCAAGCCGCTGAGGCCGATGGCGGGCGATCGTGACGCGCGCCAGCAGCCCACCCATCGAATGGGTCACGAAGTGAATCGGCCCGTCGATGCCGGCGGCAAAACCGGCGATGGCCGGATGGATGTCCTCGGCCAGCTGTTCCAGCGGCTTCTTTCGGCTCTCATAGTCCAGGTTCAGCGTGGCGAAACCCGCACGCTGCAGCCGCTTTTCCAGCGGTCGCAGCATCAGTGAGCGGCCGGCGATGCCATGCAGCAGGACGACCCCCGCATCGCGGGGGCCATTCTGTTGGCGACGTCGGCGCAGCGATGCCATCACGCCACTTCCCGCTCCTCCGCCTCGCGCTCCGGGGCGGAGGCGTTGGCGGACTCCTCAGCCAGCGCCTTGGCGCCGACATAGTCGGTCTTGCCGGAGCCGAGCAGCGGGATCTTGTCGACCACCATCACGACCGCCGGCACCGCAAGCTCGGGCGCGCCTTGCCCCTTGGCCTGGCGCTGCATGGCGGCGCGTTCGGCATCCTTCTGCGTCGTGATCAGCACGATGCGCTCGCCCTTGCGCTGGTCGGGGATCGACACCGCGACCGAGGCTGCCTGCGGCCACAAGGTCGCGGCGATCTGCTCGACCACCGTCAGCGACACCATCTCACCGGCAATCTTGGCAAAGCGCTTGGCGCGGCCCTTGATGGTGATGAAGCCCTGCGTGTCGATTGTGACGATGTCGCCGGTGTCGTGCCAGCCTTCGGGCAGCGCTTCGAGCACGCCGGGATTTTCCGCCCTGACATAGCCGAGCATGACGTTGGGACCGCGGACGGAGAGCCGGCCGCCCTCCTCGATGCCGGGCACCTTGTCGAGCCGGTACTCCATCAGCGGCGACAGCCGGCCGACGGTGCCGACGCGATTGGCCATGGGCGTATTCATCGCCAGCACCGGCGCGGTCTCGGTGACGCCATAGCCTTCGAGCACACGGATGCCGTAGCGCTCCATGTAGACCTGCCGTGTGCGGTCCTTGACTGGCTCGGCGCCGGCGATGACCAGCCGCAGGGTACGGAAATCATAGGCATGGGCCGAGCGGGCGTACCCCGTCAGGAACGTGTCGGTGCCGAACAGAATGGTGGCGCCGGTCTGATAGATCAATTCCGGCACGATCCGGTAATGCAGCGGCGACGGATACATGTAGATCGGAATGCCCGCCAACATGGGCATCATCATGCCACCGGTAAGGCCAAAGGAGTGGAAAACCGGCAGGACGTTGAACACGAGATCGTTAGCGTTGGCGTCGACCCGCGCCAGCGCCTGCGCCGAGTTTGCCAGGATGTTGCGGTGGGACAGCACGACGCCCTTGGGCGTTCCTTCCGAGCCCGAGGTGAACAGGATCACGGCCGGGTGATCGGCGTTGCGGGCCACACGGGGCCGGGTGCCGTCGAGGATGCCCTTGAGCTTGTCGGCGGCACTGACCGAGGCCTTGACGTCCTCCAGATAAACGAGACGGGCCTGGCCCTCGATCGCGGCAATGAGCTTGTCGAGCTTGCCCTTCTCGATGAAGGCCCGCGAGGTCAGCACCGTCGTGACCTGCGCCGCCTTCATTGCCGCCAGCACGTTCACGGGGCCAGCGGAGAAGTTCAGCATCGCCGGCACCCGGCCGATCGACTGCAGGGCCATGAACACGACGGCGACGCCAGCCGAGTTCGGCAGCAGCACGCCGATGTTCTCGCCGACCATCGTGCCATGCTCGAGCTTGCGGCTGAGCACCTGCGCGCCAAGTATCAACTTGCGATAGGTCAGCTTGGTGCCGAGCGGATCCTGGATCATCACTTGGCCGGTGTCGTGGTCGCGATGGGCATGGGCCAGCGCCTCGAACAGCGTGCGGTCGAGCATCGCGTTCTTCACCATGGCCTCGATCATCACGTCCTGCAGCGCGGCACCGGCCGCATTGCGCCGGGTCTTGCCCTTCAGTGCCGCATCGATGGTGAGCTTCACCGGTGGCAGAATCGTCACCGTCACCTTCGGAAACCAGGAGCGCTTGGTCTGGCCGTCCTTGAGATAGCTGAGATGCGAGCGCTGCGCGCCTTCGATACGCACCGGAACGACGACGGCATCGGCCTTGTCGGCGATCATCGCGGTGCCGTCATAGACCTTCATCAGCGAGCCTGACACCGTGATGCGGCCTTCCGGGAAGATCACCACCGGTTCCTGGCTCGCGACCAGCTTGATCAGGTCGCGGGCGCCGAGCGGCTTGGTGGGATCGATCGTGATGTGGCGGACCAGCTTCAGGAAGATCTTCGCCCACCAGGCCTGGGAGATGCCGGTGTCGACGGCGAAGGTCGCATCGATCGGCAGCACCGCGTGCAGCAGCGGGCCGTCGATCAGGCTGACATGGTTCGGCGCGATCAGCATGCGGGTGCCGGCCGGAGGCAGGTTTTCCAGGCCGCGCACCTCGGTGCGGAACAGAGCGCGGAACAGCATCGCGCCGAAATCGCGCACGCCTTCCCGGCCCCATTTGTTGAGCACGAACCAGACCGAGCCGAAGCAGGCCACCGCGAGGCCGAACATGATCCAGGCGATCGAAACGTCGAGCGCCTGCAGGATCGCCACGATCGCCGTTCCGCCGACCATGAAGGCGGCCTGCAGCACGTTGCCCGCGGCAATGATCCGCGCGCGCTCGGCGGGCTCCGACCAGGCCTGCACGGCGGCAAAGGCCGGCACCACGAACAGGCCGCCGCCGAAGGCGAACAGCGCGAAATCGATCAGCATGCGCAGGCCTGCCCACGAGCCGATGAAGGCGAGCGGCGTCACGTCCTTGGCGGTCCCGGTCGTTCCGATCGCCCAGGCGAGATCGAGGCCGAGCAAACCCATCACGATCGCGCCCATCGGGACCAAGGCGAGGTTCGGGCGGACATGGCTCAGATGGGCGGCGAACAGCGACCCGGCGGCGATGCCGATCGCAAAGATCGCAAGGCACAGGGTGACGACTCCCTCGGTGCCGCCGACCACGTCCTTGATCAGGGCCGGCAGCAGCGACATCACCACGGCGCCGACCGTCCAGAACCAGGACACGATGACCGAGCCGTCCCACAGCCGCGGCGTCGCACGCAGCAGCTTCAGCAGATGGAAGGTCGAGGTCCACGGATTGCGCGTGATCGGCAGATCCGGCGCGGACGGCGTCGTGTGCGGAATGCGCGCCGCTGCTGCCCAGGAGATCAGCGCAAGGCCGATGACGGCGCACGACACCCAGCCCATGTGCGATGAGCCCGAGACCAGCTGGCCGCCGGCAATGGTGCCGATCAGAATTGCCATGAAGGTCGCGCCCTCGACCAGCGCGTTGCCGGTTGCGAGCTCGCCCACCGTGAGCTGGTCGGGCAGCATCGCGTATTTGACCGGGCCGAACAGCGCCGCGATGACGCCGAACAGGCCGAGGGCCACGAACAACAGCGGGACCGAATGCAGGAAGAAGCCCAGCGCGGCGAAGCCTGCGGCCAAGATCTCGGCGAACTTCAGCTTCCGCGCGACGATGCCCTTGGTGTAGCGATCGGCGAGCTCACCACCGAGCCCAGACAGGATGAAGAACGGGAAGATGAACACCCCGAGGGCGACGGTGACGAGCGTCGCACCATGGTCGACGATGCCGCCGTAGAGCAGCATGATGACGAGCGCATTCTTCAAGACGTTGTCGTTCAACGCCGAGGAGAACTGCGCCCAGAACAGCGGGGCAAAGCGGCGCGACGACATCAACTGCTTGATCATGGTCGTTTCCTGGTGTGCTGCGGCCGGACCGCAGGGATCGCGAGAGTGTTGAAGTTCGGTGCTGAAATTGAAATCTGCGCCGCCGCGCGTCCCTTCATGCGCGGCGACCAACCGGGCTCTGTCGCCGCCCCCGCGCGAGATTTCGCGAGAGCAGGCTCATCGTTTCGGCCAGCGTGAACGACGACCACACCAGCGCCACGAGCCCTGCTCCGCTTCCCCCGCGCAGCGGCCAGTCGAGCGGCAGCGCAACGATGCCGCAGCCGACCAGCGCAAAAGCTAGCGCGAAGGTGATGTGCAAAAAGCTTATCCGGAGCGAGGGCAGTTGCACCGAGGACATGGGACGTGAGGACATGGTGACCGCTTCGTTGCGCATGAGCCGGAGATTTGAGACGTGGTCAGCTCAGCTCGCTCAGATAACGAAAGCAGCCGAACACACCGCCACGGCGCGGCCGGCGCCCTTCGCGTCGAGCGACGCGAAACAACCTCTGAGCGGCATGCGCGCGCAGTCGGCGGGCGTCCAGCAGACCGGCGACATCGCAGGCATTGGCGATGCGCTCGACGCGCGCGGCCAACGGCTGCGACACCGCTCGTGCCAGACCGTCCAGGAATGCACGGAACTCAGGAGCGAAAGGACGCGTACCGTGGAGACTGAGAGCCGACATGGCAATCTTCCCTGATAATTTGAGCAACGCTCAAATCTCTATCGCAAAAATGAGCGACGCTCAAGAAGATTCTAAATGCCTGGATAGGTCCGTCGATCAACAGGCTGCGCGGCTCAGAACTTCCGCCCCGAGCAAACATCAAGCCATGATTTACTTCGACAATTACCCGACGACTTTGCGCAGCCAAACCTTGTTGTCATGAAAGGCCGCTCCGCCGATCGGTGCGACGGTATCGGCTGCGGTGAGCGAGTTGATGCCGCGCCCCCCGATGTGAGTGGCGTTGGGATGGATGGATTCGGCAATCAGCACACCGCGCCGGACGCCATCGAACAAGCGGGCTGTCAGCGATGTCTGTCCGCGCGCATTGCCGAGCGTCACGGCCTCGCCGTCAGCGATCCCGAGCGATGCGGCGTCCATGGGATGGATCATCACTGTCGGCGCCCCTTCACGCGCTTGGGACGACGGCGTTTCGTTGAAAGAGGTGTTGAGGAAGGAGCGGGCCGGGCTCGTCGCGAGGCGGAATGGATGCTGCGCGTCAGTCTCCTCGGTGACCGCCCAGTGGTCGGGCAGCGACGGCATCCGTTCGGGATTTCCCATCACCCGTCCGAACGGCGGGTGGGCCCAGTCGGCCTTGAAGTGAAACTTGCCGTCCTTGTGCCCGAAGCCATCGAGATAGTGCGAGGTGCGGAAGTCCGGCTGCAGGTCGCGCCAGATATCGGCCTCGAGCGCGGCGATGTCGCCATGGCCGCTCTTCTGGAGCGTTGCGTCGATCAGCTCACGCGGCGTCATCTCGAAACCGGGATGAACCGCCCCAAGCCGCCGCGCCAGTCCCTGCAGCACCTCATGGTTTGAGCGGCACTCGCCCGGGGGATCAATCAGCTTCGCTCCGACAGAGATATGCTGGTGGCCGCCACCGTAATAGAGATCGTCGTGCTCCATGAACATGGTCGCCGGAAGCACGATGTCCGCCATCTGCGCCGTCTCGGTCATGAACTGCTCATGCACCGCGACGAACAGGTCCTCGCGCGCAAAGCCCTTTCTGACGAGATCCTGCTCGGGCGCCACCGTCATCGGATTGGTGTTCTGGATCAGCATCGCCTTCACCGCCGGGCCGCCGCACAGCGCTTCGCGATCTCCCGTCAGGATACGGCCGATCTGGGACTGGTCGAGGAACCGGATGGAGTGATCGATGGCGTCATGGCCCTCGATGATCGACTCGTCGAAGTGCCACAGCGCATAATTGTTGAAGAAGGCGCCGCCACCTTCGTACTGCCAGGCGCCGGTCACCGCCGGGATGCACGATGCGGCATGCATCTGCGTGGCCCCGTTGCGGCTACGGGTAAAGCCATAGCCGAAACGGAAGAAGCTGCGCTTGGTCTCGCCGACCAGCTTGGCGAAGGCTTCGATCTCGGCGACTGGAACCCCCGAGATCTGCGACGCCCATTCAGGCGTCCGCGTCTGCAGATGCGCCTCCAGCTCGTCGGGACAGTCGGTGTACTTCGCCATATAGGCCCGATCGGCGTAACCATCGCGGAACAATACGTGCATCACGCCGCAGGCAAAGGCACCGTCCGTGCCGGGACGCAGGATGACCTTGATATCGGCCTGCTTCATCGTCTCGTTGTCGTAGATGTCGACCGCAGCGATCTTGGCGCCGCGCTCTTTTCGCGCACGCGCGGCATGAGTCATGACATTGACCTGCGTGTTCACCGGGTTCGTGCCCCAGATCACCACGAGATCGGAGACCGCCATCTCGCGCGGATCAACACCTGCGATCTTTCCCGTGCCGATTGCAAATCCGACGCGCGCGACGTTGGCGCAGATCGTCGAATAGAAGCGCGAGTACCTCTTCACATGGGTCAGGCGATTGATGCCGTCGCGCATCACCAATCCCATGGTGCCTGCGTAATAATAGGGCCAGACCGCCTCGGAGCCGAACTCGCGCTCTGCCAGAAGGAATCGCTCAGCAATCTCGTCGAGAGCCTCGTCCCAGGACATGCGCGCGAACTGTCCGGAGCCCTTCGGCCCCACGCGCCGCATGGGATGCGTCAGTCGTTGGGGATGATGAATGCGCTCGGCATATCGGGCCACTTTGGCGCAGACCACCCCGGCCGTATAGGTCTGCCGCTTCGAGCCGCGAACGCGCCCGATCGTCTTCCGATCGATTACTTCGATGTCGAGCGCACAGGCGGACGGGCAATCGTGTGGACAGGTGGAATGGCGGATGTCGATGCGGGGCTGCTGGTTCATGAACGGAATTTACCATCAAACCACGCCGCAGCCGAGAGCATTCGCGAGGCATTTGCACAAACGAGATCGCGGTGCCCTTCGCGACGTGGGGAACACCCGGTGGGCTCCGGTTATCATTGAACCGCGCGCCCAAGCTCTGCAGTCCGTTCTGTCGTCGAGAATAGAGGCCAATCCGTCTCGGCCTGCCGCGTCCCGTTCGTGGAGGGCGACATGCGGCATGAGCATTTGAAGAAGCGCTTGGGCCGCTTCGCTCTGCGAAAGGCCCCCCTGCTTCCGCAACGCACCAAGAGGAGGCTTCGGGTAACCCGTATTTGCTGTTGCCAAAGCTAATTCATATATTAGTATATTAGTTGAGGAAGCTTCGATGTCCAGCCGCGCCCCAGGGAAACTGACGCCCGCGCCACGCCCCGTTGTCGCCCGCATGCGCCGCAACGGCCGGCCGCGTGGGGCGACGGCGGCATCGCGGATCTATACGGATCTCCGTGCCGAACTGGTTTCGCTCGTGCGCCGGCCCGGAGAGCCCATTTCGGAAGCGCAGATTGCAACGTCCTATGGAGTAAGCCGCACCCCGGTGCGCGAAGCCATCCTGAAGCTTTCCGATGAAGGCCTGGTGGAGATCTTTCCTCAGTCCGGCATCTTCGTGTCGCGCATTCCGGTCGCCGCGCTTCCCGAGGCGATCATCATCCGCAAGTCTCTCGAGGAGACCACCGCACGGATGGCGGCCGAACACGCGACGTCCAGCCAGATTCTCAACTTGCGCGCGACCCTCGAACGCCAGCGGGAAGCGTGCGCTGCAAAGGACCGGGAAGCCTTTCACCAAGCGGATGAGATGTTTCATGCAGGTATCGCCGAAGTCTCCGGCCATCCTGGAATATGGAAGCTGATCCTGCAAGTGAAGGTTCACGTCGACCGCTACCGGCGCCTGACTTTGCCGCAGATCGGACGAATGTCGGAAGTGATCGCCGAGCACGAGCCGATTCTGGCGGCGATCGAACAGGGACGCCCGGAAGGCGCCCGCGCTGCCATGGCCAGTCATCTCGAGCGGCTGCTGGACGACATTTCCGAAATTCAGATGCTCAATCCAGAGTATTTCGATCAACCGACCTAGCACTGCGGCCGTGGCATCCACCGCGGTCTGATTGTCCGGGCGAAGACCGTGGGAGGGACGCCATGAGGCGACGCGATTTCATCACACTGACGACAGGGATTGCAGGTGCGGCCGCGCTGCCGCCGCTCTCGGCCGCGCTCGCTCAGCCAAACGCAGTCTTCAAGGCATCCGACGTGCAACCGCCCGGCTATCCGACGGTTGCAGCGACCGAAAGCCTGGGCAAGAAGCTCGCAGCGGCGACGAACGGCCGGCTGACGATCCAGATATACCCTTCCGCACAGCTGGGCGGCGAGAAGGAGACTATCGAGCAGACCAAAATCGGGGCGATCCAAATGCTGCGCGTCAGCGCAGGTGCGCTGGGCCCGATCGTCGACGACATCAACGTCGTCAACATGCCCTTCCTGTTCAAAAGCATCGAGCATTCCGAGAAGATGATGGACGGACCGCTCGGGCAGGACCTGCTCGATCGCGTCAGCGCCAATGCCAATGCGAACCTCGTGGCACTCTGCTGGATGAACTCAGGGGCACGCAGCATCTACAACACCAAGCGGCCGATCCGGACCGTCGAAGACGTCAAGGGCCTCAAGATCCGCGTGATCGGCAATCCTATCTTCATCGACATGATGAACGCTCTTGGCGGTAACGG
The DNA here is from genome assembly GCF_000239775.1 of Bradyrhizobium sp. ORS 375. Classification (GTDB taxonomy): domain Bacteria; phylum Pseudomonadota; class Alphaproteobacteria; order Rhizobiales; family Xanthobacteraceae; genus Bradyrhizobium. The sequence goes on from NZ_CAFI01000497.1 coordinate 25,093, forward strand.
TGTGGCGATGGGGTACGATCAGGTCTTCAGCGCGCTGCAGACCGGCGTGATCGACGGAGCGGAGAACAATCTGCCGAGCTACGTCTTCAGCAATCACCATACGGCGGCAAAGTACTACTCCCTGACCCAGCACCTCGTGATTCCCGAAGTGCTCGTATTCTCCAAGCGAGCATGGGCCAACCTGTCGAATGACGATCAGGCGCTGATCAAGAAGTTCGCGCGCGAAGCCCAGATGGAGGAGCGCGAGCTCTGGAAGGCCTATGAGCGCGAGGCAATGGAAAAGGCCAAGGCGGCGGGCTGCGAAATCATCGGGATCGCCGACAAGGCGCCATTCCAAAGAGCGGTCAAGCCGGTTTGGGACAAATACGGTCCGAAGTACCAGGATATGATCAAGCGCGTCCAGGAGATCGCCTAAGGCGCCCGCGGTCGGATAATGGGGGGAGTATCGCTAGCTCTACCGCCGTCACGGCGGCGATGCCGGCCCGATGCAGCGGACTGGGAGCCTATTCGTCGTCGTCTCGCGCGGCCTCTGCCAATCCTCGCAACGGCTCAGGATTGAGAAGCACGATCGCGCCGTGCTCGAGGCGAACCCAATCCCGTGCGGCCCAGGCGCGCAGTTGCTTGTTGATGCTCTCGCGCGTCATTCCAACCATCTCGCTGATCTCCTGTTGGGTAATCGCGATGGTACGGCTTGCGGAGTCAACCTTTTGCTTCTCGGTCAATCCGAGCAGAGCGCTAGCCAGACGTCGGGGCAGATCCTGCAGGATGACCTGCTCAACCTGATCACTGGTCCAGCGGAGCCGATCACAGAGTAGCTCGATGAACTTCATTGAGAGCACCGGCTGGCTCTTGACGAATGGTAGGAATTCGCGCCGGTCGATCACAAGGATCTCACAATTGGTGTTTGCCGTCGCGTCGGCTGTGCGCTCTCTGCCGTCGAGCACGGCCACTTCGCCGAAGATCTCACCCGCGCTGATCAAGTTGAGGATGGCATTACGACCGTCAGGTGACGACACGCTGATTTTGACCGTCCCGCTGATCACGGCATACAGGCTGGAGCCCGGATCCCCTTTCGAGAAGATCGTCGCCCCGCGCTTGAGCGTGGTCGGCTTTGCATAGCGACAGAGCTGATCCAGGGCATCGGCTTCGAGTTCGCGAAACATCGGATGCTGCCGCAGCACTGACAGCTTGCCGCCGCTGGCCGTTCGGCTGCTCGCCTTCTTGTCCACAGTCACACCGACTCTCCCTGGCGTCCATGCACCGCCGATCAAGAGAGATGTCCATGGCCAAGCTCCGCTCCCGGAGGACGGTTGAGCCCTCCAGCTCGCAGCACACGCTTCCTTGGCCTCGCGACAGCCGATCCCTCGATTTCTGCTCCAATTGGAAATACGGCAGATCGGGAGATTGTCCAGGAAAATGCGGCAAAGACCGCGTCCCGCTGCCCGGGAGCCGGTCCCAACTGGAGACGCTTCGCCGCGGCAGAGGGTAGCAGGTCTACTTTTTGCGGCCCGGATCGCTCACCCCCGAACTCGTGTCGGGGGCTCGACGTGCAGCACCGTATGGCGGCTTCCCATTCGGGCGACAGCTTCCGTCGGCCGATAGGGTCAGACGTGGTGTTTGGTCTGGGAATCAGCCCACAGCAGGACCGCTGCGAACGCAACGAACACCGCGACGACCGCGAAGCTGACCATCATGGCATCGAAAGGCATGTCTCTCTCCCCCTTTTTGAATTGAGAGACATTGTTCCCGGTCGGGGCGCGCCGGTCTTTGATTCAGATCAATGCAGGTTTGCGATCGGGTGTCGGCGCCCGCTCAGGCTGCTGCCAGCGCCTCGGCACGCGCCGAATCCCGCAGCGACACGCCTCCCGGAAGGATGGCAATGATCCCCTCCCGCTCCAATTTCGTGAAAGTCCGGCTGACCGTCTCGATAGTCAGGCCGAGATAATCAGCGATGTCCTGCCGGCTCATCGGCAACGGTACCATATTGGAGGGTCCCCGAAGCTCGACCAGCCGGTCTCTCCAGCCGACGAGGAAAGTCGCAACCTTTTCCTCGGCGGAGCGGCGGCCGAGCAGCACCATGTGATCCCGTGCCTGATTCAGCTCCTGCACGGCCAATTCATTCATCCGCCGCAGAAGGTTCGGCTTGTCCTCGGCAAAGCGCCCGAACGGCATCTTGGCAAACTGACAGACCGTGACCGGACCGATGGCATCCGCCGAAAACCCATGCCGTTCCTCGGTGGTCATGCCGACGAAATCACCGGGCAACACAAATCCGACGATCTGCCTGCGGCCGTCGGGGAGGAGCTTGTAGAGCCTCATGACACCATCGAGCAGATTGTAAAAGAAAGATGACGTATCCTCTTGAGCGAATACCGTCTCGCACGAAGCGAAACTGACGCGGCGGCTCAGGTGCTCGAATTCCCGCATCTCGAACTGATCTAGCGACGCGCACACGCTGAATCCGCGTACTGCACAGTCGGCACAGCCCTGCCCATGCAAATCGACTGCAACAAGAGACGTCTTCATACAGGGCTCCGCTAGGCCACACGCAAAGGAGAATGGCGGCATTCTACCGGATGCGCGAAGTTCCCGTTGATTCAAATCAAATGAGGGGAGGATCCGGGCCCTATCGTGACAGAAACTGCTCGTACCATGGACGTGATGCATGCGGCGCCCGATTTTCTGCGCTCTTTTTCTGACCCTTTTGTTGACCGCTCCATCATTTGCAGCTTCGACGCCGGAGCAACGCGGGCGAACCTACGCCAAGGCTCATTGCGCACGCTGCCATGCCATTGGGCGGACCGGGGAAAGCTCGTTCAAGCCTGCTCCTCCATTTCGAACGCTGCACTTGCGGTATCCAATCGAAACCCTGGGCGAGGCTCTCGCCGAAGGGATCGTCACCGGACATCCGGCCATGCCGCAGTTCGAGCTGACGCCACCTCAGATCAACGACCTGCTGTCGTATCTGAAGAGCCTGGAATAGATCCACAGCTCTCAGCGATCTCTTACAGCGATTGGACGGTCCATATCAGGATTGACTTAGCCAACCGGCCAAAGGCTTGGTCGAAGGCCGCGACAGCGTCGGCTGGCTTTAGTTCGTCCACAGGTTGGGTCTCATCGAACAGCCGCGATGCGAGGGCCTTGCCGTTCTTGTCAACGAGACGAGCCGACAAGCCGATGTCCGCTGTGGCCGTTGCGTCGGCATTGATTCGGAATCGACGCACATCGATCAGCAACTGAACGTCCGGTTGTCCGAGGTCCGAGGCTCGCAGCGGGGCGTGCGCAATATCGTAGTTCTCGAACGTGTCGATCAGGCGAGCCTGCAGCAATTTCGGGATGCTGTCCGCCCATAGCACGTCACCAAATCCGGGATAATCCTTGGCGGGTGAAAACAGCATGCGCTGGGTTTGCAGCATCGCAACGGCTGTCGGCTCGGGAATGGCGAGTTGCCCCTTGATGATCTTGTTCACCGGGCCGAGATCTCGCGGCGCCGTAAGGTCATAGGTCACCTTCTGGGCCGGAGCACCGCCGCCTGTCATTTTCTCGAGGCCCGAGACGATCCCGTCCAGCTTGCCGGTATTCCGCGCCAGCCCGTCCGAAAATGTCTTGAGATTGGCGATCGTGTCCTTCAGCGGGCCGGCATTCTCGGCCAGGACCGCGTCGACGCGACGCAAGGCATCGCGCGCCGCCTGTGTCATGCTCTGACCCGCGCCCGGCTCTGCAATCAACGTCGATACGGCCCCGGTTGCGCCCGTCCAAGAACCCGCCTCCAGCGCGACGACGGGAACCCCCGTCAGTCCCTGGAATTCCAATCCCACCTTGGTATCGGGCCGCACCGGTGTGCTCGACGCAACCGAGATCGCGGCGTTGACACGACGCGGGTTATCCGCCGCCAAGCCGAGTTCGGTCACCTCGCCCACCCGAATTCCGTTGAACAGCACCGCAGCACCGACCAGGAGACCCGGAACGGAGCCTTCGAACTGGACGTGGTAGGTCGTCCGTGGACCAAGGCCTCCCGTATTATTGAGCCAGTAGACGAAGCCAAAGATCGCAACGATGGCCGCCAGCACGAAGCCGCCGATCACGGCGAATGGCGCACGCGTTTCCATGTTCAACTCACTTTCGGTTGCAGCATCTGAGATCGCTTGCCGTGGAAGTAGGCCTTCACCCAGGGATGCTCGGATCGGAGCAGATCGCGCATTGGACCGATCGCAACGATCTTGCCGTCAGCCAAGGCGGCCACGCGATCACAGACGGTATTCAGGCTGGCCAAGTCGTGCGTCACCATGAACACGGTCAATCCGAGCGTTTGCTGCAGCGTCTTGATGAGCGCATCGAAATCGCCGGCAGAGATCGGATCAAGGCCCGAGGTCGGCTCGTCGAGAAACACGATCGCGGGATCGAGCGCGAGCGCGCGAGCCAGCGCAGCGCGCTTGGTCATGCCTCCCGAGAGCTCGGCCGGGAATTTGTCGCCATCCTCGGCGCGCAGACCGACCATTTCGAGCTTGGCGATTGCGATCTCATCCATCAGGGTCTGCGACATCTGCAGATTTTCGCGCAAGGGAAATTGAACGTTCTGTTTGACCGTCAGCGACGAAAACAGGGCGCCCTGCTGGAACAGGATGCCCCAACGCGTCGCCACCTCCTGCGTCGCACGCTCCTCTGCGCGACCAAGGGGAATTCCCATCACCTCGATCGTCCCGCTGCGGCGGGGAATAAGCCCGATGATGGTCCGCATCAGGACCGATTTTCCACCGCCGGACGCTCCGACCAGCCCCAGAATTTCGCCGCGGCGCACCTCGAGGGACAATTCATTCAAGACAACCTGCCGACCGAATCCGACGACGAGATCAGTCACGCGGATCGCGCTCGATACTGCGAGATCATCCATTGCTACATTCCAATGGATGCGAAGAAGACGGCAAACAGGCCATCGAGGACGATCACCAGGAAGATCGACTTCACGACCGACGTCGTGGTTTGTTGCCCTAGCGACTCGGCGCTGCCCTTGACTCGCAGGCCCTCGCTGCAGGCAATGATGCCGATCACCAGCGCCATGAAAGGCGCCTTGAGCATGCCCACCTCGAAATGCGTGACCGAAATGGCCTCATGCAGTCGCGCGATGAAGATCTGCGGCCCCATGCCGCCATACAGCTGAGCGACCAATCCTCCACCGTAGAGGGCTGCCATCGCCCCGATGAACGCGAGTATCGGCAAGGTCAGGACCAGCGCGACGATGCGCGGCAGGATAAGCACCTCGACCGGATCGAGGCCCATTGTCACGAGCGCATCGATCTCCTCGCGCATCTTCATCGATCCAATCTCAGCCGTGTAAGCGCTTCCCGATCGACCGGCCACCATGATCGCGACGATCAGGACACCCAGCTCCCGCAGAACCAGAATACCGACCATGTCGACGACATAGGATTCAGCGCCGAACCTCCGGAAGTGGAAAATGCCCTGCTGGGCAATGATCGCGCCGATCAAGAATGTGATCAGCACCACGATCGGAATCGCCTGCCATCCGATCCGGTACATCTGATAGACGAGTGATGTCACGCGCAGCGACCGCGGACGGCGCAACGTCCGCCCGAGCGCAAACGACAGCGCGGCCAGCATGTCCAGAAAAATGGTGATGTCCTGCGCCGCTCCGAGCGTCGAGCGACCGAGCTCGGTCAGCTTGGCGATCGCCGGATTTGGTCGCGGCACTGGCGCGACCTCATGCCGATTGACCTGCCGAACCTCCTCGACCAATCCGTTGTAGCTTTCGGCGACCCCCGTCACCTCGACCCGGTGGCCAGCAGCGGCCGCCTGGCGCCCGAGCCTTTCGATCAGCCAGGCGCCAACGGTATCGATCTCGCTGACCGCTCCGAGGTCGAGCCTCACGATGCTCGCATGGCCGAGCTTGGCGTTGGCAGAACCGGTCAAGCCTTCGAGCTCAGTCACATTCCGAGACACCCAGGGTCCACTGGGACGGAGCTCAAGCGCCTCGCCCGCCGCTTCGGCAGTCAATCCTGGATGAGCACCCAACTGAATGTCTCCCTCGCTCGGCATTCCCCGGGCACGCCTGTTTTCCTAGATCCCGCCATCCCACCTCTCTTGACATGCATCAAGGCTGCGGCTTGCGATCGGTTGAGCGAAATCAAGCTCCGGCCCGCCATCGCTTGTACAATGGATTTTAGATGGGACAAAACATGGCGATGGACCCTGCACTCCTGAGCAAAGAGCTGGATGCTCTGACGCGCGAGCTCAGCCGGCTGTTGGGCGATGGCGCTGGGCATCAGCCCGCGTCGAACGGATCGTCGGCCGCAGCTGCGATCGACGCACTGAGTGCGGGTCTGAGCAAGACCGATGTCCAGATTGAACGATTGATCCGGGACCGCCCGGTCACGGCGACGCTCGCAGCGTTTGCATGCGGCATGGTGCTCGGACTGGTACTACGGAGAAGTTAAGTGGATACGGACAATGTCGCCAAACATTTGCATGTCCTCTGGCGGACCGATCGCACCATCGCCGAGATCAGGCTTCGGCATCTGCTGGCCGGACTTGGCTTGCGCGCTCTCGCCGCACTGATAGCGGTCTTCGGCCTCCTGATGCTCGAGCTGGCGGCTTATCTCGCATTGGTCCAGGTTACATCCGCGGTCCTGGCAGCCGCAGCGCTCGGCGCCGGCAATTTCATCATCGCAGCCATTCTGCTGATCATCGCATCCCGCACGCCTTCGGGCCGCGAACTGGAGCTGGCCAACGAGATTCATTCCTCCTCGATGGACGCCCTTCAGCTGGAAGCGCGCTCCCTGCAAACCCGCATCTCAAACGTGGTCAATCATCCGCTCAACAGCCTTATTCCGCTCATCATCATTCCGCTTGCGACGATGATCCTGAGATCGCTGCGCTCGCACGACTCCTCTGAGAGCGATGCGACGAGCCCATCGCCCAATGACGTTCCTGCCGCTTGAACGCGTCGACGCTTGGACGTGAGAGGAGATTCTACAGCCTCAGCTTGACATTGCAGAGATCACGCTCGGTCGGATCTGTCTTGACGTCGAAGCCGAGATTTCTGCACATTTCCAGCATGACGATGTTTTCCTGCAGGACATCGCCGGAGATCATCTTCAGGCCCTCCGCCTTGGCGTATTCGATGATCAGCTGCATCAACGCCCAGCCCAATCCCCTTCCCTTGAGATCCGACCGCAACAGGATCGCATATTCTCCGCTCTCATAGATCGAGTCGGAATGAATTCTCACGACGCCGACCAGCTCGTTGGTCGCCTCGTCGAGCGCAACGAAGGCCATCGCACGCGCGTAGTCCAGCTGCGTCAGGCGTGCGATGAACTCATGCGTGAACTCCTTCATGGGCGCGAAGAAGCGCAGGCGGAGGTCCTCGGGGGTGACGTGCTTGAGGAACTCGTGGATGATCGGCTCGTCCTCGGGCCGAATCGGCCGCGCAAAGATGCGCCAGCCATCCTTGATTTCGAGATGCCGCTCCCATTGAGTCGGATACGGCCGGACGGCAAAGTTCGACGGGCCGGCTCCCTTGAATTTTGGCGGAACCTTGCCGACCGCGACACGTGCGTCGACCGCCATGACGCCGCTCTCGTCAGCAAGCAACGGATTGATGTCGAGCTCGCGAATCTCGGGCACGTCCGCGGCAAGCTGCGCGAGCTTGACCAGGACCATCGCGACCGCGTCGGGCTTGACCGCCGGAACATCACGATAGGCCCGTAACAATCGGGAAACACGCGTGCGCTCGATCAGGTTGCGTGCGAGATGGAGATCGAGCGGAGGCAGACCGAGCGCCTTGTCATTGATGATCTCGACGGCTGTGCCCCCACGTCCAAACACGATCACCGTCCCGAATGTCGGGTCATCGGCAATGCCCATGATCAGCTCCCGAGCCTTAGCGCGCACGACCATAGCCTGCACGATCACGCCGGAAATGCGTGCATCGGGGCGAACCGCCTTGGCGCGGGCCATGATCTCGTTCGCCGCGTTGCGGACGGCCTCCACCGTTGTCAGATTGAGAACGACCCCGCCGACGTCGGATTTGTGCACAATGTCGCGGGAAAGGATTTTGAGGACGACTGTCGCGCCTTGGGCGAACAGCTGGCTTGCATAGGCGACCGCCTCGTCCACCGAGGACGCAGCGAAGGTTGGGACCATTGCAATATCGTAGGATTCGAGCAGACGGCTTATCTCGACCGGATCGAGCCAGGTTCGCCCGTCGGCAAGAGCCGCGACAACAATTTTTCGGGCAGCCTCGACGTCGGGGGCAAACGAGCTCGGCATCGCCGGCGGCACCGCCGCGAGCGACTCGACGACCTCCCGATGGCGGACCAGATGCATGAAGCCGCGAACGGCATCGTCCTCAGTCGGATAGTTTGGAATCCCCGCGCCGCTCAATGTTTCGATGACCGATTGCTCAGCACCGACCCACGCAGCGAGCACCGGCTTGGCCCAGCGCCGATGCTGTTTGCGGTAGGCGCTGACGAAGTGAGTGACCGCCGTCGCAATCTCGCTTGCGGACGCAATTGCAGTCTGCACGTTCATCACGAGGATGGCGTCATTGGCCTGGTCAGCCAGAAGAGCCTCGAGCGAGGCGGTATAACGCGCGGCATCGGCGTCGCCCACGATGTCGACGGGATTGGAGCCCGACCAGGTCGACGGCAGCACAGCGTCAAGCTTGTCGTGAACGGCTGGCGACAATGTTGCCGCGATGCCGCCTAGCTCGACCAGCCTATCGACCGCGAGCACACCGATTCCACCGCCATTGGTGAGAATGGCAAGCCGCTTGCCGGTTGGCGACTCCACCCGCCCCAATGTTTCCGCGCAGTCGAACAGCTCGCGCAGATCCGATACGCGCAGAACGCCGGCACGACGAAACGCCGCTTCATAGACCGCATCTGCTCCGGCCAGCGCACCCGTATGGGTCGCAGCGGCCTTCGCTCCCACAGAACCACGGCCCGATTTGACCACGACAACCGGCTTGACCCTGGCCGCCGCTCGGGCCGCCGACATGAACTTGCGAGCGTCCTTGACCGCTTCAATATAGAGCAGGATCGCGCGAGTGCCGCCATCCATCGCAAAGTAATCCAGGAGGTCCGCCAGATCCACGTCCAGCTGGTCGCCGATCGAGACGATGCCTGAAAATCCGACCCCGCGCTGAGCCGCCCAATCCACCATTCCCGCAGCGATGGCGCCGGATTGCGAAACCAGCGCAAGGCTGCCGGCCACCGGCATGTGCGCCGAGAAGCTGGCATTGAGCTTGATGGTCGGCATCATGATGCCCAGGCAGTTGGGCCCGACCAGACGCATGCCATGTTTCTGCGCGGCCTTTTCAGCCTGATCGGCCAGAGATCCGTCTCCATGACCAAGGCCGGAGGTGATGATCAGCGCCCCTGAGGTCCCCAGCGCGCCAGCACGATCGATCAGAGCCGGAATGGAAGGCGGCGGTGTCGTGAGGACAATAAGATCAGGCACGAATGACAGGTCAGCCAGACTGTTGGCCGAGGAGACGCCGGATATGTCGGCATAGCGTGAATTGACCAGACCGAGCTGTCCCTCGAAGCGCGCTTTGACAAGATTGTCGAGAATGGCGCGTCCCACCGAATTCTGCCGCGGACTGCCGCCGATCAGCGCGATGGAGCGAGGCAACAGCAGGTTCCGCAATCGGTAAGTCGACATGTCGATATCCAGCCTCGGCCTGCGGAAGGCGGCCATTTCCCGCGCAGGCATCTTAGTTTCAATCCCTAGCGGGTCCAGCGTGACTTATGATCCCACCGTCGCAGCGAATGTGACGTCGCGCTGCTCTCGAAGCACCGTCCTCGCCCGCCGTACCGACTTTTGATAGGCTGTCGAGGCTGCTGAGCACCTTGAGGAACATCAAATGGCGCGGCTCAGAACGGCTTATGCGATCAGGCTCAAGGCTCCAGGAGGCTCTCATGCACGCAATGGTGTTGCAAAAGCCGGGAGGACCTCTTCAACTCGAGGCGCTTGCGGATCCCGAGCCAGGTCCCGGCGAGATTCGCGTTCGGGTCAGCGCGTGCGGCGTCTGTCGCACCGATCTGCATCTTCTCGATGGCGAGCTGCCCGACATCGTCTATCCGATCATTCCGGGTCACGAGATCGTCGGTCACATCGACCGTCTCGGAGCAGGTGTCACGACTCATCAGCTCGGAGCACGGGTCGGCATTCCCTGGCTGGGTCACACCTGCGGTCACTGCCAATTCTGCCTGCGCGGAACGGAAAATCTCTGCGATGCGCCTGCCTTTACTGGTTACACGCGTCATGGCGGTTACGCCACCCACGCCGTTGCCGATGCAAGCTATGCATTTCCGCTCGATGGGTTGAGCGACGACGTCGCGGCTGCGCCGCTACTGTGCGCCGGCCTGATCGGCTGGAGGTCATTGGTCATGGCCGGCGACGCTGAGCGCCTGGGGATCTACGGATTCGGAGCGGCAGGGCATATCGTTGCGCAAGTCGCCCGCTGGCAGGGCCGCAAGATCTACGCGTTCACCCGGCGAAACGACAGAACTGCACAAGACCTCGCCCTCCAACTCGGTGCCGCCTGGGCCGGGGCGGCTGACGAGCGCCCCGGTCTTGCTCTCGATGCCGCGATCATCTATGCGGCTGCCGGCGAACTCGTTCCAGCCGCTTTGCAGGCGGTTCGCAAGGGCGGTCGGGTCATCTGCGCCGGCATCCACATGAGCGCGATCCCGAGCTTCCCTTATTCGCTTCTCTGGGGAGAACGCCACGTCATGTCGGTTGCCAACCTTTGTCGACAAGACGGCCTGGATTTCCTCCGCATTGCTCGAGAGGCTCAGATCCGGACCCACACCACCGCCCATCCCTTGTCCGATGCCAACGGCGTTCTTGCCCGCTTAAGGCAGGGGGACGTTCTCGGAGCAGCCGTCCTCGTGCCGGATCTCTACTCCTGAACACGAAAGCCGCGGCTATGACCTCATCATCCGACCAGGATCTCGTGTTCGCGTTCTTGGGTGACGCCACTCGCCACGCGGACGTCCGCAGGATCGATACGCACGCAGCTTCCGTTTTCCTGTCCGGCAAGCGCGCCTTGAAAATCAAGCGGGCCATCCAGCTGCCGTTTCTCGACTATTCCACGCTCGCGCTGCGCCGGGCCGCGTGCGAAAAGGAGCTGGAGATCAATCGCCCGTTCGCTCCGGCCATCTATCAGCGCGTCGTCGCGATCACCAGGACACCAGATGGATCCCTCGATATCAATGGATCCGGCGTACCGATCGAGTATGCCGTCGAGATGCGTCGGTTCGATGACAGCAGCACACTTGATCATCTCGCACGTAAGGGCCAAATAGACGTCAACCTGGCTGAAGACTTGGCTGACGCAATCGCGGCCTCGCATCAGCTCGCAGCTGCGGTCTCGCCTGATGGATGGATCGGCTGCATCCCGCGTTGGATCGACGCTTCGATCGCCAGTTTTGCAGCCAACCCGCGACTTCCGCAGGCAGAGATCGAGGAGCTCCGTGAACTCTGCCATTCGACATTGTCCCGCCTGACGCCACTGCTCGAGCACCGCGTGGCCAAGGGCGATGTACGGCGCTGTCACGGCGATCTCCATCTCGCGAACATTGCGATGATCGACAACAAGCCGGTGCTGTTCGATGCCATCGAGTTCGACGATCGCATAGCCACAATCGACGTTCTCTATGATCTCGCATTTCCTCTGATGGATCTGCTGCACTTCGGGCTGCCCGTTGCGGCCAATCATCTCCTGAACCGCTATCTCTCGATCGCCGCGTCCGACCAGCTCGATGGCTTGGCCGCCCTGCCGCTCTTCATGGCTCTCCGCGCCGCAATCCGCGCACAAGTCTTTCTCGCAAAGCTCGATCGCGGAGATTCCGACCATACGGATCCAAATGGTTCGGCAACATTCGAAGTGGCGAGGAGCTACTTCCAGCTCGCCCTCGAGCTCATTCAGCCCTCTGCTCCGATGATGATTGCAGTCGGCGGCCTCTCAGGAACCGGGAAGTCGGCGCTGGCGAGAGCGCTGGCGCCTGTGGTGCGCCCACGACCGGGAGCCATCGTTATTCGCAGCGACGTTTTGCGCAAACAGCTATTTGGCGTGGCGCAGACCGATCGCCTTCCCAAAGAGGCCTATTCGCCCGAAGCGAGTGCAAGCGTCTACCGTGAATTGACGACGCGAGCCGGTCAGGTGCTCTCTCAAGGGTTTTCCGTCGTCGCCGATGCCGTATTTGCAAGGCACGACGAGCGAGACGCGATCCTCAAGGTGGCGACGCAGCTGAGCGCGCCGTTCTCCGGCCTCTTTCTCGTGGCCGACCTGCGTACCCGTCGGGAGCGGATTGAGCATCGGATCAACGACGCATCCGATGCCACGAGCGCGGTGGCTCAGGAACAGGAGCGCTATGATCTCGGCATCCTGGATTGGCTTCAGGTCGACGCATCGGGAACACCGGAAACGACACTGGACAGGAGCTTGTCGTTGCTCAAGATCAGTCGGTGAGATCCAGACCTCTCACCTTGGTAGGATCGGTCCGAGATTGGGGCCTACGTATGCACGTAGTCGCCCGGGGCGTTTCCAAACTCGGTCGAGCCAGCCGCGCCAAGCCGCGGCGGAGAGGTCAGCGGCCCCGCGTGTTGCGCAAGCCAGCTGATCCAGGTCGGCCACCAAGATCCTTCAATGCGCGAGGTCGAGCTCTGCCACTCGTCGGGCCCAAGGTAGGGCGCGTCGGCAGCCTTGGTGCGCACCTGATGCGAATGCCCCTGCTCATCGGGCGGCGCCACGATGCCGGCATTGTGACCGCCGCTCGCCAGGACGAACGTGACGTCGGCGTCGACCTCGTAATGGATCTTGTAGGTTGATTTCCACGGCGCGACATGGTCGCGCAGGGTTCCGACGACGAACAGCGGCGTGTGAATGTCTGAGAGGGACACAGGCTTCCCCTCAACTCGATATCGCCCCTCGGCCAAATCGTTGTTCAGAAACAGCTTGCGCAGATATTCAGAGTGCATCCGATAGGGAAGCCGTGTCGCGTCGGCGTTCCATGCCATCAGATCGCTCGGATGGGCCCGCTCACCGAGCAGATAGTCGCGCGAGATGCGCGACCAGATCAGATCGTTGGATCGCAGCAATTGAAATGCGCCGGCCATCTGCGTCGTATCGAGATAGCCGCGTTCCCACATCATGTCTTCGAGGAAAGCAACCTGACTTTCATTGATGAAGAGAGTGAGCTCTCCCGCCTCGGTGAAATCGGTCTGCGCGGCAAACAGCGTGATCGTCTTCAGACGCGTATCGCCATCGCGCGCCATCGCCGCCGCCGTGATCGAGAGCAGCGTCCCTCCGAGGCAATATCCGGCAGCGTGAATCGGAGCATTCGGCACGATTTTCCCGATTTCGTCCAAGGCAGCCATGACGCCTGCCGCGCGGTAATCGTCGAAAGCAATGTCTCGATCCTTCGGGCCCGGATTTCGCCAGGAGATCATGAAGACCGTGAAGCCCTGAGCGGTCAGATACCTGACCAGGGAATTGTGCGGAGACAGATCAAGAATATAATACTTCATGATCCAGGCCGGCACGATCAGGATCGGCTCGGGGCGCACCCGTTCGGTGGTCGGCGCGTATTGGATCAGCTCGATCAACTGATTGCGAAACACGACTTTGCCGGGTGCGGTCGCGACCGTCTCGCCAGGCACGAACTCGGCGCTCTGCGATGCTCGTCCCGGCCGCAGCACCTGCATCAGATCGGAGAGCCAGTTCTGCCAACCGAAGACGAGGTTTTCGCCACCGCTCTGAAAGGTTCTTTCCACGACCTCGGGGTTGGTCGCCGCGAAGTTCGATGGTGCGAACATATCGAGCATCTGACGCAGTGAGAAGTCGACGACGGCTTCATTGGCCGGATTGACCCCACGAATATTCGTTGTCGCCTTGTGCCACCAATCCTCTCCGAGGAGGAACGCCTGAGCGAACAGGTTGAAGGGCTGCATTCCCCACTGTGGCTTGGAAAACCGATGGTCATTGGCCTGCGGCTTGATCAGATCCCACGGACCACGGTCAGGATCGGCGAAATGCAATGACCTTTCGGCGAGCTGCCTTGCGCCGTGCCAGGCGTCACGCGCAATATCGAGCTGCCGCTGAGGCGCAGCCGCCAAATGGCACGCCCAATCCAGGTAAGCCATCGACAGGGCTGCGGGCGAGATGCCGCCGGTCAGGCGCGCGAGAACCGCGCTGAACGCCTTGTCCAGCTCGTGATCCTCGCGACCGAACTCCCTGGCGCCCACGCCGGCGTCGTCAGCAAGGGGCTTTACATCAGGCACGACGAGTTGACCAACGACCGCCGGAGCGGTCTCGACGACACCGGCCTGCCGATTCTGCGCTTGTTCATTACGTTTCCGACGATCTGGACGCGATGCGCCCCCGCTCTTCAGTTTCGCCACCGTTGCCCCACGAGACTGACACTGGCATCGATCAGGCGCTGCCCGTGCCTGAAAAGGCGGTCGCAATCCCGCCTGATGAAGTCAAGCTGGTGCTGGGCACATTCCTGGATCATCGTTTGGATTCCCTTCACGGAATGCACGCCAGCCAGCTTCGAGACGAACTCGGCGAGAAGGTGTGTTTCCGTCCGCGTGCGGTCCAGAAGCTCGTTGCTGGCGAACAGCATCTCTTCAAGGACGATCTGCTGGGAACCAATCATCAGCTCAAGCGCGTGCTTGTTGGAAAGCGCGACACGCTCGGTGAGTTGGGCCGTTTCCTCGGCTATGGCATTAGGCCCGGAGAGCTCGGACATGGGCACCTCTCCTCCTGCTGAATGATTGTGTCTGATAGCTCACTGGTGGCGCCCAGACCTTGAGCTGCATCAATGACCGAGCAAGCTGCTCTTTGACCTGGGTCAATTCACGACTTGGCCGGCGGCTTACCGTCAATCAAACCACGACACTGGAGTTCACCATGCGCGCCCATCAGATCATGACCCGTCCAGTCATCACCGTCACTCCGGACACCCCGATTGTGGATGCGGCCAACATCATGCTTCAGCGCCATGTCAGCGGCCTTCCGGTGGTGGATGCCACCGGCAAGCTGGTCGGCGTTGTCTCCGAAGGCGACTTCATCCGGCGGACCGAGATCGGCACGGGGCGCAAGCGCGGCCGCTGGCTGCGCTTCATCCTGGGCCCCGGGAAATCAGCCGCCGACTTCGTTCACGAGCACGGGCGCAAAGTCGCGGAGGTGATGACCAAGTCACCTTTGACCATTACGGAAGACGCTGCACTGGCGGAAATCGTCGAGATCATGGAGAAGAACCATGTAAAGCGATTGCCGGTGGTGAAGGGCGAGCAGGTTGTCGGCATCGTGTCGCGCGCCAACCTGCTGCAGGCCGTCGCCTCGCTCGGTCGACAAGTTCCGGACCCGACCGCCGATGACGATCACATCCGCAACCGGGTCATCGACACCATCGAGAAAAACGATTGGTGCCCGTTCGGATTGTCCGTCATCGTCAAGGACGGCATCGTTCATCTGAGCGGCGTCATCACCGAGGAACGTTCACGGCAGGCGGCCATCGTGGCTGCTGAGAACGTTGCGGGCGTGAGGAAGGTTCACGATCACCTGTGCTGGGTCGATACAATGTCGGGCATGTATCTCAACTCGCCAGAAGACGAGGACATGGCCAAAGCAAGCTGACGATCGATGGCTGCCGCTCGTCCAGTCGGGCGGCGCTGATTCGCCAACTATCTGGTGCCGCCTAGGGCTTGTGCGCGCGAATCGTTTGGTCCGAAGGCGCCCCGTTCGCGGAGCGCTTCGATCTCCTGCTCGGAATATCCCAGCCTTTCGCGCAGAACACCGGCGGTGTGCTCGCCCAGCCGCGGCGCCGCAGTGGGCACGACGGCCGGCGTCATCTGCATGGTGATTGCCGGCTCGATATTGGGTATGGCGCCTGCCGTCGGGTGCGGAATGCGACAGGTCCGATCGCGCGCCCGCACCTCAGGTGCCTCGAAGGCCTGCGCTACCGTTCTGACGCGGCCGACTGGAACCCCGGCTTGATTCATGCGAGAGATCCAGACCTCCATCCGGTCGGTCGCAAAAATCTCGGCCAGGATGCCGCGCAGTTGGGTGCGGTTGGTCCAGCGCGCCTTCCTCGTGGCGAAGCGCGGATCGCCCAGGAGATCCGGACGTCCAAGCACTTCCGTCACCAGGCGATGGTAAAGCCGATCGTTGGCGCAGGCGACATACAGCGGGCCATCCGACGCTTCGAACACCCCGACCGTCGGCGAGTCGTTGGGCGAGTTCCCCGTCCGCGCGGGATTCACGCCATTCATGAGATAGGCCATCCCGGAAAAGCCGATCAGCGCCAGGGCCATGTCGAACAGAGCCACCTCGACGTGCTGTCCCCGGCCCAGGCGCTGCCGTGCCGCCAGCGCGAGCAGGATGGCATTGCAGGCCGACATGCCGGTGGCGAAGTCGACGATCGGAGGACCTGTCCGCACCGGCGGACCATCGGGAAAACCATTGAGCGACATGAAGCCGCTCTCGGCCTGCGTGATCGGATCGAAACCCGATCGCCACGCAAACGGGCCGGTCCGGCCGTAGGCCGAGATCGAGCAATAGATCAGTCCCGGATTGGTGCTCGACACCGTCGGATAGTCGAGTCCATACTTCTCCATGACGTGAGACGAGAAATTCTCCACGACGACGTCAGCCTTGGCGATCAGCGACCGCGCAATGTCTCTCGCTTCCGGGACCGCGAGATCCAGCACCATCCCTCGCTTGTTGCGATTCAGGCTGAGAAAGGCTGCACTTTCACCGCCAAGCTCGGCATGCTCGTAAGCACGGGTATCGTCGCCTCTGATCGGCTGCTCGATCTTGATCACCTCGGCACCGAAGTCCGCCAAGGTCTGGGTGCACGCCGGTCCGGCAACGACACGCGTGAAATCGATCACGAGCAGACCGGACAAAGCCGCCGGCGCGTCTGCGGGACGCGACTTCCGATCTGGCAGCGCCACTTCCATGGGCATCCAGGATCCCCTCCCTTCGGTCGATCGTCTCAGGCGATCGCTCAATGCGAGGCTCGATCATCAGCTCGCGAGCCACGGACAGAGCATGGTTAGCTCAATCGCACCAGCAACAACAGCCCCGATGCAACTCCGCCCCATATGCGGCCTCTGCTGCGACGCAGCGTGACGCACAACTCAGGAGCGGATCAACTTCCTCCAGTAGAGCGAGTGGCGCCATGCCCAGGGCCGTGCGGGCTGGAACAGCGCATATCCGCAGCGGATGAAGTTGTTCGCGGAGACGATGTTGTCTGTCGTGTCCGACACGATGCAATACAGGCCGGAACGCCGTCCGCGCTGCTCGATCGCACGCATCATGCGGCGCTGAAGGCCATAGCCGCAACGCTCCGGGAGAACGCCGACCCGTGCGAGGTAGCCGATCCCGTCACCGAGCGCGGACGGAATAAGACCCGCAAAGGCGGTGGCTCGTCCCAGTTCCGTCGCCATCCACCAATGACCGATTTCAAAATCCGGCAGAGGCGCCCGGTCGAGGAAGGTGCGCGCATGAAGATCCTTCAAGGTCTCGATGATGTCGGGCTCGTACGCATCGACCTCGCGGATGAGGAAGCGGCGTCGCCGATGCCAGGACACGGCTCGGCATGACATCACTTTCCGAGCACGACTTTGACGCCGAGCCAGATCGCACCGACGAGACCGGTGGCGATGACGGTGATAACTGCCTTGAACGTATAGCTCTGCGCCTGCTCCACGCTCTTGCGCCAGCGTCGCAAGTGCTGGAAGTCGGCGCGCATCTCATTGCTCACCCATTGCACGATCCAGATCGTGAAGGCGTCGGCGGTCGC
Source organism: Bradyrhizobium sp. ORS 375 (assembly GCF_000239775.1). Lineage (GTDB taxonomy): Bacteria > Pseudomonadota > Alphaproteobacteria > Rhizobiales > Xanthobacteraceae > Bradyrhizobium. Next base: position 42,930 of record NZ_CAFI01000497.1, read on the forward strand.
TCCGGCGCCGCCGATGTCGATGAAGGCCCGCAGCGGCAGCAGCGGGTCCGCCGCCACCTTGCCGATCCGCCCGTCGCGCTTCGCCTGCGCCAGCAGGTCGGCGAAATAGGCGCCTTCGAACGCACGCACGTAGTCGCCCTCCCAGATGTGCTCATAGCGGTCCGGATAGAGCGAGAGGTCGAGCCGCCGCTCTTCGTCCAGCACCGCCTGAAACCACGGATTGTCGCGCCAGCTCGCCTTCACCACGACCGCCCCCTCCGGCTTGCGGCCGCGCAGAAAATCATCGACGGCGTCCGCCTTGCGGCGCGGATTCCAGCTCGCCCACAGCTCCGAGCGCGGCGCGCGGATGGTCGGCCGCAGCAGCGACAGCGAGCGCGCGCTCAGGGTCTGCGCCTCGTCGATCCAGGCGATGCGGAATCCCTCCAGCGACTTGATTGATTCCGCGGTGTGATCCTGCATGCCGCGAAAGATGATGAGCCCGTCGCCGGGCGTCGCGATCCGGTCGCTGAACGGACGAAAGCCCTGGCCGAGACCGAGGCTTGCGATCTTGTCTTCAATCAGCCGCTTGGATGATTGCGCCAGCGTCCGCTGCGCCTCGCGGATGCAGACCGCGAGCGTGCCGCGCTCGGCCTGGCAGGTTTCGACCAGCAGCTCGCCGAAGAAATGCGACTTGCCCGAGCCGCGGCCGCCGAACGCGCCCTTGTAGCGCGCAGGCGCCAGCAGCGGCTCGAACACTTTCGCGGTGGGGATCTTCAATGTCGACAATGATCACCTGCTGCTGTCAGGCGGTTGAGCCGTCCTCGGGGACGACAGAAAGGGCACGGGCGGAGCCCCGGAATCAAAGACGGAGGGGCCAGCCGGCGTCGCCTGCCGCGATCGGAGACGGCGAACGGGCTGACTCTTGTCCGCGGTCACGAGCCCGGGCTCGACCCAGCTTGGCAGGGCCGCTCCGGCCTTTGGATCGATCGCATCTCCAAAACGCTCGTGGAAGGATGGAGTTGCTACAGGCCCCTCGTTGTCGGCCGAGCCAGCGGGAAATCGTCCCAATCGCTCGGAGGGCGTATCGGCACCGCCGCCGACATATACGTAATCCTTCTGAAGACCGCGCAGGGCTTCAGGGATCGGCAATCCCGTTCGAGCCAATCGCTGCGCTTTCGGATCCTTGGCAAGCGTGTCGGCGATATCGGAGAGATACTCATAATTGGCTTGTGGCACCGGGTAGAGGTGTTTTCCAACGCCTGCCGCTTCGGGGATCCTGTTCACGATCGTAGTACAAATCCGGGGATCTTGCGCGAAACGGGCAAGATCCCAGCCATTGTACAAGAGAGGTTCGGCCCCGATCTTCGCGATCTCCTCACGGGCGAGATCGGCCTGGCTTTGGTGATGGGAATCGTGAATGTCGCATACTGACCGTCATCCGCGACGCTGGAAAAGTCGTTCGGTGGCGCTTTTCCGTTCTGCATCCAATGAGCGTCAAATTTTCCTTGGTCTGACATCGAGCCATGGTGCTGCGGACCGAAGCCAGCATACAGCTGCCCGGTCGGATCGCTGACCACGACGGCGGCGTGACCGGGCAAACTGGGGTTGATCTGAAAGGTGAGCGCGTGTCGAGCAGCCATCGTCGCGTCCGCTTTCCTGAGAAATGTTCGGGTAAAATGCTTCGCCCGCGATGTCGCGTGCCGGGCGGCAGCCCGGCGATCCGGACAAACGCCGCTGGCAGCTCCTCGTCGTGTCAGTCGAGCGACCGCAAGAGGCGCGAGCATAGATGCATCGGCCCATGCAAATTGCGCGAGCCGGCGCTTGCCGCCGCATCGACATCGCAACCATACGCGTGTTCGCGGCGTGCGACTAATCGCGATTGAGTCGCTTGATCAACACAGTGTCGATCTGCTCAAGGCCCGGCCCAACGTATCTGACAAGCAGACGCCAGATCGTATGGAGCATCCATCCGAACAGGTAGGAGATGACCAGGCTCACGGGAGCATAGAAGCGATAGCTGTTCATCCAACTCTCTGTGCCGAAGGGCGGATCCTGGAGACCAAGGGCTGGCCATACCCAACCAAGGATCAACCCCGGCCGGGAGAACAGCCGCTTCAGCCAACAAGACGCTCGCCTTCAAGCTGGCGAAGTAAGACAGGCAGCTGAACAGCAGAAAATGCACGACGTAGAGAGCCGAAGCGATCAGCCCTCCCTTGTTGAGCCGCACAACTCCCCTCCTCTTCCGTCGCAACTCTTGCAAGCTACTGCCGTGCGACCCTCACCGCGACCATCATCACTTCGCGGCCGTCGACCTTGAGATGACTGCAAGGCGACAGAGTTGCGCGGACCGATACTCCGCTCAGAACGAAGATAGAACATCAGCGCTCACAGTAATTGTCAACGGCAGCCAGCAAGGACGACGGACGCCCCGCGACGCCGAACCCGAGGCTTGCGATCTTGTCCTCGATCGGCCGCTTTCAAGCATTCGGCAGAACCGTAGAAGTCGGTCAGTTCTTTCAGCAAGAGGGCTGTGGCCGGCGATTTCATCCTCAACTATGCCGTCGAAGCATCAACCAACAGACGCGCGGGGTGCGCTCCCAGAACAAAGGTAGAACAAAAAAACTCGACCGTCAACATCGAGCGAACGAACCAGTAGTAACGCGATTCCTGCTTCGTCAGCTCTCCTGCTCGTCATCGGAATCTTCCGGATGCACGATCACGCGCTCGATGCGATGGATCAGCTCCAGCGCGCCATCCTCGCCATTTTGCAGCGCCTGAGGCGCTTTGCCCCAGCCGCGATCGAGGATGGCGTTGGCGGCCGACACGCGCGCGGCATGGGTGGCCTTGGTCGAGCGCATCACACCGACCAGCGTGTTGATCGCTGTCTTGGTGTGGCTGCGCGCCATTGAGCGGATTTCGGTGATCGTCTTCGACATGGTCGTTTCCGGAGCTTTGCAGATCGAGGTGGGACGTGATCACGACAGCGCGTCGGCGGCGGCAATCGCGACGAGCCCGACCACGGCAAGTGAAATCAGAATGGCGGTCATCGTCATCTCCTGATCGTTGAAAAAAGAGAATGGCGCGGCGGATCGCGGCCAACGCGATCGCTTCGGGCGCGAACCCTATCCCTCGCACGAGGGACCGCTGCGGGCGCGGCGACGATCGCCATGCCCGCGACCGCCCCGTTCGCGCGAGACGATCAATATCTGGATGACAAGGAGTGAACACGTTGCCGAATGGCGCAACGGCGCGATCCAGGAGCGGTCACGCGCGGCATTTCCCGAACGAGCGCCCGCGATTGTCGCGTCGTTGGCCATCGCCATTTCGGATATTTCGATATTGGCAATATGTCAGTGATTTGCCCGACGTGTCAAATTTGATCGAAAGGTGGCGATTGGAGTTTGCGAGTTCGATAACCGCCGCACAAATTCCGGCCTGATCAAACAAAAAGCCCGCTGCCGTGTTTCGGCGCGGGCTCTATGATTTCTGCGACGATGGGAAAATGCGCCTGATTTGCCCGACGTGTCAAGCGCGCAAAGGCGCGGCCATTCGATTAGTTCATCTCGCAGCCCGCCGGGCTGAGCCGAAAGGAGGCTTATGATGTATGTGGTCGCTGTCGTCCTGGCCGCCTTGTCCGCCTTGTTCTACGCGGCCGGCGAGCACCAGCTCGGAGCTGTCGGTGCCGATGTCTGCCAGGTCGGCAGCCTGTTCTGCGACAAGCCCCACTACATGATGACGAGCGCGGTGCTCGCCGGCCTCTGGGGCAAGTTCGTCAGCATGCGATAGCGACCTGCCCGATCAGTTCTTGACCGCGTAGAGCGGCGTCCGCACGGTCAGCTGATAGACCGGCTTTGGCGCCCAGGCGATCTGCGCGGTGACGCCGAACAGCCGATTGTCGTCATCGTCCATGCGATCGAGATCGAGCCTCACCAGCGGCTGCGTATAGGATGCGATCGGCGCGAGGGCGAGCAGCTGCGCACCGCCGAATGATTGGAGTCCGACCCGCGCGGTGAGCTTCCAATTGTTGTCCCATTGATAGAAGCCGCCGACATAGCCGGCGGTGGTGTCTCCGATCCGCGCCAGCACAGTGTCGATCTCGGTGTGCGTATATTGGATGCCCGCCAGCCAGCCGCGCATCTCGTCAGGGTCGACCGCGTATTTGGCCTCGAGGACCGTGTTGAACGAGGTCGTCGCCAAGGGGGCGTCAGGCACCGAGCGCGTCAGCGTCGACTGCAGCGTCAAGGTCGGGAGCACGCCACCGTTCTGCCGATAGACATCGGCCTGGAAGCCGAGGAACCAGCTCGTCACGGCGACGTCCGACCAGCCGGACAGGCCATTGTAGGACGCGCTGCCGGTGAACCCGCCATAGAGCGACAGCGCCTCGCCGAGATCCACCGTGAGCGGAACGTCGACGCCGATGCCCTGGTTCGTCGGAGCCGTGAGCTGCGGACGTCCCGGCAAGGTCGGACGCTCGAGCAGCTTGCGCAGGGTCGCGAGCTGCGACAGCGTGCCGAACAAGGACGCGTCGCCGAGACCGGTCGACAGCGACCCGCCGGGCACATAGGCATAGTTCGTGCGAAAATCGATGTAGATATTGCTGAGACCGGCTGACGACGCGTCCTTGTCGTCCTCCTCGTCCTTCTGGTCCTTGGCGACCGCACTGCCGCTGATCAGCAACGCCATGCCGACGATCACGGCGTACGCCCACCGCAACGACCGGCTTTCGCCCGGCAACAGTTCCACACACGCCATTCTGACGTCCCCCAGCGGGCGAAGCTACTCCGGCGCGGCAGACACGTTCAAGCCTGGAACGCGATGCACGAAGACCGGGGGACGATCGGCTGTGGATCTATCCGGACGCCGCCGGCGACGGACCCGCGCCGCGCGCAGCCATGACCTGACGCAGCACGCGCGACAGCTCGTCCACCGAATAGGGCTTATGGATGAGGCTGAAGCCGTGGCGGTCGCCATCGGCCAGGACATCGCTGTAGCCGCTGTTGAGCACGATCGGAATCAGCGGCAGCCGCCGCCTGATCTCCTGCCCGAGCGTGACGCCGTCCATTCCCGGCATCACGACGTCGCTGAGCACCAGGTCGAAGCCATCGGGATTGTCATCGATCAGGCGCAGCGCATCGAGGCCGCTGCGCGCCAGCACGGTGCGATAGCCGAGATCCTCGAGCAGCTGGGTGGAGAACTCGCCGATCTCGGGGTTGTCTTCGACGACCAGCACGTTCCAGCGCGCGGCGGGCATCTCGGAGCTGTCGTCGCCGCGCTCACGCTGTCCCAGCGGCTTCGACGTGAGCGGCAGCAGCAGGGTCAATGTCGTGCCCTTGCCGATCTCGCTTTCCGCCAGCACACGGCCACCTGACTGATGGACGAAGCCGTAGACCTGGGACAGGCCGAGCCCGGTGCCGCGCCCGACCCCCTTGGTCGTGAAGAATGGCTCGAAGATGCGGTCGATCTGATCAGCCGCGATGCCGCATCCGGTGTCGCTGACGGCGATCGACACAAATTGCTGCGCTCCGCCTGCCCCCTGCTGTTGAACGCGGTCGCCGCGGATGGTCAGGACACCCCGGCCGTTCATCGCGTCACGTGCATTGGCGACGAGGTTCACGAGCGCGGTCTCAAGCTGATTGACATCGACGTCGACAGGCAGTGGGCGCGACCGCAGATCGAGCTCGATCACCGCCGGCGCGCCGAGCACGGTCTGCAGCATGTCCTCGATCTGCTCGATGTGCCCGGCCACGTCGAACACCTGGCGCTCCATCGGCGTACGACGTGCGAAAGCGAGCAGTTGTCCGGTCAGCTTGGCCGCGCGGTCCGCGGTATCCGAGATCGCGTCGACATAGCGGCGCATGCGCTCGGGCGACAGCTGGCGCCGACGCAACAGGTCCGCCGAGGACCGGATCACGGTCAGAAGATTGTTGAAGTCATGCGCGACCCCGCCGGTGAGCTGGCCGATCGCCTCCATCTTCTGCGCCTGGCGGAAGGCTTCCTCTGCCTTGCGCCGCTCGGTCTGCTCCACCGCCTCGGGCACGATGGCGACGACCTGCCCCGTGTCGTCGCGCACCGGGCGCATCTGAAAATCGAACCAGCGCCAGCCGCCGACCGGCAGGTCGAGGTGCAGCTCCTGTCGCGCCTCTTCGCCGCGGGCGACCGCACCGACCAGCGACCTGATCACCTCGGGCATGCCCGAGGTGCCGGCAAACCACGGCGTCTCCCAGAACGGCTGCCCCACGACCTCGTCCAAAGGCGCGGCGATCGCCTCGAGCGAGGTCGCGTTGGCGTCGATCAGCGTGCCGTCCGACGACAGCAACGCCTGGAAGGTGTAGCTCGCCTCGAAGATGGTGCGCAGCCGCGCCTCCTTGGCCTGCAGCTCCGCGGTGCGCTCCGAGACCTGCGTTTCCAGCTGCTCGTTCAGATCGCGCAACGTGGTCTCGGCCGCACGCCGGACCCGCGCGAGATCGATGTTGACGCGCACGCGCGCCAGCAGCTCGCGCGCGCTGAACGGCTTGCTGAGATAATCGCTGGCGCCGGCATCGAGGCCCTCGACCTTCGCCTCCTCGCCGGCACGCGCCGACAGGATCACGACGGGAATGTCGCGCAGCTGAGCGTCGCCACGCAGCGTCTTGAGGAGACCGAAGCCGTCGAGCCGCGGCATCATCACGTCGGTCACGACCAGATCGGGACGATTGCGGCGAATCGCCTCGAGCGCGGCCACGCCGTCGGCGACGGCCTCGACCTCGTAGTCGTCGCCGAGCAGCCGACGCACATAGTCGCGCATGTCGGAATTGTCGTCGGCAAGCACGACACGATCGCGCCCCGACATCGGGATCGTCTGAAAGCCGAGATCATCGGGCGAGGACGGATGCGGACGATCGGGCGGAGCATCGCCGCTGATCCAGCCCAGCGCCTCGTCGATATAGGCTTGCGCACGCCGGGTGGTGTTGGCCTCGTCTCGCGCAGTTCCGAGCTGGCCTGCCGGCAGATGCGCGGCGCCGAGCGGAATGCGCACGGCGAAGACCGAGCCGCGACCGGGCTCGCTCTCGGCCGTGATCTCGCCCCCATGGAGCTTCACCAGCTCCTGCACCAGCGCAAGACCGATGCCGCTGCCTTCGAAGGAGCGCCCACGCGCGCCCTCGATGCGGCGGAAGCGCTCGAACAGATGCGGCAGCTCGGCGGGTGGAATGCCGGTGCCGGTATCGCGTACCTTGAGCTCGGCATGTCGGTGGTCGGCCGACACGCCGATCGAGACTGCGATCTCGCCCTTGAAGGTGAACTTGAAAGCATTGGAGACCAGGTTGAGCACGATCTTCTCCCACATGTCGCGGTCGACATGGACCGGCTCGGGGAGAGACGCAGTCTCGATAACGAGCCGCAGGCCCGCGCGGTCGGTCGCGGAGCGGAAGTTGGAGACGAGCTCGGACGTCAGCGCGCCGAGATCGACCGGCTCGAACCTCGCCGTCATGCGGCCGGCCTCGATCCGAGAGAAGTCGAGCAGCGTGTTCACGAGCTTCATCAGACGAAGGCCGTTGCGGTGGACCAGGTTCAGGACCGATCGCTCCTCGGGGGCGATGGCGCCCTCGTCACGGGCGAGCATGTCCTCGAGCGGACTCAGCATCAGCGTCAGCGGGGTGCGGAATTCGTGGCTGATATTGGAGAAGAACGCCGTCTTGGCGCGATCGACCTCCGCCAGCGCCTCGGAGCGGCGTCGCTCAGCCTCATAGGCGCCGCCGTTGCTGACCGCGGCGGCAATCTGCCCGGCGACGAGATTGATAAAGCGGGCGTAGCTCTCGTTGTAAAGACGGAAGGGATTGAGCCCCGCGATGACGAAGCCGCCCTGCCCGCTCTCGCCCGACGAGGGGATCGGCATCACCACGGCCTGCTGCGGCGGCTGACGCCAGCCGCCGCTCGGGAACGGGACGCCGAACAGCTGCGGAAGATCGCGGACCAGCACCGCCGACTGCAGCCGCAGCGCCTCGGCCAGAGGCCATGGTCCGTCTGAGAGAAGCCGCAAGCTCGGTTGAACGGCGGCATGCTCGCGCGCGATACCGGTCAAGGCTTCGAGCCGCGCCGTCTCGCCGTCGGGCTCGGTCAGGTAGATCATGACGAAGGGCAGGTCGCGCGGCTCGTGGGCCAGGGCTCGTGCGCAGCTCGCACAGGCCTGGCCGACGCTGCGCGCCTCGGCTCCGGCATTGGCGAGCGCGCGCAACAACGACAGCTGACGCTCACTGATCACGCGCTCGGTGTCGTCGGTGTTGGCGCAAAAGATTCCGCCCGGCGAGCCGTCATCGTCGGGAATGGGACTGTAGGAGAACGTGTAGTACGTCTCTTCGGGAAAGCCGTTGCGCTCCATGATCAGGAGCTGCGCCTCGACATAGGTCCCCTGGTCGCCGCCGCTCGCCTTCGCCAGCAGCGGGCCGATGTCCTCCCAGATCTCGTGCCAGACCGCGGACGTGGGCCGGCCGAGCGCCCAGGGATGCTTGCCGCCGATGATGGCCTTGTAGGCATCGTTGTAGAGGTAGATCAGCTCCCGCCCCCAGCCGATCCAGATCGGCTGCTGCGAGGTGAGCATGATCCTGACGGCCGTCTTCAGGCTTTGCGGCCAATGTTCGGGCGCCCCGATCGACGGGCTCGCCCAGTCGAGCCGCAGCATCAATCCCGCAAGCTCGCTGCCGCCTGAAAACAGCCGCTCGCGCTCGGCGAGGCCGAGCCCATCATCAGTCAATGAATGCCGCTGGTCCGGCAAACCTCCCCCCATCACGAATTCCGCCGTGATCAGAACGCCGGTATTCCTTTGTGGTTCCAATGCCCGGAACAAAAAGCGGCCATTGCGACTTCGAGACACATACGCTGTCTCTTGAGGACTGCCGCCGTGACGATGATCGTTGCATCCGAGCCGAACAAGCCGAAGAAATCCGCTTCGAGTATTTTCCGGCTGCTGGGCCCAGGTCTCGTCACCGGCGCGGCCGACGATGATCCCTCAGGCATCGCCACCTACTCCCAGGCCGGCGCGCAGTTCGGGTACGGGCTGCTCTGGACCGTTTTCCTGACCACGCCGTTCATGATCGCGATTCAGCTGGTGAGCGCGCGGATCGGTCGCGTCACCGGTAAGGGTCTCGCGGCCAACATCAGCGCACTCGCCCCACGCTGGATCGTTTTCGGCCTCGTGGCGCTGCTGGTCGGCGCCAACACGTTCAACATCGCGGCTGACATCGCCGCCATGGCCGAAGCGCTGTCGCTCGTGATCGGCGGCCTCAACCACGAGCATGCGCTGATCTTCGCCGCCGCCTCGACCTTGTTGCAGGTTTTCCTGCCGTACCGGCGCTACGCGCCCTTCATCAAGGTGCTCACGCTCAGTCTGTTCGCCTATGTCGCCACCGCATTGATGGTCAAGGTGCCCTGGAGCACGGCGCTGCTCGCCGCGGTGTGGCCGACCCCCTCGACGGATGCCGACTATCTGCTGACCGTCGTCGCCGTGCTCGGCACCACCATCAGTCCCTATCTGTTCTTCTGGCAGGCCTCGCAGGAGGTCGAGGAGATGAACCAGGGCAAGGTCGACCGCCCCTTGCGCGAGCTCTCCAGGAAGAATCATCCGGAGCTGCGGCGCATGCGGATCGACACCACGGCCGGCATGATCTTATCGAACGCGATCGCCTTCTTCATCATCGTGACGACCGCGACGGTGCTGCACGGCCACGGCATCACCAAGATCGACTCGGCGACGCAGGCGGCCGAAGCGCTGCGGCCATTGGCCGGGGACTTCACCTTCCTGCTGTTTGCGCTCGGCATCATCGGCACCGGCATGCTGGCCATTCCGGTGCTGGCGGGATCGGCCGCCTATGGCGTCGCCGAGATCTTCGGTTGGCATGCGACCTTGGAGGCCAAGCCGGACGAAGCGGCCGGCTTCTACAGCATCATCGCCGCAGCCACGATCATCGGCTTCGGCCTCGGCTTCACCGGCATCGATTCGATCCACATGCTGGTGTGGAGCGCCGTGCTCAACGGCATCGCCGCGGTGCCGATCATGGCGATGATGATGGTGATCGTCTCCAACACCGGGCTGATGGGCCGCTTCCGCGCCCGGTCCTGGCTGATCGGCCTCGGCTGGGTCGGCACCGCGATCATGGCGGTCGCCGTTCTGGCGCTGCTGTGGTCATTCGTCACAGGCCGAGCCTAGCCATCCCTCCGGTCCCCACCTGCATCCGCTGCAACGCAGTTGCACAACGTCATTGGTGCAACGCGGAACCCAAACTGTGTTAACAGTCCGCTCCCGCCATCCCGCCACCGTTGATGCCGATCAACGCTGGCGCGCTCCGGAATGGCGAGGCTCGAACAAAGGACCTCGGAGACTGCCTTGACCCAACCGCAACGTATGAGCGCATCGACGCACCCCACCTACTCCCCGCGCGGGCTGACGCTGCTGCGCGACCCGCTGCTCAACAAGGGCACCGGCTTCACCGAGCAGGAGCGCGACGCGCTCGGCCTGCGCGGCTTCCTGCCCGCGGGCGTCATGTCGATGCAGGCACAGGCCGAGCGCATCCTGGTCAATCTGCGCAGCCTGTCCAACGACCTCGAGAAGTACGTCGCGCTCAACGCGCTGCATGACCGCAACGAGGCGCTGTTCTTCCGCGTTGTGTGCGACAACATCGACGAGATCCAGCCGCTGATCTACACGCCGACCGTCGGCCTTGCCTGCCAGAAATACGGCCTGATCTTCCAGCGTCCGCGCGGCCTGTTCATCTCGGCCAATGATCGCGGCCGGATCGCCGAGATCCTCGCCAACTGGCCATATCGCGCCAGGCTGATTGTCGTCACCGACGGCGAGCGCATCCTCGGCCTTGGCGATCTCGGCGCCAACGGCATGGGCATCCCGGTCGGCAAGCTGTCGCTGTACTCGGCCTGCGCCGGCATTCACCCGGAGGAATGCCTGCCCGTCATGCTCGACGTCGGCACCAACAACGAGGAGTTTCTGGCCGACCCTTATTATATCGGCCTGCGGCAGAAGCGCCTCACGGGCGAAGCCTACGACGCCTTTGTCGACGAGTTCATGACCGCGGCTCGCGCGGCCTTCCCGGGCGTGCTGATCCAGTTCGAGGACTTCGCCAACCACGCGGCCTTCAAGCTGCTGCACAAATATCGCGACGAGGCCTGCGTCTTCAACGACGACATCCAGGGCACCGCGGCGGTGGCGCTCGCCGGCATGTTCTCGGCGCTGCGCATCACCGGCGGCAAGCTGAGCGACCAGACCGTGCTGTTCCTTGGCGCCGGCGAGGCGGCGACCGGCATTGCCGATCTCGTCGTCTCGGCGATGATGGCCGAAGGCCTGTCCGAAGCCGAGGCGCTGCGGCGCAACTGGCTGACGGATTCGCGCGGCCTCGTCATCAAGGGCCGCGACAATCTGCATGGCCACAAGCTGCGCTATGCGCATGACCAGGCCCCGATCGGCGACTTCCTCTCCGCGATCAAGACGCTGAAGCCGACGGCGATCATCGGCGTGGCAGCGGTCGGGGGCGCATTCACGCCAGAGGTGCTGCAGGCGATGGCCGAACTCAACGAGCGTCCGATCATCTTCGCGCTCTCCAACCCGACCTCGAAGGCGGAGTGCTCGGCGGAGGCGGCCTATCGCTACACCCAGGGACGCGCACTGTTCGCCTGCGGCAGCCCCTATGACCCCGTCAAGCTCGACGGCAAGACCTTCGTGCCGCGCCAGGGAAACAACTCCTACATCTTCCCCGGCGTCGGCCTCGGGGCTATCGCCAGCGGCGCGCGGCTGGTGACGGACGAGATGTTCATGGCCGCGGCCCACACCTTGGCGAATTGCGTCACCGGCGCCGATCTCGAACAAGGCAGTCTGTATCCGGCCCTGCCGCGCATCCGCGAGGTCTCGGCCCATATCGGCGCGGCCGTGGCCGGCGTGGCCTATCAGAACGGACTGGCGACCGGTCCCGCACCGAACGACCTGCTCGGCTTCGTCGAGTCGAAGATGTACGACGCGCGCTACTAATTGCGCCCGTGCGGATGCCTCTCACGACGGAGGCATCCGCGTTCTTCACGAACGCCGAGGGTCAGATATCCGGTTATGCATCCGGCACGATCGCATTGGTCGGCGTCGGACGGTCGATGATCTGCTGGCCGAACAGGCTGCCGATCAGCTCGACCGCAACGCGCGCCGTCTTGCCGCGATCGTCGAGGAAGGGATTGAGCTCGACAACGTCGACCGATCGGACCAGTCCTGAATCGTGCAGCAGCTCCATGATGAGATGCGCCTCCCGATAGGTCGCTCCGCCCGGCACGGTGGTGCCGACACCCGGCGCCACCTCGGGATCGAGGAAGTCGACGTCGAAGCTGACGTGCAGGACACCGCTGCGGCTGCGAACCTTGTCGAGGATCCGGCGCATCAATACGCCGACGCCGAACTCGTCGATCGCGCGCATGTCGGCGATGCTGACGCGCCGCAGCCGCAGCAGCTCCTTCTCCGCCTTGTCGATCGAGCGGATGCCGAACAGCTCGAGCTGCGCCGATGGGATGCCGACACGGGGCTCATCGCCGAGCAGGCCGTCGAGACCCGGCTCGCCGCACAGGAAGGCGGCGGACATGCCGTGCATGTTGGCGGTGATCGTCGTCTCCGGCGTGTTGTAGTCGGCATGGGCGTCGAGCCAGAGGACGAACAGCTCGCGCCCGATGTCGCGGCAATGCCGCGCAACGCCATTCACCGATCCCATCGACAGCGAATGGTCGCCGCCCAAGAAGACGGGAATGGCCCCGGTCTGCGCCAGTTCGTAGCTGCGGCGCGCCAGTACCCGGGACCAACGCTGGATCTGACGATAATGCTTGGCACTCGCAGGCGGCTCATCGCCGAGCTCGGCCATCTCGGCAATGCCAACGTCGCCGTAATCCGTGACCTCGAGGCCGAGACTTTCCATGACCGGGATGAGACCCGCGGTCCGCAATGCGGCCGGTCCCATCAACGTGCCGCGCACGGAGGCGCCGAGGTCGATCGGCGCACCGAGCACGGCGATGCGGTGGGGCGATGCTGTGTCTGATGAAGCCACATTCAGGTCCTTTCACATCCGCCCGACCTTAACCGGCGTGGCGGGGGAACGGTGCGCCGAGGCGCGACGATCCACCGGTTTAAAGACCACAGGCGGGCGACGGAACCATTCGTGTCAGAAGGCATTGCCTGCAGCGTCAGAGCTCCCCGGAGATCGTTTCGAGGGGTGCAATCTCAATCCGGCCGATGCGCGTCGAGAGGACAACGAAAGTGAGCGAACCGTTCGAAACACCTGCGCAGCCGGGCGTCGCCGAGCGCGCGCTCGACACTGCGACCGACCTGTCCCGCTCGCTCGGAGAGGTGATGGGGACGCTGAGTGCCGCGGTCGACCGGTTGAGCGAGGTCGCACAGGATGCGCGCCGGCCGGGAACGGCGCTGTCCACCTTGAGCGCGATCACGCGCGAGGCTCCGCTCACCAGCCTGTTCGTGGCCTTCCTGTTCGGCGTGGCCGTCGCGCGCCGGCGCTAGGCGCCATCAGAACAGCCGCGGCCCGCGGCGGTCGACCTGAGATTCCCACGTCAGCAGCGTGGCCGCGAGCACCATGACGGCAATGCCCGTGACGCTGATCAGCAGCTGCAGCGCAAAGCCGCTCGCAACATCGGTCAGCAACACCTGACCGACGAAGGCCAGCAACACGCCGATGCAATAGATCGACAGCGAGTTCTCGCCGCATCTGATCATGGCCGTCATCAGCGGACGGATCGGGCCGTGCCACTGCGGCGGCGTCAGCCGCGACACCACAAACGCCAGCGACAGGAAATGCAGCAGCCGCACCGGCGCCAGATGGCTCTTGTAGATCGGATAGATCAGATTGGTAATGGCCGGCGGGATCAGGCTTTCAAGGCTCTTGAATTCCCAGCTCAAGGCCATGAACAGACTGAAGCCGAGATAGGCAAGCGCCACGATCAGAAGCGTGCGTGAATGCAACAGGGGCCGCAGCCTTTCCTGACCGCCATAGGCGTACCAGGCACCGATCACGAACAGAAACTGCCAGGCATAGGGATTGAAGTACAGCTCGCCGCTGGGCCAGGCCGGCACCTGCCAGCTGAACAGCTGGACCATCATGTAGAGCAGGAAGGAAAGCAGAAGCGTCGCTGTCGCGCTGGTCATCATCAGCCACAGCACGATCGGAAAGCAGATGTGCAGGATCGCGAACGTCAACAGGATGTCCGTGTTGACAGGCGCAAATTGCAGCAGCGCGACATGCACGAGCGTCGGACCCGGCTCGCGGAAAAAGAAACCGGTGTTGGTCTCGTCGACGAAACGGGTGCCACCGCCGATCACCCACACCAGCGCCGCATAGGCGAGCAGGAGCACCAGGAACGCCGCATAGATCTCCCAGGCCCGTCGCAGCGCGCGCACCACGGTCGTCACCCAGCCCTGCGTCGCCACCGCTCCGCCATAGGCCAGCATGCAGGTGTAGCCGGAGATGAAGACGAACACTTCGGAGGTGTCGCTGAAGCCGTAGTTCCGCAACGTCAGCCACGCCAGCGAATTGTCCGGCACGTGATCGACGAAGATGAACCACAGCGCCAGGCCGCGGCATGCATCGAGCCTGAGATCGCGACGTGCGTTGCTCGTATCAACGACAGCACCGGTCTTCGCCGGCTTCGGATCACCAGGCATCGCGCTGAGCCTCGTCTGGGAACTGATCGGGCATTCGCCGTCTCAAGGCTACTGGGTTCGGGAACCTCATCCCGCGCAATCGCTGACACAGTTCACACAGGCGCGCCATGTCGTTCCCGATTCTGCGCGTGGTGTGTGCACGTCTTTTCATCGCGCAGATGGTTCCCTTGTCTTCGCGTTTCGCCGCAGCGGCGCGACTGCTGGAAAAGTGTGCACGGAAACCGAGCGTGCAAAGGAACATTGCCGGCATGGTGGTGTTAACCGTCTTACGATTGCGCCAGCTGGCAATTGTTCCACTCCCGTATTTTCCCGGATTGATTGTAAGCTGGTTAGACGTTGACTTGCAGTGGAAGAGTTAAAGGGGGGTTCCGTGATCCACCGAGGTGTCCAATATACGGTCGTGGCGACTGCTGAACCGGACATTTGGGAATGGCGGTACGAGTTCGGCGATCAGGTCAAGACCGGGCGAACCCAAACGCGGCTCGCCGCCCTGGCCGCTCGGCGGGTCAAGTCAAAGATCGACGCCGCAATCCGCGCAACCCAGACCGGTTCCGTCACGGCCGCAAATGTCGCTGACCGACTCGAGATGGCGAAGGCGACGTCGCATAGCATCACCTGAGTCTCACGTACATCTGGCACGCAATCTATCGTCTGCCCTGTTGAGACAGATCAAGGCATGCATGCCGCGATCCGTCATGGTCAGGCAATGGAAACTCTCGTTTTTCGCTGCTCCCAAACGGGATCGAACGTGCAGATCGGCCTGACGGCGTCGGCCTTGGTCGAACACGCTGATGCTTACGAAGCGGTCGCATGTCCGGCATGCGGGCGCCTGCACCTCGTCAACAGGCGCACGGGAAGGACGCCGAGTGACAGGGAGGGCTCGACATGTCCACCATCGCGGATGAGCTGACGGCAGTTCATGCACCCGGCCCGTCGCTGCTGCGCCGGCTCTGCACCCTCGTCAAGATGATTGCCAGCCGCATCGATCTGTCGCACTTTCCGCGATCGTGCTGCAGCTGACCGCGACGCGCGGGCCCGTGCACTGAGAGGTAGCTGAGCGGGAGCGACTGATTGTCCTCTCTCGAGCCGACGTTGTCGCAACGGCCGGCGTCAAGCTCGATTTCACCATTTCACCAGATCGGAGTGACGGAATGCGCGCCTTGTTGATCAAAGTTCTGGCGGTCGTGGCGGCGACCACCGCGTTGACCTCGGCGCGGGCCGCCGACGCGGACCATGGCGCCGACCTCGCCCGGCGCTGGTGCGCCTCGTGCCACCTGATCGAAGGAACGCAGAAGCAGGCCAGCGCGGACGTCCCGTCCTTCTCCGAGATTGCCCAGAAGGCGGATTTCACCCCGGAGAAGGTCGCGTTCTTCCTGCTCGACCCCCACCCGAAGATGCCGAGCTTTCCCCTCAATCGGCTTGAGGCGGCCGACATTGCCGCCTATATCGGCTCGCTGCGCAAGTAGTCAGCGTCGGCGGCCGGATGGCCGCCGCCCTCACATCACGGCCGTCGCATGACGGAACGCCTTGGTCCCACCTCAGGGCTTCGGTTCAGTGGCCTTCGTTGCGGCCGACATGATGCTCGCTGTGATCGTCTTCATGTGCTCGCCGGCATTTGTGAACTGGCTGCGCAGGAACTCGGATTGAATCCGCATCGCCTCTTCCAGCTCGGTCGCGTGGACGAGCTTGCGCGCATGCTCGAACGCCGTCTTGATGTTCTGCTCGGTGAGAGTGAGTGCCTGCTTGGACATGTCGGCGGCCGGTCCAGGAACAGAGCCGATTGATTTGCCAGCTGCGTCGAAGAACATCTCGAAGGCCCTTTCCGCCTGCGAGATGGTCTTCTCGGCGAGGTCGCGCAATTCAGCGGGCACTTCCAGTTTGGTTTGGGTCATTGTTACGTCCTCCACGACAACCCCAACTACCATATCTGGCTCCCTGCGTCCCCGTGCAAATGGATCCGTAGGCAGCCGATGGCGGAGCTGTCAGGACGCCCACACACGTTCGCGCGCGATCTGAAGCGAATACTCGATGGAGGCGAGATGACGGTCGAACATGCGATGCGCCCGCTCATCGATCACGAGGTCCGAGAGCT
This sequence comes from Bradyrhizobium sp. ORS 375, assembly GCF_000239775.1. Lineage (GTDB taxonomy): Bacteria > Pseudomonadota > Alphaproteobacteria > Rhizobiales > Xanthobacteraceae > Bradyrhizobium. The sequence continues at coordinate 59,681 of NZ_CAFI01000497.1, forward strand.
CACGCGCGTGCTGCAGAGCAAGATCGAGCAGAATGACGGTCTTCCTGAGGTCGTCCCGGACGGCTGGTACGCCCGATCGCGTCGCCTCGTGCCTCCCCGCGCCCGCCATCGCAACGGCATCCTGCGCGCAAGCGGCTGCGGGCGCTTCACGAAATGAGACTATCCGGGAGCGAAACGGAATGACGTTGGTCATTGGCTCTCCCCGCTGCTCTTCGAGGGCGGATCTGAATCAAATTTTCACTGTTATACACGCGGCATTTTACTGAAGCCTTAGACCGGTTGCAGGCAACGCGGCCGGAAGTGGCCCCAAGGCGAGAGCCGCAATTAACTCGAAAGCAAGTCGGCCGAGCCCGCATCCGCAGCACCAGGCGTGCAGGCGACGGCCCGGCTTTTTCAAAACGAGTCTTGGAGGGCGATCGACGCCGCGGGAGCGGAGACGGCGTCAGGGCGCTGCGGCAGAGCCGATTGCTGCCGGTCAGGATGGGGCGACCAGAAGGCGCTAACACAACTTTTGAGAAATTCGATTCACGAAAAATCAACCAGAACTCGCAATGGAGACTGGCATCAGGATAGCGGGCGATCGGTCTCCGCATGCGAGTCGGAGGTGAGCCGCTCGACCATTTCAAGCAACTCGATGCGCTGGCCCGGCGCCAGTTTCAGAAAGGCCCTGAGCAACCGAAGGCTCTCGACCGCTTCGCTCGACGGGGCTCCGAGCTTCGTGTGCAGCTCCGCGATGAGACTTTGATTCTTCATCTCGCACCTTTGCAGGAAACGGGGATGCCAGTCCTTGGCGAAACGTGAAAGCCTGCACGCAAGAAACTCTGCGGCACTTGCGGCTGAAGGCCTTGGTCTGGCGACTGCGACCCCTTCCTCAGAATAGCCCGCATGGACATCGATCGAGTGCAACCCGATCAGGTTGAAAGTATGCCAGGGAACAACTCTTGCAGCAAGTCAAACTGACCAAGCGGTCGATTTTAACGACACAATTTGAGCTTTCTGGCAGTTTTTGGCGCTGTATACCAGCAAAAACGGTCGTTTACCGAACAAGGAAAGGGGATTACAGAAGAGGTAAGCTTGTCCTCCATATTAGAGGTCTTCTATAGTTCGAGCAGGGGGATTACGGATTGCGGATCGAACTTCGGCTCCGCGTCGCGCTCCCCTTGCTTGATACAGCGGCCGTAGGAAGACCATGCGCACTTATTATTTCGATATGAAGGACGGCGTTCCCACCAGAGACCGAACAGGTCTGGAATTTGCGACCAGTGCGGGAGCCATCGAGCACAGCCGGGATCTGGCCCGACGGCTTCGGCACGATCCCCGGATCACCGACCGTCGACTCTCGATCGTCGTGGTCGATGAGTCCGGCGCGGAAATCCACCGCGAGCCGGTCTACCCAGCCGCCGTGAAGGCCAGTCTGTAACCATCGTTAGAGGGCGGGACGGCGCGAACAAGTCATCGGCACGAAATACAACTTTCCGTAGACAACAGAGCCGGCAACACAACCCTCTAGTGCTCTCCTGCACGGGATTGGTCGCTGACAATCTCGGCCGCTGCGCTCACCAGAAAAGCGGCAATAGTCGCCACCGTACTCTCTCCTGATAGGCCGAATAGCCGGACAAGCGCTCCGCAAGCACGACCTCCTCGTGAAGCAGGCGCCAGATCAGGATGGGGAGAATGACGATCGTCATTGAAAGACCCCACCAGGATCCGAGCGCGATCGGAATGCCCGTCAGCAGCACCAGAGCCGCCGCATACATCGGATGACGCACGACCGCGTATGGACCGGTTGATATGACCACCTGGTCCTGAACGACTTCGACGGTCGCCGCCGAGAAGCTGTTTTCGCGAAAGACACGCCAAATCCCGAGAAAGCCGGCGACAACCAGGATATCGCCACCCACGGCTGCCAGTGCGCTCATGCGGGACCAGCCGAAGCGATGGTCCAGCGCCGGCACCAGCAGCAACCCGACGAACCACAGCGAAATGATCGTCATGATCAGGCGCTGAACCGGCTCTTTCTCGGCAAGCGGTCCTCCCTTCATGCGACGCTCGAGCAAGGCACGATCGCGGCGCATGAGATCGATCGAAACGCTGAGGGACAGGATGAAATAGGTCAGCAGGAACAGCCAAGCCTGCCAGTAGCGCAGGCTGCCGGCAACGCCGAAGATCACCGCGCCCATCGCGAGCAGCAGGATGACAAGGCTTGCCAGCGTCTTGGCGTTCAGGCCGTCCATACCGGCACAATAGCGCCCACGCCGGTCCGTTCCGACCGCTATTCCTATTGCTGCTTCTCCCAGAACGAGAGCAGTCCCTGAGAGGCGGATCCGCCGATGACGCAGGGAATGCCGACCGCGACCTGGCCCAGCGCGGCAGCGGACACACAGCCGAGCGCCAGCGCGCCGACGCCGAGCTGGCCCCAGAAATCCATGTTGCGCCTTGCGTCGGAGCCCTTGAGCTTGAGTTCATCGACGGCGGCCACGGCATCCTTGCGCACGGCGCCGAGTTGCACCGTATCGGCCGCCTCGACCACCTCGCGCAACGGCTCCTTGATCGGACCCGACTGCCGCGCCAGTTCCTCGCGGAGATAGTCGCGCAGACTGGCATCGCGCACGGCGTAGCTCGCAAGCGTGTAGCGCGCCATGCTGCCGACGGTCAGCTTGTCGACCGTGTCCCGGCTCTTCGACCACGGCAGCATCTGCACGATGCGCTGGATCGGCACGCGCGACCCGGTCGCGAAATAATAGCCCCAGAGGATGTCGAGCAGATCCTGGTGGGTCGCGTAGCTGAGACGCGTATCCAGCTTGCGCTCCTCCTTCTTGAACGGGTTTTGCGTCAGCGCGCCGCGCAGCTTGTCCATCATGCCCGGCTTGGTTTCCTCCAGCGGGATCTCCATCAGGACCGGCTGCGTGCCGCTGAGATAGCCGTCGATCATGACGCGGCGGCCCGGCATCTTCGACGCGACCCTCCGCATCAGGTTGCGCCAGTCCGGCAAGCCTGAATAGGCGATCGCGCGCACGATGACCCATTCCTCCTCGGGCGGAACGGGGAAGAAGCTGTTGACGAGCTGCTCCGCCTTTGCCGGATTGGAGCCGATCGCGCCGGCGATGAAGCCGAGATAGATGCCGGAGTTCTCCGGCTCCTTGAACGTCTGGGAGTGGAACAACACCCGCACGGCTGCGGGCACGTGGGCGTAATCGGGCTTGGTTCGGTAGTTGTAGATCCAGTTCTGGACCACACCGAGCGATGCGCGCGGATCGATCTCGGGGACGACCGCCGCGGCAAGCGCCGATTGAACGAAGGTACAAGCGATGAGGGCCAGGGCGATGGCGCGCATGTTCTGCTCCCGACAGGCGTTCGCTGCGCCAGCATCCGCTGGCGCGTCAGCCGACGTAATCGTTTCACGCCTTTGAATCCGATCTGCGTCGATTCTGCGACCATCATTGGTTCCGAGCCGTACCGCCCTTCGCAGGCGTGATCGCGCGACGCCAAGTCTCCACAGCGCTGACATGATTTGGCCCTTCACCCGCACTTGCATGAGAACGATGACGAGCAGGCAGGAGCGCACAGCATGAACGCCCGAAACCGGCGTCCCCCTCGCTTCGCCAGCTTGCGACAGGCTGCGCCGGTCGTCGCGGTGCTCTCGGTCCTGTCTTCTCCGGTGATGGCGGCGTCTCCGGAAACCCTTTCGGTGCAGGGCAATCGGCGCGTCGATGCCGAGATGGTGCGGTCGTTTTTCCACGCCGATGCGAACGGCCGCTACGATGCGGCCGCGCTCGACGCCGGCCTCAAGTCGCTGGTCGCGACCGGCTTGTTCGAGGATGTGAAGATCAGCCGCATCGACGGACGGATCGTGATCCGGCTCGCGGAAGCAAAGCTGCTCGATCGGGTCGCCTTCGAGGGTAACAAGAAGGTGAAGGATGCCGATCTCACAAGTGCGGTGCTGTCGAAGCCCCGTTCAGCCCTGCAGCGCGCCACCGTGCAGGGCGACGTCGCGCGGATCCTTCAGGCCTATCATCGCGTCGGACGGGACGACGTCCGCGTCGCTCCCGAGATCATCGACCGCGGCAACGATCGCGTCGATCTGGTCTTTACGATCATCGAGGGCAAGAAAACGCCGGTCCGGGCGATCAGCTTCGTCGGCAACAGCGCCTATGGCGCCCGGCAATTGCGCGCCGTGATCAAGACGTCGGAATCCACCGTGCTGAGCTTCGTCACCGGCGGTGATGCCTATGACGCCGACCGCGTCAACGAGGATCGCGAGCAGCTGCGTCAATATTACCGCAACCACGGCTATGCCGATGCCGAGGTGACCAATGTCAGCGTCGAGTTCGATCGCGCATCCAACGGCTTCAATCTGAGCTTCACGATCGACGAAGGCGTCGCTTACAAATTCGGCGCGATCGATGTCTCCTGCAATGTGCAAGGGCTCGCCTGCGACCGTTTGCGCCCGCTCCTCCTGGCCCAGCAAGGCGAGAGGTTCGATGCCAGCAAGCTCGACAAGAGCACGGAGGTGCTGACGGCCGAGCTAGGCAAGCTCGGCTTTCCGTTCGCGCAGGTCGAGCCGCGGATCAATCGCAACGCCCGGGCCCGTCTGGCCGATGTCAGTTTCCAGATCGACCAGGGTCAGCGCAGCTATGTCGAGCGCATCGATATCCACGGCAACACCCGCACGCGCGACGAGGTCGTCCGCCGCGAGTTCGACATCGGCGAAGGCGATGCCTACAACAAGACGCTGATCGACCGTGCCGAGCGGCGGCTGCGCAACCTCAACTACTTCAAGACGGTCAAGATCACGTCGCATCCCGGATCGAGCCGGGATCGCGTGGTGCTCGACGTCGAGGCGGTCGACCAGGCGACCGGCGACTTCAACGTCTCCGGCGGCTATTCGTCGACGGACGGACTGCTCGCCGAGGTCAAGATCGGCGACCGCAACGTGCTCGGCACCGGCAACACCGCGCAGGCCACGTTCACCTACGGCCAGTTCGCGCGCGGCGCCACGCTGTCCTTCACCTCGCCCTATGCGCTCGGCCGGCTGACCCCGGGCGTCGAGCTGTTCGCCCGCCAGAGCATGGCCACCACCTTCCAGTCGTTCGGCAACAACACCTATGGCGGCGCCTTCACTCTGGGCATGCCGGTGAGCGAGCAGACCGCGATGCTGTGGCGCTACTCGCTCTATGACCAGAAGGTCGTGCTCGCGCCGGGGATCTCGCCCGCCGCCGTGTCCGTTCCGGTGCGACAGGCAATCGCCGCAGGGCGGCAGACGGTGTCCCAACTCGGCAACACGGTCACCTACAGCACGCTCGACAGCACCAAGATGCCGACAAGCGGCGTCCGCTCGCAGCTCAGCCAGGATCTGGCCGGCCTCGGCGGCGATGTCCGCTTCCTGAAAACCACCGCTGACGTCCGCTACTACCGATCCATCAACAGCGACCTGACCGCCATGGTGCGCGGCCAGGGCGGCTACATCACCGGATTTGGCGGGCAGCAGGCGCCGCTGCTCAACAGCTTCTTCGGCGGGCCGACGATGGTGCGCGGCTTCGCGCCCGGCGGCTTCGGACCGCGCGATCTCACGGCGGGATCGACGATGGACAATGTCGGCGGCAGCTTCTACTGGGCGACGACGGCGGAGCTGCAGAGCAACATTCCAGGATTGCCGCAGGAGTACGGCCTGCGCGCATCGGCCTTCGTCGACACCGGCACCGTGTTCGGCTATCGCGGCCCGACCCAGAACGTCCAGGTCGCCAACAAGAACGTGTTGCGCTCGTCCGTCGGCGTCGGCATGACCTGGGCGTCGCCCTTCGGCCCGCTGACGGTCGACTATGCGGTGCCGATCAGCAAGGCGGCGTATGACGTCGTGCAGCCGTTCCGCTTCAGCGCAGGCGGCTTCTAGGCCGGCGTCGCAGCCCCAGGGCGGCGACGCTCATCCTCGCCATCAGCACCGCGTCAGTACGGGTAATAGTAGTGCACGCGCGGGCCGTAATACGGATGGCCGTAATACGGGCGTGCGTAATAAGGCCGAGGCGCATAGTAGACCGGCGGCGGCCCATAATAGCCGGGTCCGGCGTAATAGCCCGGCCCGTAGTAATAGTCGTCATCATGCGAATGCGCGGCAATCGCACCGAACGTCCCGATCATTGCGCCCATGATGGCAAGGCCCGCAGCCGGGTTGCCCCGGTAGACGCGACGGTAACGCCGGCGGGCGCTGAAATCAGTCACATCGCCCGCGGCCGCCTTGACGACGGTCGGATGTGTGCTCGGGCCTGCCGACCGCGCCAAGGCCGGCGCGACGTCGCCAGCCATGAGCACCGTCGTCGCGACTGCAGCAAGCGCGATCTTCGCGCTGGCCGACCGGAACAGAGTTTGACCACTGACCATGATATCCCCCGTCTCTACGTTGGTGCTGCAGTATAGTACGCCTGCGGCGCGCCGGTTGACCTGAATCAACACGATGGTCGATCCGGCGCGTGCGCAGTTCTGCACGTCATGGACTGCTCTCTGAGCCTTGGACTCCGCCGCACGCCGCAAGGTTCAAAGGCAAAATTGCCTAGATCTTTTCGCGAACCGGGACTGCGTCACAGGGAACTAATGCCTGCACGTGAGGACACGCCAATCCAAGGCGGACAGGAGCTTCCATGACATCAGTATTCACACGCACGACCTTTGGTGCGCTGGCCTTTCTGCTCGCCGCGGGGACGACAGCATCGGCCGAGGACGGCAAGACCTTGCTGTTCAAGGTCGTGACCGTCAAGGACGAGATCGTCATCGGGCTCAGCGGCGCGGAGCTCGCCGCGATCGGCGGCAGCGACGCCAGCGCGGTGGCCCACGCTCTCGCGCAGAAGGGCGATCTCACGGCGTGGCAATACAACGTCCATCGCGGCCCGAATGGTGAGTTGCAGATGACGCCGTCGGCCAAGATCGGCCTGCTGTCGCACGCGTCGCTGCGCGTCGAGCCGTACACTACGACCTATGCCGTGACACCGCATCCTTGAGTGAATGATGGGTTGACCACCGCTCGTGCCAATCGCACGAGCGGCGGTCGAGCATGCCGCTAGCGGTCGATGCGCTGACCAGATCGCGCCGTCTGATCGTGGTGTCTCGCGACTCGATCGGTGGAAAACCCGTAGACGACGGCCAATCGGTCGAGGCATTCCTTGAAACGGCGTGCGAAATAATCGTTCCAGCGCTGGCTGGCCAGTGCTCGCTTCAGTCCCACCTGCTCCATCGTCAGGCCATGCACCAGGACGTCATGGGTGATTGCCGCTCCATCCATGCCGAGCTCGCGCTCGGCCCGGTTCAGCCGCAGCACCGCCTGCCGCTGAGCTTCGGTGACCGGCTCGCGCCCGCGGGCGCCGTCGACGTGCTCGCGAGAGGGGTCGATCGCCTGCGGGCCCCGCTCGGCCCGTTCCCAGTCGTTCTGGAACGCACGTCCCGCCCGGTATTGCGCGTCGTCGAGCTGCTTGTGCGCATGCAGCCGGCCGAGTGGATCGTTGCGGACCGACCGCAGCGCGACGATCTTCTCGCCCGGCTCGAGCGCCAGCGGATCGTCGATTTCGACCGGCACCAATTCGGCATTGCGCGTCAGCTCCTGAGCGCGGCGGTCGTGGATTTTGGACGTGCGAAGGGGCTTGCTGCGTCGGGTGCGCGCCATGTCTCGTCTCCGGAAAATGTAAGAGAGTCGGGTTTGGTCGGGTTCGCGGCGCTAGGCGGCCGCGACCAGCCGCAGGATCAAGGGGCCGGCAGGACGGATGGCGGTCTCCTCGGGCGGAGTCCGCGTCAGCTGGTGATGGGGCGTGCAATAGCAGGAGCCCGCCTGGCGCGGATGGCCGCAGAACGTGATCGGGTCGCCGTCCCGGTTGCCACCATAGGGATAGCGGCAGTCATCCGGACCGAGCTGGTCGAACGCCAGCAGCCGGGGACTGATGCCGACCGAGCGCAGCTCGACCCGGCGCGCCGGCTTGGGCGAGCGCGGCGGCGCCGCTGGCCAGGTGGCGGCCTCCGGGCTCCTTCGCCCGGTTCCCGACGCCGCAGACATCGCCCTCGGCTCGGGGCGCGAGGTCTTGGCAGCGGCCGGCGTTGCCAACCCAATGCGCTTGCCGCGACCGAGCGTCGCATTGCGCGTATACGCCGTCCCGAACTGCGCATTGAGCGTGCGCGCGATCTCGGCATAAGAGAGCCCCTTGGCGTGGAGCTCGCACAGCATCCTGGAGTGGTGATCTGGCCAATCGGTGGACTGCATTCTCGCCTCTTTCTTCTGGATCGGGTGCCGAAGGCTCTTGCCCGACGGCTCAATTTCCGTTATTCCGAAGAAAAAGTCAAGCTTGAGTTCTGATAATTCGAAACATATACTCGTTTCCGAGATTCGCAAAAGGGGTCAAAGCCATGTTGGACGTCGCCATGATCGAGCGTGCACTCGAGAAGCCAGGAAAGACCAAGGGAGGGCTGGCCCGCGCCATGGGCGTGCGGCCGGGCGCCGTCTCCGAGATCCTCGGGGGCCAGCGCCTGATCAAGGCGGCCGAAATCCCGCTGATCACCGAATATCTGGAGCTGAACTCCGTTCCGATCATGGGCCGCGTGGGCGCCGGCTCGGTGATCGAGCCGGATTACGAGCAGGTTCCGCTCGAGGGCATCGGCGAGGTCGCCCTGCCCTTCCCGATCTCCGAGGAGACCGTCGCCTTCGAGGTGACCGGCGATTCGATGCTGCCGAAATACGAGAACGGCGACGTGATCGTGGTCTACAAGGAGCAGCGCCACCCGCTGTCGAGCTTCTACGGCGAGGAGGCCGTGGTGCGCCTGAAGTCCGGCGAGCGCTACCTGAAGACCATCGAGCGCGGCAAAACCCCGTCCGTGGTCAATCTCAAGAGCTTCAACGCCAAGCCGATCGTCGGCGTCAAGCTAGACTGGATCGGCGAGATCTTCGTCACCCTGCCGCGGGGCCAGATTTCGCGGATCCGCGCCAAGGCGGCGGCGAAGTCGCGCGCCCGCGCGGCGGCCAAGTGAGGCGCTGCGGCATGGCCGGAGAGACGCTGCGGCGCCTCTCCTTCATGCCCCGCTCGACCCTGGTCAGGATTCGTCTTGACAGAATTCTGATTTGCAGAATAATGGCGTGGTAACAGTCAGCCGAAGGCGAACTGGCGCTCCATGCAGTATTTCGTCGTGATGATCGACTACGGCCGCCGCGGACGCGAAGCCGTGGTCGATCCCGAAATGACCCGGCGCGACGTCGTCGCGCGCATCGCGTCGGGCGAATATGCGAACATCAGCTTCATTCACGAGATCGCCGGCCACGCGGTCGCGGACATCACAGCCGATCTGCTGTCGGAGGCCAGCCTGCCCGAGATTGGCGCGGCGGACGCCGATCTACAGGCGGCGCGCCTCGACCATCTCCGCGATCTTCGCAAGCACGAGCGGGTCTGACGCTTGGCCGCTGGCGTCCTGCGTGATCGCTTAAGTGGCGGCAATGGACATGGCCGGCCGGCCTTCCGGTCCGGCCAGCCCAGTGACTCGCGCTAGACCAGAAGAACCGTGGACCCGGTCGTCTTGCGCGCCGCGAGATCGGCGTGAGCTTTCGCCGCGTCCTTGAGGGGATAGGTCTGGTTGACCTCGATCTTCACCGCCCCGGACTTGACGACGTCGAACAGCTCGTTGGCCATCGCCACCAGGCTCTCGCGCTTGGCGGCGTAGGTGAACAGCGTCGGCCGGGTGACGAACAGCGAGCCCTTCTGCGCGAGCAGCCCGAGATTGAGCGGATCGACGGCGCCGGACGACTGGCCGAACAGCACGGCGAAGCCGAGCGGCGCGAGGCAATCGAGCGACTTCAGGAACGTGTCCTTGCCGACGGAATCATACACCACCGGGACCTTCTTGCCGCCGGTGATCTCGTTCACCCGCGCGACGAAGTCCTCCCGGGAATAGATGATTGTGTGTTCACAGCCATGCGCCCTGGCCAACTCGGCCTTGTCGTCGCTCGATACCGTGCCGATGACGGTGACGCCGAGATGCTTGGCCCATTGGCTCAGGATCAGGCCGACGCCGCCGGCCGCCGCATGCAGCAGAATGGTCTCGCCCGCCTTGACGCGGTAGGTCTGCCGGATCAGGTACTGCGCGGTCAGACCCTTCAGCATCATCGCCGCTGCCGTCTTGTCGTCGATCTCATCCGGCAGCTTCAGCAACAGCGCGGCCGGCATCAGACGCGCTTCGGAATAGGCGCCCAGCGGCGACGAGCCATAGGCGACGCGGTCGCCGACTTTCAGGTCCGTAACCCCTTCCCCGACCTCCTCGACCACGCCGGCGCCCTCGCTGCCCAATCCGCTCGGCAGCTGGACCGGATAGAGGCCTGACCGATTGTAGATGTCGATGAAGTTCAGGCCGACCGCCGTGTGGCGGATGCGCGCCTCGCCCGGGCCGGGCTTGCCGACCTCGACCTGCTCCCAGGCGAGGACCTCCGGACCACCGGTCTTATGGAAACGAATGGCGTTCGTCATGTGTTGCTCATCCTCCCTGCTTGTCGCCTGTGGTCGCACCGCTTTGCCACGGTTGTTCTGCCCGCATCGGCACTTCCATCGGGCGACCGGGACCAGCCCATTTGGTAGCCGCTCACCTCGCCGCTTGGCAACGGGCTTCGATGCGGAGCGCCGGGCGCCGGACCGCTCAGGAACCGCTTCCGCCGTTCCTGCGTTCACCGGCGAACGTCCTGGAGTTGCCTCATGCCGCCGAAAAAACGCAGCGCCGTGGTCAGCTCGGCCATCCTGATTGAACTCGCCTGTCACACTGTCATGGGCACCGCCCTGGGGCTCGGACTCGCGTTCGCCCTGACCCAAGTCGATGCGTTCGGCATCTCGACCCTGATTGCCCACAGCCTCGATCCGCATATGACCTTCACCGTCTTCGTCGGCACCTTCACGCTGGCCTTCGCGGTCGGCGCGACCTTGACCGGCTTCGTGTTCACGATGATGCAGGAGAGGTAGTTCAAGCCCACCGACCGTTCGCGGCCGGGCGCTCCGATGCAGCCTTCAGCCGCGCCATCTGGCGCGCCTGGGTGCGCTCGATTGCCGCCACCACTGTCACATGTACGTCGTGCAAAGATTGCAGATGAGCGGCATTCGGATCGCGTGGAGACGAGAATGCCCGGACCACCGCGTGCGACTGCTCCGCTGTCGAGGACCGCGGACCGCCCGAGCTGCCGTCGCAGCGCATGTCCGCTTCCGCTCCGGACGAGCACGCCATCATGACGAGTGGATGGCTCGCTCTCCTGGCCGCGGGACTGCTGGAAATCATCTGGGCGCTCGGCCTCAAACATTCCGACGGCCTGACCCGGTTCTGGCCCAGCGTCGCAACCATCGTCGCGATCCTGCTCAGCTTCGCCATGATGTCGCTCGCCTTGCGGTCACTGCCGTTTGGCACCGCCTACGCGGTGTGGACGGGAATTGGCGCGGCCGGAAGCATCGTCGTCGGGATGTGGCTGTATAGCGAGCCTGCGGATCCGGTCCGGCTGCTCTGCCTGACGCTGATCATTGCCGGCATCATGGGGCTGAAGCTGAACTCGCCGGTCTGACCGCTGCGCCGCCCCGTGCCAGCTGCGCCATAGCTCAATGCCGCCGAACAGCGCCAGCGACAACACGAACGGGATCAGGTGATAGAGGATGCGGAACATCAGCAGCGCCGCGAGCAGCTTGTCCTGATCATCGCAACCGAGCCCGAGCAGGATCGTGGCATCGAACAGTCCGATGCCGGCCGGCGCATGACTGGCGAAGCCGAGCAGGGTCGCGGCAATGAACACCGCCATCAGGCGCGCGACATCGACGCCGAGCTCCGCCGGAATCAGGACATACATCGCGAGCGCGGCGGTGCTGAGATCGAACAACCCGATCAGGATCTGCAGCAACACCGTCGGCCCTGACGGCAGGCGCAACGACCATCGGTGGCTGCGGCGTCCGGGCCAGCTCCACACCACGAAGGCGACAATGCCACAGAGCAGCGCCGCCGCAATCAGCCGGTTGAGCGCCGGCGGCCAATACTCCACCCAGCCGAACGCATCCGGATCGATCATCAGGCTCAGACCCAGCGCCGTCAGATTGCCGAGCCAGAACGTCAAGCCCGTGAGAAAGCTGATCTTGGCGATATCGAGCGCGCCAAGCCTGTAAGGGCGATAGACTCGATAGCGGACCAGCGGAGAGATCAGCGCGACTGCGCCGATGCCATGGGCGATGGGATAGCTCGTGAAGCTGCCAACAGCCGCGGCATGAAACGGGATGTCGTTGCGACCGATCGTGCGGAGCGCAAACAGATCATAGAACGTGAGACCGCCATAAGAGAGTGCGATCAATACCAGTGCGAGACCGATGAGTTTGGGATCCGTCGCCTGCGCGATCGAGATCACATGAGCAATATCGAGCTTCTTCAACGCACCGGTGAGCACGGCGACCGCGATCCCCGCGATGACGATGCTCGAGGCAAATCCCGCCAGACCGCGCAGCCAGGCCCTCCGGTCCAGTTGCGGTGGAAAATCATCGTTCAGCACGGCCATTCGGTGGATCTTGTGCCGAAGCGAAACGCGTCGGCTGATTCGAGCGGGATGATGGCGCCGTTTGACACGCTGATGTGACAGCTGCGTTACCGATCGATCTCGCTGCGCCAATCTTAAGTCGTTGTTAACTACTAGAAACCCTCATGCTGCGCCGCCCATCACATGTCGACGCTGCATCGCACATTGCGGATCATTCAAATTTGAATTAATCGCTGCGCCCCTCGTGCGTATTGAATGACCCGGATCACTACGGATGCACAGCGGTCGCATCTTCGTCACGCTGACTTCCTAAGACGAGTGCGCGACAACAAGGTTCGAGGCAACATGAACGCGGAATCCGATCACGAGCTCACGCCGGACCAATGGGAGACGCTGAAGGCGCTCCGCGGTCCCGTGCGCGACGGCCGTCGACCGAACGGCTTCATCGTCGGCCAGCTTGTTGCGCTTGGGCTCGCCGTCATCAGCGATGGAACGGCGACGCTCACGCCGGATGGACGGAGGGTCCTCGTCCGCGGTTCGTCGCGCCTGCTCGACGTCGCGGCCTGAATGGCTGCAACTGCCTGTCGTTCCGAAGTGGCACGCGCAGCTCAGCGATCACCACATCGATTTCCGCGCGCGCTCGGGCCATTCCCGGTCGTATTCTTCGCCATTCACGGCATTGGCCGTCATAGCGGCCAGGATCTGCCCGGGTGACGGGATCCGTTGCGGATCGACGCGCTTCTCGGGGTTCCAGAGATCGGCACGCACGATGGCGCGCGCGCATTGGAAATAGATCTCGTCGATCGTCATCACGAGCACGGTGCGCGGCAGCTTGCCTTCCATCCGGAACGTCTCGAGCAGATCCGGGTCGGCGGACAAATGACCATGTCCATTGACCCGCAGTGTGTTGCCGGAGCCCGGAATGAGGAACAGCAGGCCAACGCGCGGGTCGCGCACGATGTTGCGCAATGAGTCGACGCGATTGTTGCCGCGTCGATCGGGCAGCATCAGCGTCTTCTCGTCGTGAATGCGGACGAAGCCCGGAAGATCGCCGCGCGGCGAACAATCGAGTCCTTCCGGACCTGATGTCGCCAGCGCGACGAAGGGCGATGTCTCGATCATCACGCGGTAGTGCGGCGTCACCCGATCGGCCACCTTCGCCGTCGACGTCAGCCCGGTCTCGCCGTAGATCGCCTCGAGTTGCTCAATCGTGGTGATGATCGACATCGTTCGCGGCTCCCATCATCTCGGCCAGGTCCTTGCCTCGCGAACTCTTGATCACCTCGATCAGCTCGCGGCCGTGTGTCGCGGGATCGCCGACATTGTTGATCGTGACGTCTGCCGTGACAGCCTCGGTGCTGACGGTCCGATGCAGCCGCTCGCCGATGTCGGTATCGCTCGGACGATGCCGCTTGCCGAGACGCTCGGCGAGGACCTCGGCCGGCGCGGTGACGTTCACGACGACGACATCGGCATAGTCTCTCCTCGCCGATGGAATGACTGTTCGCGACACATTGACGACGACGGTGCGGCCGGCGGAGATATCATCTTTGATCGCGCGAGGCACGCCGTAGCAATGACCGTGCGCGGTCCAATGCAATGCAAATGCGCCCGCTGCGAGAGCCTCGCGAAACGCGACCTCGCTCATTTCCAGATTGTCCTCGAAGGCCGAGGCTTCGCGGGTCACGACCCGCTGAGGAAACACGATACGATCGTCGCCGGCGCATGCGGTCCGCGCCAGGTTGAGCAGCGTGTCCTTGCCCGCGCCGCTCGGCCCGACGACGAGCACCAGGCGCCCGGGTCCCAGTCGCTTGTGCTGATCGTCCGAGCCAGTCGAAGCCGCGCTCATGCCACCCGCAGCCCTTCCCGCCAGACGCTGCGCACGACAGCGTGATCGCCGGTGACATGAACGCGGATCAAATCCGCGCGCTTGCCGGCTGCGATCTCGCCACGGTCATGCAGCCCGACCGCTTCAGCGGGAGCCTTGGTGACGGTTCGAACCGCTGCGGCGAGATCGATAGACGGCACGCGGTGTGGCAGCTGCAGCGCGCCCATCAGCAGACTCGACGGAACATAGTCCGACGACAGAATGTCGAGCAGACCCTCGCGCGCGAGATCTACGGCGGCAATGTTTCCGGAATGCGAGCCGCCGCGGACCACGTTGGGGGCGCCCATCAGGATGCTGATCCCGGCTTCGTGCAGCCCACGCGCGGCTTCCATGGTGGTGGGGAATTCGGCGACGGCGATGCCATCCTTGATCGCGTCGGCGACATTCTCGTCGGTGGTGTCGTCATGGCTGGCGAGCGGCACGTCATGGGTCTTGGCCAGCGCGACGATGTCGCGCATGTTCGCCGCCGCATAGGCCTGCTGATAGGCGAAGCGCCGCGCGAACATGACGTCGAGCTCCGCATCGGTCTTGCCGCCGCTCTTGCCGCGGTAATAGTCGCGCAGCTTGCCTTCGTCGCGGAACTGGCGCTGGCCCGGCGTGTGGTCCATCAACGACATCAGCCGGACATCCGGGCGGCCCGCCAGCTGCTTTGCCTCCTCGACGACCGTCGGCATCGGCACCTCGCAACGCAGATGCAGGAAGTGATCGGCGCGCAGCAGGCGCGCCTCGCGCGCCCGACCGATCGCGTCCGCCAGCACATTGGCCTGACCGTCGACGCCTTCCGCGCCCTCTTCGCTCCAGACGCGCAGCGAATCCAGAACCGTCGTGATGCCCGCCGTCGCGAGTTGTCCATCGTAAGAGATCACCGCAGCCACCGGATCCCAATAGACCTTCGGCCGCGGCACGAAATGCGCTTCGAGGTGATCGGTGTGCAGCTCCACGAGCCCCGGCATCAGCAGATCGCCGCCGGCATCCAGGCTGCTGGCGGGAGCTGCGCCCTCGCCGATCCCCTCGATCCGGCCTCCGGCCATTGCCACCCAGCCCTGCTCGATCACCCGGTCCGCGAGGACCAGTCTGGCGTTGCCTATCACCGTGTCGGACATGTTCCCGCTCATCTGCTCTCTGTGCCTTCTACGCCGCCGCCGCGAACGTCGTCACGTCAACGGTGCGGTCGGCGATCTGCGCACGGATATCATCGTCATGCACGATCGCAATCATCGCGACGCCAGCCTGCTTCTTTGCCGCGATCAGATCGACCACCACCGCCCGGTTCGCCGCGTCCAGCGAGGCCGTCGGCTCGTCGAGCAGCAGGATCGGGAGCTCGGAAATGAAGCCGCGGGCGATGTTGACGCGCTGTTGCTCGCCGCCCGAGAACGTCGACGGCGGCAGCGACCACAGCCGCTCCGGGATGTTCAGCCGCCCCAGCAAGGCACCGGCGCGCGCGCGCGCCTCGTCACGGGCGACGCCCGCCATCAGCAGCGGCTCGGCGACAACGTCGAGCGCAGCTACGCGCGGCACCGCGCGCAGGAACTGGCTGACATAGCCGATGGTCTGCCGCCGCGCATTGAGCACCAGGCGCGGCTCGGCACCAGCGACATCAATCATCTCGCCCTGGTGACGGACGCTGATGCGGCCGCCGTCGCAGCGATAATTGCCGAAGATCATTTTCAGGATCGACGACTTGCCCGCGCCCGACGGTCCGGACAGCACGACGCACTCGCCGGCAGTGACCTGGAACGACACGCCCTGCACCACCGGCAGCAAGATGCCGCCCTGCAGGTGCATGGTGAAGGTCTTCCTCGCATTCTCAACGTTGAGCATCACGGTCATTGCTTTCACGCTCACGCCGGCAGGATCGAGGACACGAGGAGCTGTGTGTAGGGCTCGCGGGGATCGTCGAGCACCTGGTCGGTCAGGCCGGTCTCGATCACCCGCCCCTCCTTCATGACCATCACACGATGAGACAACAGCCGCGCCACGGCAAGATCATGCGTGACCACGATCGCGGCGAGGCCGAGCTCGTTGACGAGGCTGCGCATCAGGTCGAGCAGCCGCGCCTGAACGGAAACGTCGAGCCCGCCGGTCGGCTCATCCATGAACACCAGTCGCGGCTCCGTCACCAGATTGCGCGCGATCTGCAACCGCTGACGCATGCCGCCGGAATAGGTCCGCGGCGCGTCGTCGATACGGGCGACATCGATCTCGACGCGCTCGAGCCAGGACGACGCGGTCTGCCGGATCCGGCCGTAGTTATTCCAGCCGACCGCCATCAGCCGCTCGCCGACATTGGCGCCGGCCGACACCGCCATCCGCAGGCCCTGCGCCGGGTCCTGATGCACATAGCCCCAGTCGGTTCGGAACAGGAAGCGTCGCTCGGCCTCGCCGAGCTCTGCGAGATCGCGCAGCACGCCATCGCGCATCCGATAGGAGACGCGGCCGCCGCTTGGGGCGAGCTGGGCCGAGAGCATCTGCAGCAGCGTCGATTTGCCCGAGCCGGATTCGCCGACGATCGCGAGCACCTCGCCGGGATAGAGCACGAAGGACACGTCGCGGCAGGCGGCCAGCCGGCCGTAGCTCTTCGTCAGCCCTTCGGCGACGAGCAGCGGCTGATCCGATGCGCCGGTTACCTCAACCATTGGCGGCCTCCTTGTGCGGAGCGGCACTCTCAACGCCGCGATGTCCGGCCGCCTGGCGACCCTCGCAATAATCGGTGTCGGAGCAGACGAACATGCGGCTGCCCTTGTCGTCCGTCACGATCTCGTCGAGATAGGATTCCTCCGCACCGCACAGCGCGCAGGGTGCATCGAACTTGTAGCGTGTGAACGGATGGTCCTCGAAGTCGAGCGAAACCACCGGCGTATAGGGCGGAATGGCGTAGATGCGCTTCTCGCGTCCGGCGCCGAACAATTGCAGCGCCGGGCAATTGTCCATCTTCGGATTGTCGAACTTCGGCGTCGGCGACGGATCCATCACATAACGCGCATTGACCTTGACCGGATAGGCATAGGACGTCGCGATGTGGCCGAAGCGCGCAATGTCCTCGTACAGCTTGACGTGCATCAGCCCATATTCGGCCAGCGCATGCATGCGGCGCGTCTCGGTCTCGCGCGGCTCGAGAAAGCGCAGCGGCTCCGGGATCGGCACCTGATAGACCAGCACCTGCCCGGCGCGCAGCGGCGCCTCGGGAATGCGATGGCGGGTCTGGATCACGGTCGCAGCATCTGTCGACGTCGTCGTCTCCACGCCTGCCGTCTTGGCGAAGAACTTGCGGATCGAGATCGCATTCGTCGTGTCATCCGAGCCTTGGTCGATCACCTTGAGCACGTCCTTGGGACCGAGGATGGCTGCGGTGACCTGGACACCACCAGTGCCCCAGCCATAGGGCATCGGCATCTCGCGGCTTGCGAACGGCACCTGATAGCCGGGTATCGCGATCGCCTTGAGGATGGCGCGGCGGATCATCCGCTTAGTCTGCTCGTCGAGATAGGCGAAATTGTAGGTCGGAGCGTTCATTCCGCAGCCTCCTTCATCTCAGGAGCGGCATTGGCATCGGCAAACTCCCGGCGCAGCTTGCGCAACAGGCCGAGCTCGGATTGGAAGTCGACATAATGCGGCAGCTTGAGGTGCTCGACGAACCCGGTCGCCTGGACATTGTCGGAGTGCGACATCACGAACTCCTCGTCCTGCGCCGGCGCGACCACATCCTCGCCAAGCTCGCGGGCGCGCAGCGCGCGGTCGACCAGGGCCATTGACATCGTCTTGCGCTCGCTCTGGCCGAACGCCAATCCATAGCCGCGCGTGAAGCATGGTGGCTCGGTCGCCGAGCCCTTGAACTGATTGACCATCTGGCATTCGGTCAATTCGATCGAACCGAGCGGCACGGCGAAGCCGATCTCCTCGGCGAAGAACTCGACCTCGACCTCGCCGAAACGGATCTCGCCGGCAAACGGATGGTTGCGGCCGTAGCCGCGCTGGGTCGAGTATCCCAGCGCGAGCAGGAAGCCCTCGTCGCCGCGCGCGAGATTCTGCAATCGCAGATCACGGCCTGCAGGAAAGCTCAGCGGATCTCGCGTGAGATCGCCGACTGGCGCGTCTTCCTCCGCCACCGGAGACGGCTCGATCAGCCCGTCCTGCCTGAGGATGTCGGTCACGCGCGGCATTGGGACGTCGGAGGTCGCGGCGAGGGCCGGGGCCGCCGGATTGCCGCCCTCCGCCAGACCTGGATCGAGCAGCCGATGTGTGTAGTCGAAGGTCGGGCCGAGCACCTGACCGCCGGGAATGTCCTTGAAGGTGGACGAGATCCGCCGCTGCACGCGCATCGCGCCGGTGTCGACCGGCTCCGTCGCACCGAAGCGCGGCAGGGTCGCGCGGAAAGCGCGGACCAGGAAGATCGCCTCGATCAGATCGCCCCGTGCCTGCTTGATCGCGAGCGCGGCCAGCTCTCGGTCATACAGCGCCCCTTCGCTCATGACGCGATCGACCGCCAACCCCAGTTGTTCGGAGATCTGCGACAGCGACAGCTCCGGCACGCTGCGATCGCCCCGGCGCTCATGCGCCAGCAGCCGGTGTGCATTCTCGATGGCGCGCTCGCCACCCATGACCGCCACATACATGCGTCAGACTCCTGATGAAGCGAGGCGCGTCGTGCGTGGGATCGCGACCAGCGAACGACCGTCGACCAGGATCATGTCGACGCCGCGTGGAAACAGCGCTTCATTGATCGACAACCGCGCGAACAGATCGCAAGGCTCGATCGTGGCCGTCAGCGCCGTCGTGCCATCAATGCCTGGGCCGCGGAGATGAAAAGTCTGTCCCGCGGTCAAGCTCGACACCTGCATGATGAGCGTCGTCGAGCGATCGGGATACTCCGGTGTCCCCAGTGCGAATGAGGCCAGGTCCGGCAGCGAGGCAGGCTTCGCGATCAGCGCGAAGGTCGCCGCATCCGGCCGCGCGACAATCGGCGCACCGGTGTGAAACTTCAGCCATGCACCGACATCCGGCGCGCTTGCGAATGCGTGGTCGAGCCAGACCGGCGTATCCTGATCAAGCAAGGTGAGTGCGAGTGCCGCGACCCCCGCCATCATCGAGGACGGACCATCAACCACATCCAGGACCGGCATCGCCTGGCCGGGACGCGCCATCGCCTCCATGACGGTGCGGAACGTCGATTGCGCCGACAGCACCTTGTCGGCGAACCCCGGCTGCAGCTCGATCGTCATCGCCGCCATCACCCCTCTCCCCGCACCATGGTGTAGAAATCCACTCGCGTGGCGGCGGCCTCGGCCGCGCCCTGCTCCTGAGCCGCCTGCATCTGCGCGCGAAGCGGCGCCACGACCTTGGTCTCGATGGCCCCCGCGTGCTCTGGCGATTGCAGCAGCGCATCGCACAGCGCGATCAGCCGCGCCTTGTCGCTGTCGCGACCGAGCACATAGCCGAACCCGACCTGTCCGCTGTCGAGCCTGACGGCCGCGCGCGACACGGTCGCCTCGCCGAGATTGAACGGCGCGCCGTCGCCGCCGATGCGGCCACGCACCATCACGAGCCCGCTCTCGGCGGCCCGGAGCTCCCGATGCGACGGCACCGCCACTTCGGCTATCCGCGCCCCGATCTCAGCCGAGGGGACATGCGCGAGCACGCGCATCGCGCCTTTCCGCCTCTCCTGCAACGCCATCTCGCCGCTCATCCCTCGTCCTGATCTTGCCCGGCTGAAGTTGTCTATGATAATAGACAACTTGATAAGAGGACGCCATGACTGTTTGATGACATGGCCGTGATTTTCGATCAGAGCCGGCGGGAGCCGCAATGAGCATTGAGGACGCCACCTCGGGCGTGGCGCTGTGGCGGCGCGTCGCCGACGGCATCGAGCGCGACATCGCCGAGGGTCGCTTCCCGGCGGGGACACGCCTGCCCGGCGAGACCGAGATCGCCGACAGCTATCGCGTCAACCGCCATACCGTGCGGCGCGCGCTCGCGACCTTGGCCGAGCGCGGGCTGGTGCGCGCCGAGCGCGGCAGCGGCACCTATGTCGAGGCCCCTCGCCTGTCCTACCCGCTGCGCTCGCGGACGCGCTTCTCCGAGATCGTCGGCGCCGGCGGCCGCGAGCCGCGCGGACAATTGATTGCGGCGTCCGAGGAGACGGCGACCCGCGAGCTTGCACGCGCCTTGGGATTGAAGACGGGCGCGCCGCTGGCTCGCATCGAGGCGCTGCGCTTCGCCGACAAGACGCCGATCTGCGTCAGCACGTCATTTCTGTCGGCCGAGCGGTTTCCGGATGCGGGCCGCATCTTTGCCGCTGTCCGCTCCATGACCGCTCTGCTGGCGCATTACGGCATCTGCGATTATCGCCGCGGCTCGACCCGCATCACGGCGGCGATCGTCGACGCCAGCGACGCTGCGCGGCTCGATCTCGCGCTGGGCCGGCCGGTCCTGGTCGTCGACAGCACCGACATCGATGCCGACGGCACGCCGCTGGTCAGCAAGCGCTCCCGCTTTGCGGCGGAGCGCGTGACCTTCGAGATTGAGGGATAGCCCGGCTTTAGGCTACGGCGCGGCGGCCGATGATGGCGAAGCGCAGTCTGTTCGAGATCCAGTCGATCGCGGCCACGGCCACCAGGATCATCAGGATCAGGAACGACACCTTCTGCCATTCCAGCACGCGGATCTGCTCGGCGAGTTGCAGCCCGATGCCACCCGCGCCGACGATGCCGATGATCGTGGCCGAGCGGGTGTTGGACTCGATGAAATAGAGCACCTGGCCGGCCATGACGGGGAGGACCTGCGGCAGCAGGCCGAAGCGGATCTCATGCAGTGCGTTGCCGCCGGATGCACGCACACCTTCGACCTGCTTGCGGTCGGCGCTCTCCATCGCCTCCGAGAACAGCTTGCCGAGCGCGCCGAAATCGGAGACCGCGATCGCGAGCACGCCGGCGAACGGCCCGAGGCCGACGACGTTGATCCAGACCAGCGCCCAGATCAGCGTGTCGACGCCGCGGATCGTATCGAACAGGCGGCGCACCGGGAACCGGAAGATCGCGGAGGGAATGACGTTGCGGGCCGCGAGCAGGCTCACGGGGAACGCGGCGCAGGCGGCCAGCGTGGTGCCGAGCACCGCGATCGACAGCGTCTCGCCGAGCGCCTTGAGATAGATCGGCAACGACGAGCCGGGATCGGGCGGCAGCATCAGGCGCGCGATCCAGCCGAGCTGACTAAGACCGGAGAGGATCCGCGACGGTGAGAAGTCCAGATCGACGAGACCGAAGATGAACACCGCAAGCGCCAGCAGCAGCACCACAGGGGTTGCCAGCCGCGCCGACATCGGCCGGTTGAAGACGTACGGATAGCGCTCGCGCAGCTGCGCCTGGTCGGGGGGGTCCTGGAGGCTCATGTCCGCGCCTCCGCGCCGAACAGCCGGCCGCGTAGCCAGCCGGTGCCGATATCGATCAGGAACACCGTCACCACGATCATCACGAGAATGGCGCTGACATCCGAATAATAGAACTTGCGGATCGCAACCACGAGCTCCTGGCCGATGCCGCCGGCGCCGACGAAACCCATGACCGACGCCTCGCGCACGTTGATCTCGAAGCGCAGCAGCGTGTAGCTGGAGAAGCCGGCGATCACCTGCGGCAGCACGGCGAAGCGCATGCAGGACAGCCAGCTCGCGCCGGTGGCCCTGATCCCTTCGACCGGCTTCATGTCGGCATTCTCGACCACCTCGGAGAACAGCTTGCCGAGCGCGCCGCTGGAATGCACCGCGATCGCGAGCACGCCAGCCACAGGGCCGAGCCCGAAGGCGATGACGAAGATCAGTGCGAACACGATGCCAGGCACCGTACGCGCAAACTCGAGCAGCCGGCGCACCGTGAATCGGACCCACGGCGCCGGCGTAGTATTCTCCGCCGCCAGGAAGTTGAGACAGAACGCAACCAGCATGCCGGCGAGCGTGCCGACATAGCTGATCAGCAGCGTCTCACCGAGCAGCTTGATCCACTTCTTGAAGCCCCAGAACCACTCGGGAATGTTCGTCCAGACGCGGTGACCGTCGTCGAGCGTGAAAATGCGATCGAAATAGCTGGCGAAATTGCCGAAATAGGTGAACAGCGTCGCCAGATTGACCTCGGCGCCGATGGCGGCGACGAGGAGAACAGCCAGGAACACCAGCGCCGAGATCGCAAGACGCAGGCGGCGGCGGGCGACGGCCCGGCGATACGCGTCGTTCAAAGCCTCAAGCTGCTGTCTCGGCAGGATCGAAACGGCGACCGCCATCGGATTCGTGCTGCTCTCGTTCTGAAAATGCCGGGCGTGGTCATGGCAAGAGCCGGGTCATGCCCGACCCGGCTCTTGCCTGTGCAACGTCGATCAGGACGCCTTCTTGCGCAGGCTGTCGACGAACTTGATCAGGTCGATCGTGCCGTCCCAATCCTTGGTCGTGGCCGGATGGAAGCCCTTCTTCTGGCCGTCGGAGAGACGGTCGAACGCCGCCTTGTCCTTGGTGGGCGCGTCGAAGAAGGCCTTGGCGATCGCCGCCTTCAGATCCGCGGGCAGATCCGAATTATAGGCATAAGGGCCGTTGATGATCGGCGCCGACTTGTGGATGATGCGGAAATCGTCCTTCTTCATCGGCGAGCCGTCGGCGTTCTTCAGCATGCCCTTGGTCAGCATCTGCGCCAAGGTCGAGTCGTTGTCGCTGGTCCACTGGTTGGCGGCGACGTCGACGGTGCCCTGCGCCAGAGCGAGGATCGCGTTCTCGTGGCTGCCGGCGAACACGACCTTGCCGAAATAGGTCTCGGCGTCGGTCACGCCCATCTTGTTGAGCTCGAAGCGCGGCACGTTGTTGCCCGAGGTCGAGTTCGGATCGACCAGGCCGAGGTTCTTGCCCTTGAGGTCCTCGATCTTCTTGTAGGCGCTGTTGGCCTTGACGAAGAACACCGAGTAGTAGCCGGTGCTGCCGTCAGAATTGATGTCATTGGCGAAGGCATCGATCTTGACACCGGTCAGGCGTGCACGGGCAAACGAGGCCGAGCCGTAGCTTGCGATGTGGATGTTGCCGGCGCGCTGGCCTTCGATCACCGCCGCGTAGTCGTTGGCGATACGGAGCGTCACCTTGGTGCCGAGCTCCTTCGACAGATAGTTGACGAACGGCGTCCAGCGCTCGGTCACGCCGGAGGCGTTCTCGGCCGGGATCACCGCAAAGGTGAGCTCGGGATATTTCGCCTTCCAGTCCTCAGCGGAGGCCGAGCCGGCGAAGCCCAGCGCGGCAATGCCGGCCAGAATAATGCGACGATTGATCATGGCAAATCCTCTTTTGGTGTCATGCAGTCAGGGCCGCCGCGGCGAGCGACGGTCGAAAGGTGCGTTACTCACGCCTCAGGCCACGGCAGCTTCGCCAAAGGCCGGAACGGTTGCGGGAGGCACGGGGCGTACGCCATCCATGACCTCGTCAGCCTCCAGATCGTACAGCTCGCGCGCGATCTGCGCGGTCAGCGCCGCCGGCACGTCGTCGAACACGACGCGCCCCTGCGCCATGCCGATCAGGCGGTCGCAATAGCTGCGCGCGAGATCAAGCGAATGCAGGTTGCAGACCACGGTGATGCCGAAATGCTTGTTGATGCGCAGCAGCGCATCCATCACGATCCTGGTGTTGCGCGGGTCGAGCGACGCGATCGGCTCGTCGGCAAGGATGATTTCGGGGTTCTGCACCAGCGCGCGGGCGATCGCGACGCGCTGCTGCTGACCACCCGAGAGCTGATCGGCGCGCTGCGCGGCAAGCGAGGCCATGTCGAACTGCTCCAGCGCGGACAGCGCCATTGCGACGTCCTCGGCCGGCCACAGCTGCGCCAGTGAGCGCCAAGACGAGATTTCGGCGAGCCGGCCCATCAGCACGTTGGTGAGCACGTCGAGTCGGCCGACCAGATTGAACTGCTGGAAGATCATCGCCGAGCGGGCGCGCCACAGGCGCAGCTCGCGGCCGCGCAGCGCCGTCACGTCGAGATCCTTGAATAGAACTTGTCCTGAGCTGATCGGACTCAGCCGGTTGATAGAGCGCAACAGCGTCGACTTTCCGGCGCCCGAACGTCCGATCACACCGACGAAGCTGCCGGGGGCCACCGAGAAGGACGCATTGTCGACCGCGGCTTTCGCGCCGAAACGGCACGTCAGACCATTGACCACCAGCATGAAATTCTCCAGACGCCTCGCTTTGCCCTACCGCTAGCGTCTGGATTCAACAGTTATGTGACAGTCCGTTTACGCTGCCTCCCTCATCCACACCGGCGGCTGTCGCGTCATTTACATGTCACGCAACTGTCATGATGAGCGCCTTACAGGTTCTGCTTGGTCTCAAGGGAATAGAGAACGACATGGCCGGCAAATCGCTTTCCATCGACCCTACCGTCGATCCCAGCGCAAAGCTCCACGAGACGCAGCTCGGCGCCTATTGCGAGGTCGGCGCCCGCACCATCCTTCACGAGGTGACGATGGGCAACTACTCCTACGTCGTCAACGACGCCCAGATCACCTACACGACGATTGGCAGGTTCTGCTCGATTGCAGCGATGACCCGGATCAATCCGGGCAATCACCCGATGCATCGCGCCACCCAGGCTCACTTCACCTATCGGGCCAGCGCCTATTTCCACGGCGAGGCTGATGATGCGGAGTTCTTTGCCTGGCGCAGGCAGCATCACGTCGATATCGGTCATGACGTGTGGATCGGCCATGGCGCGATCGTGCTGCCGGGACGGAAAATCGGCACCGGCGCCGTGGTGGCCGCGGGAGCCATCGTCACCAAGGACGTGCCCGCCTACACCATCGTCGCCGGCAATCCCGCCCGCATCATCAAGCGACGCTTTCCGATCGAGATCGAGCAGCGCCTCGTCAATCTCGCGTGGTGGGACTGGGATCACGACACCCTGCACGCGGCGCTGCCGGATTTCAGGCAGCTCGAAATCAGCGCATTCCTGGACAAGTACGAGGCGGCTCTCGACGGCGGACGCCAGGTGCGGCAGAGTGCCGCTCGATGACTGACATCTCCATCTCCTCCGGCCGCTGCCTGATCGGCTCCGAGCTCGTTGACACCTCCCTCGCCGTGTCCGAAGGCATCATCATCGACCGGCACGATGCCACGACGCGGGTGCCGATGCTGGAGCTCGATGCTGCCGGCCTCGCTGTGCTGCCCGGCATCGTCGACATCCATGGCGACGCGTTCGAGCGGCAGATGATGCCGCGGGCCGGCGTCGATTTCCCGATCGACGTCGCGCTTGTTGACAGCGACCGCCAGGCCATCAGCAACGGCATCACCACCGTGTTCCACGCGACCACATGGTCATGGGAGCCTGGCCTGCGCAGCGCCGGCAATGCGCGTCAGCTGCTGGAGGCCATCGAGAGCTTGCGTCCGCGACTTGCGGCCGACACGCGCTTCCATCTGCGCCACGAAACCTACAATCTCGACGACGAGGATGAGATCCGCCAGTTGATCGCCGCACGGCGCATCGACCTGTTCGCCTTCAACGACCATATGGATTCGACGGTGGCGAGCCTCGACAAGCCGCACAAGCGGCAGCGCATGGTCGACCGCACCGGCCTCTCCGGCGACGAATTCGATCGCCTCGTCGCGCGCATTGTAGCCCGCGCAGACGCGGTGCCGGCGTCGATCGCACGCCTGGCCGAAGCAGCGCGCCAAGCCGGCCTCCGCATGCTGTCGCACGACGATGAGAGTCCAGAGATGCGCCGAGCGTTTCGCGGACAGGGCGTCGGAATCGCCGAGTTTCCGGTCAATGAGGAGACGGCGCGCGAGGCTGCTGCCGGCGGTGACGCCATCGTGTTCGGCGCTCCGAATGTGGTGCGCGGCGGCAGCCATACCGGTTGGACCAAGGCCAGCGACATGATCGCCAAGGGCCTGTGCTCGGTGCTGGCGTCCGACTATTACTATCCAGCGCCCGTGCTGGCGGCCTATCGCCTCGTCGCTGAGGGCATTCTGTCGCTGGCGCGCGCCTGGAGCCTGATCTCATCCGGCCCTGCGCAGGCCGCAGGCCTGTCCGACCGCGGCTCCCTCACCCCAGGCCAGCGCGCGGACATCGTCCTGGTCGACGACAGCATGCCGCTGCGACCGCGTATCGTCGCAGTGATCGCGGCGGGCCGTCTCGTCCACCTCGCAGAAGCCGATCGTCTCAGCACCAGCGCAGCGCCGCGCGCAGCGGCGGCGGAGTGACAGTCATGGCCGGCTTCCCGCGCTACGCCATCTACTACACTCCGGCGCCGGACACGGCGCTCGCCACGTTCGGTGCCGACCTGCTCGGTTACGACGCCTGGACGGGGAACGAGAGGGAGTTTCCAGGCGGGATACTGGATGCGACGCCCGATTGGGCGGAGCTTACCGCCGACGCGCGGAAGTACGGCTTCCATGCCACGCTGAAAGCCCCGTTTCCGCTGCACGATGAGCGGACCGAAGCTGATCTGTCCGCCGCCTGTGCCGCTTTCGCTGCAACTCCGAGGACCATTCCGATCATCCGTCCCGTCGTCGATGCGATCAGCGGCTTTATCGCTGTGATCCCCGGCGAGGCGTCGCAAGAGCTGCAACAGTTTGCCGCCGCCTGCGTCGAGAGGTTCGAGCCCTTTCGGGCCCCCATGAGCGCGGAGGATCGCGCCCGGCGCAAGCCGGAGATGCTCTCGCCGCGCCAGCGGGAGCATCTCGACCGCTGGGGTTATCCGTATGTCATGGAGGATTTTCGTTTCCACATGACGCTGACCCGCCGGCTGTCCGACGAACCTCGCCGGCCTGTTCTGGCGATGCTGCAAGACCGCTTCGCCGGCCTGGATCTCTCCAGGCTCGCCATCGATCGGATTGCACTGTTCCGGCAATCCAGCTCGACAAGCCGCTTCAGCATCGTGGACAGTTGGCCGATCACAGGGAGCTGAGGTCAGTTCGATGCAGCTGCGAAATGCGGCGGCGATTGCGGATTGAACACCGACAATGGCGGCGAGATGTCGGCCCGATCGCGCGGCAGCGCCTCGCGCATGTCCCGCTGCAGGAAGGCGATCAGCTTCTCGCGGACCTCGCAGCGGAGGTCCCAGGCCTGCGGCGCATTGCGTGCGCTCACCAGGGCGCGCAGTTCCATGGTGCGGGCATTGGTATCGACGACCTGAAGATTGACCACCGCGCCATCCCAGATCTTGGATTCCTTGGCCACCTCCTCCAGCCGCTTGCGGATGCGCGGTACATCGGCGGCGTAGTCGACATGCAGCACCACCGAGCCGATCAGCGAGGCCGCATCGCGCGTCCAGTTCTGGAACGGGCGCTCGATGAAGTAGGACAGCGGCACCACCATGCGACGCCAGTCCCACAGCCGGATCACGACGTAGGTCGAGGCGATGTCCTCGACCCAGCCCCATTCGTTCTCGATGATCACGGCATCCTCGATCCGGATCGGCTGAGTGACGGCGATCTGCACGCCCGCGATCAGGTTGCTGAGCAGCGGCCTTGCTGCGAGACCGACGATCAGACCGGCGGCGCCGGCCGATGCGAACAGGCTGACGCCATATTGCCGGACGGAATCGAAGGTCATCAGCGCCGCCGAGACTGCGACGATGATGATGAGCGTATCGATGACGCGCTTGAAGACGCGCACCTGCGTGACGTGCTTGCGCGCGAGGAAATTCTCCGTGATGTCGTCGCGAAAGCGCTGCAGATAGCGCGCCGACACCATGTCGACGATCCGGATCGTGATCCAGCCGACCAGCGCGATCGTCGCCACCACGAACAGATGCGCGAGCGCGCGCCGCCAGCCCTCGTTCAATGGCGCCAGCGGCAGCACAAGGGCCACCGCAATCAAACAGAGTGCCAGCTGCGCGGGCCCTGCGGTGCGCTGCAGGATCGGCAGCAGGATCGACTTGCGCGGCCCGATGGCGCGCTTCACGGCGGCGCGCAGGACCTTGTAGACCAGCAGCGCGCCCAGAATGGCGCCGATGATCAAAGCCGGCCCGATCATCCACTCTGGAACCAGTGCCGACAGCTGCTGCACGAGTGCCTGCATGCTTTGTTCTCCCTTGCGGCCTCAAGGGCTCTCAACTCGTGAGGCCGCCGGGAGAGTCGGACATTAGCCGCAGTGCAGCATTCTCTTGCTGCATGGCTTGCAAGCTTGCATGCAGGGGAATCTAGACCGCCTTGGTCAAGGCCCCGTCGATGACGAGATTGGTTCCCGAGATGCGGCTCGCCAGTGGGCTCGCCAGCATCACGACGCCATAAGCGACCTCCTCGGCGGTTCCCATTCGTCCCGTCGGATTGAGGCCCATCGCCATCTTGAACAGATCGGGCGATCCATTCTCGATGTTCTGCCAGATGCCGCCTTCGAAATAGGTGTTCCCCGGCGACACGGCGTTGACGCGGATGCCCTTGCTGACGAGCTGGTGCGCGAGGCCCTTCGCGTAGTGAATCAACGCGCCCTTGATCGCGCCATAGGATCCCGCGGCGAAGTCGACCTCGAAGCCGGACACGCTGGAGATGATGCTGATCGAGGCCGACTTCGACTGCTCGAGATGGGGAACGGCCGCCGCGATCGAATTGACGGTGTGCATCATGTCGGTGCGGAAGGATTTCTCCCAGGTCTCGGGCGTATCGCCCACGGCGAGCGCGCTGACATTGCAGACCATGCAATCGATACCGCCGAGCTCCTTGGCCGCACCATCGACCCAGCCCTTCAGCGCGACGGCATCGGCGACGTCGATCCCCTGCCCCCACGCCTTCACGCCCTTCGCCGCGAGCTTCGCGACCACTTTGCTCACCGCCTCCGCATCGCGGGCGCAAATCGCGACGTTGGCGCCTTCGGCGGCGAACAATTCGGCGATCGCGAGCCCGATGCCCTTGCTGCCGCCCGTGATCAGCACGCTCTTGCCGGCTAATCCCAGATCCATGGTGTTCTCCTTCATCTCGAGTGGACGGCCTCAGCCGTGATAGCCGGCGAGCAAGGCCTTGTTGACCTTGCAGATGTAGGTGTATTTCGGATTGACCACCTGGGTGCAGCGCGCCTCGGCGACCTGGCCAAGCAGCATGTAGGCCTCGGCCGCGGGGATCTTCCAGTCATCCTCCAGCCAGTTGATCATCTCCTCGAACGCAATCCGCATCGCATCCTCCAGCGGGCGCGCGCAGCCGAGCGTGCAGATATGCGTCGGCGTCTCGATCCGCGGATGGTTGAGCCGCGCCGGAGCCTTGTCGAGCGAGACCTTGACGGTGAGGTTCGCCGCGATCTCGATCGCGCCCATGCCGTTGGCTTCGCCGTCGCCCTGGATGGCGTGGCAGTCGCCAAGGAAGAGATGCGCGCCGTCCTTGTTGACGCGGAAGAAGACGGAATTGCCCGACGTGATCTCCTGCACATCGAGATTGCCGCCATGCGGACCATTGTCGACGGTCAACACGGCACCATGCACCGGCGCCACGCCGGCGACGCCGATCATCGGCCGCACCGGCAGTTTCACATGCTCGTTCCATAGCACGTGGCCGTTCTCGACGGCGACCACGCGGGTCTGGATACCGAACTCCTTGCGCCGCACCCAGTCGGGAAACATGCCGATGCCCGGCCACAGCGCCGTGAATCCGAGCCGGTCGAGCTCCATGTCGAGAATGTCAAGCCGCAGCATGTCGCCAGCCTTGGCGCCGCGCACCTCAATCGGTCCGGTCGCGCCGTTGACGTAAGGCAGCGTCACGTCGCTTTCGACCAGTTGCTGGCCGAGCGCGCGGATGGTGCCGTCATTGACGTTGATCGCGCATTCGACGACGAAAATCTCGCCGGGTTCGACGGATGCGATGAACGCGTCATCGCCGGAGAGCGCGTATTTGATATTGCCAGCCTTGCCGATGCGCTTCGACATGATCACTCCCTGCTTTGTCCGCCGTTACGTTTCTGGTGATACATGATGATGAGGCCCTGTCGTCAGCGCTGCAGCTGCCGGCGCCATGGCATCAGCAACTGCTCGATCTTGCCGACCGCGAAGGTCAGGACCAGCGCCAGCGCGATGGTGGCGACCAGCGCCGCGAAGACCTTTGGAATAATGTACAGCGAGCCGGCCTTGAAGATCGCGTGCCCCAGCCCTTCCGACGACGACATGAACTCGCCGACGATGGCCCCGATCAGCGCGAAGCCGACCGTGAGCTTCAGTCCTGCGAAGATGTCGGTCAGAGACGCCGGCACCACAAGCTTGCGGAAGATCTGGAATTTCGAGGCGCCGAGCGTGCGCAACAGATTGATCTGGTCGGGATCGACGCCGGTCGCGCCCTTGTAGGAGGTGACCAGCGCCACGATCACGACCGACAGCGTCGACATCGCCACCTTCGAGGTCAGGCCGGTGCCGAACCAGATGATGATGATCGGCGCCAGCGCGATGATGGGGATCGAGCCGAGCGCGATCACGAACGGCTCGACCACGCGCGAGACGAAGCGCGAGTACCACAGCGACAGCCCGATCAGCGTGCCGATGCAGTTGCCGACGAAGAAGCCGAGCAGCGTCTCGAGGCCCGTCACAGAGGTGTCGCGCCACAGGCTGCCGTCGACCGCCATCTGCGACAGGAACTTGAAGATCGCCGATGGCGAGCCGAACATGAAGGCCGCCGTCTTGTTCTGGCCGGTCGCGTATCCCCAGAACGCCAGAAAAGCCGCGAGCACGACGAGCTGCGTCAGCAGCACCCCGAGCGTGCCGCGCAGGCGCGGCCAGCGGCCGGTTGGTGCGACGCGCTCGGTTGATGCCTTCGCGGCAGGAGCTGCATCGAGCTCGACCGTCATTGCAGCACCACGTCGAGATCGGTCCAGATGCTGCGAACGTAATCGCTGAAGCCCGGTGCCTGCCGGACCGAGATCACATCGCGGCGCTCGTCGCCGAGCGCGATGTCATAGACCGCCTTGATCTGCGTCGGGCGCTTGGTCAGGACGATCACGCGGTCGGCCAGCGACACCGCCTCCTCGATGTCGTGGGTGATCAGCAGCAGCGAGCGCCGTCCTTTTCGCACCAGATCGACCGTGTCGTTCTCGATCAGCAGCTTGCTCTGGAAATCCAGCGCGGCGAATGGCTCGTCGAGCAGGAGCACCTCGGGCTCGTTGACCAGCGTGCGGGCGAGCGCGACGCGCTGGCGCATGCCACCGGACAGGGTCGAGGGATAATGATCGGCAAAGCCGTGCAGCCCGAGCTGGTCGAGCATCGCGCGGCAGCGGTCCTCGGCCTGCGCCGCCGGCACGCCGCGGATCTCGAGGCCGAGCATCGTGTTGCCCAGCGCGGTGCGCCACGGCAGCAGCAGATCCTTCTGCAGCATGTAGCCGACGTTCTGCGGCTGTCCCGCGACCTCCCTGCCATGCCAGCGGATGCGGCCGGCATCGGGCGCGAGGAGACCGCACAGCGTGTTCAAGAGCGTGGTCTTCCCGCAGCCCGAAGGACCGACGATGCTGACGATCTCGCCCTCTCGCAAAGTCAGGCTGAGGTCGCCGATGACCGGCACAACGCGGCCGCCATCGAGCTCGTAGCTCTTGGCCACATGCTCGACGACGAGCGGGGGTACGGGCCCTGCACCAGCGCCCGGCCCCATTTGCATCGTGCCGCTCACCTCAGTCATTTGAGACTGGCGATCGCCTTCTCAGCAAACGAATTGTCGATGATCTGATCGAACGGCACCGAGCCCTTGGCGTTGCCGAGATAGACCTGCATTTCCATCAAGTTCGCCCACTGATCGGTCTTGGTGATGACCGACTGTGCCGGGATGAGATATTTCAGCTCGGCATCGATCGCCTTGTCAACGACCTCGCCGGGCAGATCCGGGAATTCCTTGCGTGCCACCTCCTTCGAGAAGGCGGGATCGGCGTAGGTCTTGCGCGAGGCCTCCTCGAACGAGGTCACCAGCGCCTGCACCATCTCCGGATCCTTCTGGATCGTGGTCGGCAGCACCATGATCCCGGTGTTGCAGAACGGACCGATATAGTTGGAGAAGTCGAACACCACCTTGGCACCCTGCGCTTCCGCGGCTGCGACGCTGGGCTGATAGGCGATGGCGATGTCGGCCTGCCCCGCCAGCATCGCCGCGATCTCGGTGCCGGGATTGACCGGCACGATCGTCGCATCGACGCCGACCTTCATGCCCGCTTTCTCCAGCAGCCGCTTGGCGACGCTGTAGTTGGTGTTCGGCTCCGGCGACGTCACGATCTTGAGGCCCTTGAACCCTTTGGGGTCGGTGATCGGCTGGAGCGTCTTGGAGACGCCGAAATAATGCGCGCGCTGCACGACGGTGCCGACGACCACGCCGGGACCGCCGTTCTCGCGCGAGATCTGCGCCATCGTCGCATCGCCGATCGCGAAGTCAGCCGAGCCGCCGAGCACGGCGGCGAAAGTCTGGGTGTCGCCGCCTGCGGCGCTCACCTGCATGTCCAGGCCGTTCTTCTTGAAGATGCCGGCATGCATGCCGACGTAGAGATTGATGTAGCCGAGATTGTGCACGGCCTCGCTGAAGCGGACCGTCTTGAGACCGGCGGCAGCCGCCTTCCGGGTTCCGATCAATGTCGGTGCAGCCAAGCCTGCCGCCAGCGCGGCAGAGGTCGACAGGAAACGACGGCGATCGATCGATGGATTGGTGCTCGCGGATATTGCCGAGACACGTTCGCTCATGGCGCTGAACTCCTCCCAGGCGTTGAAACTCTGAGCGGAGAGTATGGTCAGGCCGCCACGCAGCAAGGCGAAATAACAGACGCGATCTGCTGAAAAGCTGACAACACCAAGCGCGATGAACCGCGCCTTCGTATGCGATGCCCTTGCTTTGCCGAGCGCTTGTCGTCTGGCTGCCGCTTCAGCGGATGCTGTGGTCAAACGTGCATCGCAACAAAGGCGATAATGTCAATTTTGCCACTAAGCCCGCACAAAGAAATTGCAGCCGCGCCATAACTCGGATGGCCTGCGCCAGACTGGCAGCATGCGGTTTGACAAGCTTATCAACTCAAAAGTGGAGCCCGCAATCGACGCACGCTCCACATGCATGTGGGCGTCTGTCGCGAATCGGACGCTGAGCGATCAGCTCACGCGCGCCTCGTCGGGTCTCGAACATCGTCCTTACTCGCATTCGCAACACGAGTCGGCGGGCTGTCGCATTTCCTCCAACGCATTGATGTTGATAGCTAATGGCATATCGCTTGCAATGCACAATGGGCCTCGCTATTGCAGCGCAGAATTTTCTTGGAGTGCGACATGCTCGGAATTGGGAGTAAGCTGCCGTCGTTCGAAATCGTCGGCGTGAAGCCCGGTTTTCATCTGCAGGAGGAGAAGGGCGAGAGCGCCTTCGAGACCCTGACGGAAGCCAGCTTTCCTGGAAAG
The DNA here is from genome assembly GCF_000239775.1 of Bradyrhizobium sp. ORS 375. GTDB lineage: Bacteria > Pseudomonadota > Alphaproteobacteria > Rhizobiales > Xanthobacteraceae > Bradyrhizobium. The sequence goes on from NZ_CAFI01000497.1 coordinate 93,403, forward strand.
TGGAAGATCATCTTCTTCTATCCGAAGGACTTCACCTTCGTGTGCCCGACCGAGATCGCCGAGTTTGCGCGCCTGTCGAAGGATTTCGCCGACCGTGACGCTGTCGTGCTCGGCGGCTCCACAGACAACGAGTTCTGCAAGCTGGCCTGGCGCCGCGACCACAAGGATCTGCACAAGCTGCCGATCTGGCAGTTCGCCGACACTAAGGGCTCGCTGGTCGACGGCCTCGGCGTGCGCTCGCCCGACGGCGTCGCCTATCGCTACACGTTCATCGTCGACCCGGACAACACGATCCAGCACGTCTACGCGACCAACCTCAATGTCGGCCGCGCCCCGAAGGACACGCTGCGCGTGCTCGACGCCCTGCAGACCGACGAGCTCTGCCCGTGCAACCGCGAGGTCGGCGGCGAGACCCTGAAGGTCGCTTGATCATGTCGATCGAGCAGTTGAAGGACCAGATCCCCGATTTCGCCAAGGACGTCCGGCTCAACCTGTCGTCGATGGCGTCCGACGAGACGCTGTCGGCGCAGGCCAAATACGGCCTGTTCGTCGCATGCGCGATTGCCACACGCAATGCGACGGTGACCGCGGCGCTGGAATCGGTCGCCGCGGCCCATCTCGCGCCGGCGGCGCTGGCGGCGGCAAAGTCCGCCGCCGCCATCATGGCCATGAACAACGTCTACTACCGCTTTGTGCACCTTGCCTCGAACAAGGAGTACGCGACGATGCCGGCCCGGCTGCGGATGAACGTCATTGCCAATCCCGGGGTGGACAAGGCCGACTTCGAGCTGTGGTCGCTGGCGGTCTCTGCCATCAACGGCTGCGGCACCTGCATCGACGCGCACGAAAAGGTCCTGCAGGACGCGGGCGTGCCCGCCGCCTCGATCCAGACGGCCGTCCGCTTCGCCGCCATCATTCAATCGGTCGCCGTGGCGATCGAGGCTGCTGGTGTGACCGTCGCGCTGGCGGCCGAGTAGAAACCGACCGGATATGTGAATGCGGCCGGCTCTGTCCGGCCGCATTTGCTTTTAGCGTCTTCTCGTTTTGGTTGTGGTTTTCCCGACCGCACTGCGCTCGTTCGTCAAGCTAAGTCACTGAGCGCACGGAGAAGTCGCAATCGTCACGGTATCAAGATGCTCCAGGCACTCTGCCGCAGACCCGCAGAGCATCCGGCCGGTTCGCGCCATGCGAGCATTCCGACGCCGCGCCAGCCGGGAAATTTCCATCAAATAGCCTTACCAACTCACGCTTCCCGCCAAGAACATTGATCAGCTTAGAGTCAAGCAACATCGATTGTGACCAGGGCGCGCGAAAACAGTGGCGCGTGTGTCGGAAGGAAACCGGACCTGTCTGTCGCGACGCAAGCGTTGGTGCATTTCCTCCCGGCTCGCAACATGCGATCATCGGTTGGACCGCGCATGCCTGACGCCCTGAAGCTCTCTCCGACGATCGGATCGCCGGAGACAGGAGGCTAGTGATGAGTGCTCCAGTTCAGAACGATCCGGACAAACCGGCGCCGCCTTGGGCCAGTGAAGAGCTTCGCAAATACGCGCCGCGCCGGCGCCCAGCCGATGCCGGCTCGGCGGAATACGATTCTGCTCCCGATGGCAGCCAACTTCCGCATCATCTGATCGCGCGGCCAACTTTCCTGCCGGCGCGACCTCCGGCCGTCGATCTCGACGATGAGGAGGTGCGGCGCGCCTGGAGTGCGAAGCTCGATCCCGTGGTGATGCCGCTGCCGCCGGAAGACAGCTACAAGGTGTCGCGGGTTGGCGTCATCATCAAGATTGGTGCGGCCGTCGGCATTGCCGCCTCTGTTGCCATGATCGTCGTCAACATGGTCTCCTTCGACGCTGGCGGAGCCGCGCCGGCGGGCAAGAGCGTGATCATGCCGTCGACGGTGCTGGAGAGTCTCGCCCAGATCGACCCCGCCGAAGCCAAGGTCGCCCAGGACGACCCACCGCAGACGGTCGCTTCGCTGGCGGCGCCCAGCGCGAGCGACATGACGAGCCGCAGCTGGCCGTCGGCTCCGCAATCGCCGCCGCCGATGGTCACAGCGCCGCCGGCGGCGCCGGCCGCTGCGCCCGTCGCGACGCCCCGCCCGAGCGTTCCACTGCCGCGCGAGGAAGTCGATTCGCTGATGAAGCGCGGACGCGATCTGCTGGCGGCAGGCGACGTGGCGAGCGCCCGCCTGATCCTGACCCGGCTGTCCGATGCGGGAATCGCCGACGCATCGCTTCTGCTGGCGCGCACCTACGACCCGACCGAGCTGACGAAGTCGCGTCTCCTCGGCGCCGTCCCTGACGCCGCGAAGGCCCGCGCCTGGTATCTGAAGGCTGCGGAGCAAGGATCACCGGAAGCCAGTCGCCGCATCTCCGCAGCGCGCTGACACCGCCAAAAAACGAAGCGTTCGACCAAGATCCGGACCGCCCGGCAACACGGGCGGCCGCGACGGCCTGCGCGCATAAGCCAAACCACCGACGGGAGGATTGAGATGCAGGGCATCGACGCGGTTCGCGCCGGGGTGGCCACCGAACGAAGCCGCGGCCTGTTGCCGTTGGATCGGCCGGTGAGTCGCGTCGGGATGATCGGTCAGGCCGCCGGGCTTGGCCTGGCCCTCCTGATCTCTCTGCAACTCGCGCAGCCGCGCACCGCCGCGGCAGCCGGCAGTGAAATCCGCATCGGCAACACCATGCCCTATAGCGGCCCGGCTCTCGCCTATGGCGTCATCGGCAAGACGATTGCGGCCTATTTCAACAAGATCAACGCGGAAGGCGGCGTCAATGGCCGGCGCATCAATTTCATCTCCTATGATGACGGCTACAATCCCCAGAAGACCGTCGAGATGACGCGCAAGCTGGTCGAGGAGGACAACGTCCTCATGATGTTTGCCAGCCTCGGCACCGCCACGAGCCTCGCCGCCCGCCCCTATCTGAACGCCAACAAGGTGCCGCAACTGTTCGTCGCCTCCGGCTCCTCCCAGTGGGACCAGCCGCACGATTTTCCCTGGACCATGGGATTTCAGCCGAGCTACCAGACCGAGGCGCACATCTTCGCGCAATATCTGCTCGAGACGCATACGAGGGGGAAGATCGCGATCCTTTATCAGGATGACGATTTCGGCAAGGACTACATCAAAGGCCTGAAGGATGGTCTGGGCGGCAAGATCCCGGTGGTGGCCGAGGCCGGCTACAAAGTCACCGACGCCAATGTCAACCAGCAGATTGCGACGCTGAAGGCCTCGGGCGCCGACATCCTGCTCGACGTGACAACTCCCAAATTCGCAGTCATGGCGATCCGGCGTGTCGCCGAGATCGGCTGGCGTCCGGATCACCTCCTCACCTCGGTGTCGGATTCGGCATCTGCCGTGATGCTGGCTGCCGGTGCGCAGAACTCGGAAGGCATCCTGTCGGCGAACTACTTCACCGACGACGACGACGCCGCAACGACCGACGATCCGCCTCACCGTGAGTGGGCCTCGTTCATGGACCGCTATCTCCCCCAGGTCTCCCGCAGCAACGGCCTGGCCATCTATGGCTACATCGTCGCCGAGACGATGGTCGCGGTCTTGAAGAGATGCGGCGACGACCTGTCGCGCGAGAACATCATGAAGCAGGCGACCTCCCTGAAAGGCCTGCAGTTGCCGATGCTGCTGCCGGGCATCACGATCAACACCAGCGTCCACGACCATGCACCGCTCGAGCAGATGCAGATGATGCAGTTCACCGGCGGCCAGTGGCAGCGCTTCGGCCCGGTCCGCAGCGGCATTGATCCTGGAACCGTGAGCGATTCCTTCAAGACGATCTTTCGTTATGGCACGGCGAAGAAGGATCTGGCGAACCAGTTGAACGCCAACACCGTGACGCTGATGACCGGATCGTTCGGCAGCACCTACGCCAACATGGGCGCCGACCTCGCTTCGATCCTGGACAAGGGCGCGGAGCTGCGCGTTCTGCCGGTGATCGGCCGCGGCTCGGTGCAGTCGGTGGCCGACATCCTGCTGCTGCGTGGCGTCGACGCCGGCATCATCCGCAAGGACACGCTCGCGTTTCTCGAACGCAAGGATTTCGCCAACAATGTGCGGGAGCAGTTGGCCTATGTCGCCAAGCTGTTCAACGAGGAAATGCACGTGGTGGCGCCCAGGTCCATCACCAGCCTCAGCGAGCTCGACGGCAAGACCATTGCCGTCGACCTTCCCGACGGCGGAACCTTCGTCACCTCGATCAACGTGTTCGAACGGCTCGGGATCAGGCCGCATCTGCTGTACATCGAGCCGCGGCTGGCGGTGGACATGCTGCGCCGGGGCGACATCGACGCGATCATCGCGGTCGAAGGCAAGCCGCTGCAATGGCTCAGCCAGATCAACGATCCCAACCTGCACCTCGTGCCGGTCGACTACGACAAGGCGCTGCGCGACGATTATCTGCCGGCGCAGTTGTCGGCCGAGGACTATCCGAATCTCGTCAGCGGCGGCGCGCCGGTGAACACGATCGCGGCCGAGGCGCTGCTCGCGTCGTATAACTGGCAGCCCGGCAGCGATCGCCACCGCCGGCTGTCATTGCTGGTCGAGGCGCTGTTCAACAACCTTCAGGCCCTGCAGCGCCCGCCGTTTCACCCCAAATGGCTGGAAGTGGCACCGCTGGCGCCGGTCGCCGGCTGGACGCGGTTCAAGACGGCGCAGGACTGGCTCGAGCGCAACATGCCGGGCGCCCAGGTGATGGGCGCCAACGCCCAGGCCGGCGATCCGCAGCCGGGCGCGTCGACCGACGCGAAGCTGTTCCGCGAATTCCTCGAATGGCGCGCCAACCGCCAGAAGCGGCCGGCGGCTCGGCCGCCGCAATGATCGATGCGCGGCCTCAAGCCGCCGCTCGCGTGATCCTGACCTGCACGTCGCACGGACGCGCGAGATAGGGGGCGGAGGTGACGAGCACGTCGGCGCCGGCCGCCGCATAGGCCGCCGCGTTCTGCGCATTGACGCCGCCGGCGGCCGCAACGATCGGCCGTAACGGCAGGGTCGCCAACGTTCTCATGCGCCGGACAAGGGCTGCGATGTCGGCGGGCGGGAATTTCTCCGCCTGGATGACATCGAAGCCGGCCGCCGCAGCCGCCACGGCGTGCTCGATGGTCGTGACCTCGATGACCAGCCGCTTCTCGGGAGCGGTGCGGCGCAACCGTTCGGCGATGTCGGCGAGCGGCGTATCGCCGAGAAGCGCCCGATGCTCGGGAAAGACGAGGATGGTCTCGGACAGGCCGAGCCGGTGCATGACGGCCCCGCCCGCCTTCACGGCGGCAACGGCATACTGCTTGGTGCCTGGGACGTTCTTGCGCGTGCAGGCCACCGCGATCCCCGGCGTCACAGCACGCGCGGCGCGCACGATGGCGGCGGCCTCCGTGGCGACGCCTGACCAGATCTCGATCAGCGTCTGGGCCACTTTCCAGCTCCGCAACAAGCCGGCGGCGGATCCATGCGCCCGCAGGATCGAAGCTCCCTTTTCGAGCGCCGTACCGCTGCTGGCAAGCTGGTCGACACGGCAGCCGGCCAGCTCGATCAGTGCCGCCGCGTCCTCCGCCAGCGCCAGCACCATCCGGTCGCGCGCGCAGAACTGCATCTCGCCCGGCTCCGCGCCAATCCCGAGCGCCTCCGTCGTCAGGTCGCCATACGGAACGTCATCGCGAAGCAGCGCCTCCAGATCATGGGAGGTGGCGGTGGTGGGCACGTGCGAGATCTCCTCTTGGTCGCGAGGCCATATTCCCGATATATCTACGGCGTCCTGCGCGCGTCCGAGCGCCGGCCCAGCATGCTCTGGCCGGCCGAGCGGAATGGCGGCAGCCGCCTGAGGTCACTCCATGACGCTGCATCAACACCCCGAGCCGGCAGAGCCCGCCCCGCCCCGCCTGGCCGCCGTTCTCTATGGACCCGGCGACGATGCCGACACCCTGCTGGATGATTTCGTCCAGGGTCTCCAGCAACGCGGCGTGCGCGTCGGCGGCATCGTTCAGCGCAACACCAGGGACGAGGTCGGGCGCAAGAGCGGAATGGACGTCATCGACCTCACCAATGGCGACACGATCTCGATCTGCCAGGACCTCGGCAGCGGCTCCACGGCGTGCAAGCTCGATGCCGCCGGCCTCGCCGAAGCCGGCATGGCCGTTCATCGCGCCATCGCGGCCCATGCCGATCTCATCGTCATCAACAAATTCTCCAAGCAGGAGGCGTCGGGAAGCGGATTGCGCGGCGAGCTGGCCGACGCGATCACATCCGGAATCCCGGTGCTGACCGCCGTGCCGCAGAAATGCATGTCGGATTGGCGGGATTTCACGGGTGACTTCGGCACATTGCTGCCGCCGTCGCGCTCCGCGATGGACGCCTGGTGGCTGACGCTGAGCTCACAGTCGGCGAGTGCCGGCTGAGGCACACAGACGGCTCCCGCCATCACAGGCAGCTATTTGCCAATCATCACGTCGGACGACTTGATCACGGCCGAGACACGGTCGCCAACGGCGAGTGCGAGCTCCTCGACCGCCTCGTTCGTGATGGCCGAGAACACCGTCAGTCCTGGAGCGAGCTCCACCTTGACGTGGGCGGTCGTTGCTCCCTTGGACACCGAGATCACCGTTCCCGGCAAGACATTCCGTGCGCTCAGCTTCACGTGCCGCTCCTCATCTTTCAGCAGCATCGTTGCTGCGGCCCGATGAAAGCAGAACAGGCGCGCGAGTTCAATGACCTATATCAATCACGATATAGCATTTAGGAGCACGGCGCATCCCGCCTGACATGCGCCGAATTGCCCCCGCATCATTCAGCCGAACTTGAACAGCACGCCATAGCCGCCGCGCGGATAGCTCCATTCGATGTCGCCGCTGGCCTCGCCGATCACCCGGCAGGTGCCGCATTCGATGCAGCCGTCGACGGTGATCTCGACCTGGCCCGAGTCATTCAGCTCATAGCAGCGCGCCGGGCAGGCCTTGAGCAGCGCCTTCAGCTGCGGGCTCGGCGTCGTATGTGGACGGACCTTGATATGGGCCCGGCCGGGATCGACCTGGTAGCGATTGTAGAACAGCTTGTCTTCGACCCGCACCGCGACATCCGTGCTCATCTCTGATCTCCCTTCGCTTCAACTGCTTGGTTCATTCACTGATTAGCGCCAAGCCCGGGCAAACTTGAAGGCATCGCCGAACAGCCCCGTCCACGACCTCGCATTCACGAAGGAGCGCAGCATGCTGCTCTCCTTCTCCTTCTTCGGCGTGCCGTCGACGCGCACGAAGTTCTGCATCGCCTTGGAGACGAGCTGCGGATAGGTCAGGAAGAAGTTCTGCGACTGATTGTGCAGCAGCGCCGGCATGTCCTTGTACTTCTTCAGGTCCTTGATGACGAAGGACTCCTCGAGCATCTTCTTGTAGAGCGCGAGGTTCTCCTTGGTCATTGGATCGCGGCGCGACTTCACCTGGAAGATCGCCTCGGCCGCGATGCGGCCCGAGGTCATGGCGAGGTTGGAGCCCTCGCGGTGGATCGCGTTGTTGAGCTGGGCGGCATCGCCGACCACGACCCAGCCATCGCCGCAGAGCTGCGGGATCGCATTGTAGCCGCCTTCGGGGATCAGATGCGCCGAGTACTCCTTGACCTCGGAGCCCTCGATCAGCGGCGCCACCGACGGATGCTGCTTGAAGCGCTCGAGCAGGCCATAGGGCGTCTCACCGGTCTTCTGGAAGTCGGACACGAGACAGCCGATGCCGAGCGAGATGCATTCCTTGTTGGAGTAGATGAAGCCCATGCCCGTCATGCCGCGGGAGATCGTGCCGGCGGCCTCGATGACCGCGCCCTCGTCGCCCTTGAGGTTGAAGCGCGCCTCGATCGTCTCGCGCGGCAGGAAGTGCATCTCCTTGACCGCCAGCGCCACGTTTTCCGGCTTCGGCCGATCGCGCAAGCCCGCGCGGGTGCCCAGCAGGCCGTTGACGCCTTCGGCGAGCACGACCACGTCGGCATGGATCTCACCGTCGCGACGGTCGGTCTTGACACCGATGACCTTGCCGTAGGCGTCCTGCGCCAGCTCCGTCACCGTGGTCTCGCACAGCACGGTCGCGCCGGCTTCCTTGACCTTGGAGGAAAACCACTTGTCGAACTGCGCGCGGATGATGGTGTAGCGGTTCGGCTTCTCCTCGTTGAAATCGTCCGACTTGTAGTGCAGGCCGACATGCGACTTGTCGTCGAGCATCCAGAAGCGCTGCTCGACGAGGTGCCGCTCCAGCGGCGCTTCCTCGCGGAACTCGGGAATCAGCTTCTCCAGCATGTCGGCGTAGAGGATCGCGCCCTGCACGTTCTTCGAGCCCGAATACTCGCCGCGCTCGAGCTGCAGCACCTTCATGCCGCGCTTGGCCATGGTCAGCGCAGCCGCATTGCCGGCCATGCCGGCGCCCACGACGATCGCGTCGAAACGTTCCTCGATCATTGCCCTGCTCCTCTGGTGCCTAGCTTGCGATGCGGTCGCGCGAATGCGGCGACAATCGTGCGCGGAACGCCTCCGTCAGCGCCGGCAGCAGCCGGATCGCATCGGTGACGATGCCGACATGCGCGAAGTCGAAGATCGGCGCGTTCTTGTCGGTGTTGATGGCGACGATCAGGTCGGCGCCCTCGACGCCCACCCGATGTTGGATCGCGCCGGAGATGCCGGCGGCAATGTAGAGCTTCGGGCGGATGGTCTTGCCGGTCTGCCCGATCTGGCGGTCCGAGGTGACCCAGCCTTTCTGCACCAGCGGGCGCGAGCAGCCGAACTCGGCGCCGAGCACCGCGGCGAGACCCTTGACCAGCTGGAAGTTCTCCGGCGAGCCCAGGCCCAACCCGCCAGCGACGACGATATCGGCGTAAGCGAGGTTGGACTTGGCGGAGTCGCGGTCCGGAATGAAGGACAGCACCTTGGTGACAATGTCTTCCTCGACCATGCCGAGCTTGTGCTCGATGATCCGGGTTGCCCGCTTTTCGATCCGCTCCGGCATCGGCATCACGCGCGGGCGCACCGTCGCCATCTGCGGCCGGTAGTTCAGGGTGTAGATCGTGCACAGCAGCGAGCCGCCGAAGGTCGGGCGCGTCGCCGCCAGCGAGCCGTCCGCGTCGACGTCGAGCGCGGTGCAATCGGCAGTGAGACCCGTCAGCAGCGTCGTCGCGACCGAGCCGGCGAGGTCGCGCCCGAGCGTGGTGGCGCCCAGCAGCAGGATCTCCGGCTTGAAGGTGTTGACCGTGTCCGTCAGCGCCTTGGTGTAGGCCTCGTTGCGATAATCGGCGAGGACCTCATCGGCGACGATATAGGCAAGATCGGCGCCGTAGCAGAAAGACTCAGCCGCGGCATGCTGCACAGCCTCTCCAGGCGGTCCGATCACGACGGCCGCAAGATCGACCTTCAGCTTGTCGGCGAGCTGACGGCCCGCTCCCATCAGCTCCCAGGAGACGGGATGAACCTGCCCGCGCTCCTGCTCGATGAACACCCAGACGTGCTTGTAGGCCTTGAAGTGTTCCGGCAGCTCCTTCTTGGTCGCGGCGCGACCGGCAGCGGCGGGCGGTGCTTTGGTGGGTTCGCTCATGGTCGTCGTCCCGTTGATCGTTCAAAAGGCGGTGTCAAATGGCGAGGTCAGAAGCCGTGCGCGGATGAGATCAGCTCAGCCTCGAGCTTGGGCTGACGCTTGAACAGCTCCTCGATCAGCGCCTCCGCCGGCGGACGATTGGCGAAGTCGACGAAGGTTGCCTTCTCGGCTCGCGGCGACGGAGCGAACACGCGCTTCACAATGGTCGGCGAGCCCTTCAGGCCGCACTTCGAGATATCCTCGACTCCGGCGTCCTTGGCGCTCCAGGTCACGATCTGCGCCCGCGCGGCGCGCAGCGCGTCCGCCATGGCGCCGCGGCGGATCTCGTTGGTCGCCTCGAGCATCGTCACCAGGCAGGGCAGCTTTGTCTTGAGCACCTGCACACCGCCTTCCGACCGGCGCTCGGCCTCGATCGTGCGCGCGGCTGGATCGACCTCATTGATCTTGGCCACATAGGTCAGCTGCAGCAGGCCAAGGCGCTTGGCGATGCCAGGCCCCACCTGGGCAGTGTCGCCGTCGATGGTCTGCTTGCCGGTGAACACGATATCGGGCGCGCCGAAGGTGTCGCTGATCTTGCGGATGGCGGTCGCAAGCGCATAGGTCGTCGCCAGCGTGTCGGCGCCGGCAAAGAAGCGGTCGGTCAGCAGCACGGCGCGATCGGCGCCGTAGGTCAGCGCCCGGCGCAGCGAATCCTCGGCGGACGGCGGCCCCATCGTCAGCACGGTCACCTCGCCGCCGAACTTGTCGCGCAACTGCAGAGCGGCTTCGAGTGCAAACAGGTCGTAGGGATTGATGATGGTCGGCACGCCCTGGCGCATGATGGTGTTGGTCACCGGATGGACGCGGATCTGCGCGGAGTCCGGGACCTGCTTGATGCAGACGACGATATGCATGCGATCTCTCCGGTGTAGGGCCTGCCATGAGGACAGCAATTGTCGTACCAGTTTCAGTCGCGATGATTATCGTCGCCGTTTCAACGCCTTGCGCCGGGCACTTGAAATTCTGCTGAGAAGACCTGCAGAGGTCCGACACGTCGCAAGCAACACGCGTCGGGAATACGACAGGACTTCGATTCGCTCAGCTCGCTCGAAACAAGAGCGCCGCCGGCAGAGCCCGGCGGCGCTTGCGCATGTCATGATGAGTTCGTCTGCTACTTGAGCGTCGTCAGCGAGACGAACGGCTTGGGCGCCGGCTTCGGCGGAGCGACGGCTTCCTTGAGCACTTTGAAGACACGCTGGTCGAGCGGGGTGGACTCGACGAAGTCCTGATAGGCCTGCTCCAGAAAGGATTTACAGCGGGTTGCGATCTCCTCGTTGGAGACGTCCGAGAAATCCTCGTTGACCAGATACTGGCCCATCCGCCTGAGGATGTGCAGACGGCAGACATTCAGGACCTTGGGATCGTAGTCGACACCGAGCAGCTTGAAGAACTCTTCGGCCGCTGACGTCTGCTTCAGTTGCTCGAGCACATTCGGTATTGCCGCAGTCATTGCTTCGCTCCTTGAGTCAAAGTCGGATCAACCTCGCAGCCATTGATCGGCGCCGGCGGCGGTGGTCCCTGGCGCACCTTCTGCCGGACATGCGCGAGCTGCGCTTCGAGGAACTCGATGCGGTCGAGCATCACCGACAGCGCCTCGCCGACCGGATCAGGCATGAGGTGATGATCCAGATCGATGCGGCCGACGGTGCGGCGATGCGTGAACTCCGGCCGCACCACCTTGGCCGGGATGCCGACCACGGTGACATCCGGCGGCGTGCTCTGGATGACGACGGAGTTGGCGCCGACCCGGGTGCGCTGGCCAATCGTGATCGGCCCGAGGATCTTGGCGCCGGCGCCGACGACGACGCCATTCTCAAGTGTCGGATGCCGTTTGCCTGGGGACCACGACGTTCCGCCCAGGGTGACGCCGTGATAGAGCGTCACGTCGTCGCCGACCTCGGCCGTCTCCCCGATGACGACGCAGGCGCCGTGGTCGATGAAGAAGCGATGGCCGATCTGAGCGGCGGGATGAATGTCGACGTTCGACAGGAAACGTGCGAGCCATGACAACAGCCGCGCCGGAAATCGCCAGCCGCGGATCCACAGCCGATGCGCGAGGCGGTGCCAGATCAGCGCGTGAATGCCGGGATAGGTCAGCAAGGTCTCGATCTCGCCGCGCGCAGCGGGATCTCGCGAGCGGACGCAGCCGATGTCCTCGCGGATCAGGCGGAACAGCGAGGGCGGGCTCGCCTCTGCGGCGACGGGCTTGGCAATCGGGTTGTCCACGATGTCGGTCATGATCAGGCAAAGCTCGCATGCGGGTGATCACAGACTTCGCGCCAGATGGCGGCAACGGCTTCCTTCGGCACGGGCCCCTTGTGAGCGACCGCATGCTTGCGCACGCGCGCCAGGATGCGCTGGGCCTGATCGGCGCTCGCCGGCAGGCGCAGATCCGAGAGCAGCGAGGTGATCGCCGACAGTCCCGAATGCTTGCCGATCACGATCCGGTTCGAACGGCCGAACAGCATGGGATCGAGCGCCTGGTAGGTCCGCTGATCCTTCAGCAGGCCGTCGACGTGAATACCCGACTCGTGGGTGAAGACATGCTCGCCGACGATCGCCTTGTTGAGCGGGATAGCGCGCGCCGCAGCGGCCGCGACGACATTGGCGACATGATCGAGCTCAGCGAGCACGATACCGGTCTCGCGGCGGTAGAGCTGCCGCAGCGCCACCGCGACCTCCTCCAGCGGCGCGTTGCCGGCTCGTTCGCCGAGGCCAATGACCGTCACCGACGCGTGCGTCGCGCCGGCCTTCACTGCCGCGAGCGTGTTAGCGGTGGCAAGGCCGAGATCGTCATGGCCGTGAAACTCGATCTCCAGGTCCGTGGTCGCGCGCAAGGCTCCGACCAGCGCCGATGTCGCATCCGGATCGAGCACGCTCAAGGTATCGGCGACGCGGAAGCGCCGTGCGCCGAGCGCCTTTGCGGTCGCGATCACCTCAGCGAGAAAACCAACATCTGCGCGTGAGGAATCCTCACCACCGACCGCAACGTCCAGTCCGCGGCCCCTTGCATAGCCGACCACGCGCTTGAGCAGCTCCAGCGCAACGCTGCGGCCACCGCCGAGCTTGGCCGCGATCTGCACGTCCGATGTCGGGATGGAGACATTGACCATCGAGACGCCCGCGGCGATGGCGGCATCGACATCCGCCTCGCGCATCCGGCACCAGCCGATGATGGTGGCCGGCAGACGGGCCTCCACGATCGCGCGGATGGCGGCAATCTCGTCCGCGCCCATCGCAGGTGTCCCGGCTTCGATCTCGGGTACGCCGGCTCGCGCCAGCGCGCGGGCAATCGCGACCTTCTCTCCGAGGGCAAAAGCGACGCCCGGAGCCTGCTCACCGTCGCGGAGCGTGGTGTCGTTCAGGATGACCCGGGGCATCGGGCTCCCGGACCTCGACCTCCCAATATTCTTGCTCCCGGGAGCAGAGCCGGCATCCCGGGCATTCCTGATGCCATTCTTGGGCCCGCGCGGTCCGAGGACGTCAGGCATTCACTTGCTCCGTCGCAACCTGTGTCGACCGCCAGAGCTCGACGCTCCATCCACGGCCTGTCAGTCACTCAGCAACGGCCATGCCAGGGCCGACCATCGCTTTAATCGCATGAATTTGCGTGTGTTTTCCGAACGACCGAGATTGTCGGCTTTGTAACAGGGTCGGAAATCGGACGTGCCGGAGATGGAAAGACTTGCGATCGACGCGATGGCGCGCCTCAGCCGTGGCGGCTGCGGCGCAAGTGAATGACGACGTCGATCCGCTCCATGGCATAGCCCGGCAGCGGCTCAGGCAGTTGCTCGAACGCGACGACCTCCGGCACGTCGACGAGCTCGCCCTCGTCCTCGTAGAAGAAGTGCGGATGCACCGTGGTGTTGGTGTCGAAGAACGACCGGGAGCCGTCGACGCCGATCTGCCTGAGCAGACCGAGCTCCACAAACTGATTGAGCGTATTGTAGATGGTCGCCTGCGAGATCTTCATGCCGGTCGCAACCGCCTCCGCATAGAGCACGTCGGCGGTGATGTGACGGTTGCCATTGCCGAACAGGATGCGGCTGAGCTGCTGGCGCTGCTGGGTCGGGCGCAAACCGGCCAGCCGCAGCGCGTCCTCGCAGCGGCGCATCAGGGCCTCGCCAGCCTCGCAGGTCTCCGCTTCGGGACAGCGTCCATGGTCGGAGTTGCAGGGAGATCCAAGCAGGGGGTCCATCAACATCGTCGCAGTCCTTGACTTACATGGCGGCGTTGGCCGCCTCCTGCAGCGCCACCTCGCGGCGCCGCTCGGCCATCCGGCTCTCACCGCTCTCCTCGCCAAAGCAGAGCGCGAAATCGTTGCATTGGGTGCAGACCGGCGTCGTGCACATGACGAAGCCGTCGTCCTCGCACAGCATGCGGTAGAAGAAGCGCTTCCAGCGCATGTTTCGAGTGTTCCGACTGGCCAGCGGCCCGAAATGGCGCATCAGCAGCCGTGACAATTCGGAACGCTCGCGCAAGCCGAGGTCTTCCCAGAGATGGTTCGGCTCCATTGCGCGCCGAGCGACCATCGCCGCGAGCCAGCGGCTGACGTCGCCATCGGTCGAGCGCTGCGCCGTCAGCAGATCGCGCACCATCGCGATCTCGTCGTCATCGGGAGCTGGAGCTGCGCCGTTGATCGGCAGCCAGGTCGAATCGATCGCGGCGGCGGGAAACAACTGCGCCAGCAGCGCGATCAGCTCGACGGTCGAAAGCCCTGCGCGCTCAGCGAGCGCGCCATGCTCCATCGCCGAGACTGCGAGGATCGATGCGATCACGTGGCGGTCGAAGTTGAAGTCGTCGTCGATCACCGCCTCGGCTGGGTCGTTCCCTGTGAGCAGGCGGTAGATCTGCCGGCCATGATGCCGCTTGTCGTCCTCGAAGGCGAGCGGTGCTTGCAGGTTCACCGCGGCGGCATGCGACGTGTCGACGATTGCGATGGTCATGGCGCGATCTCCTATCGAGGCCGATGAGAGTTCGAAGAAGAGGTACCGGCCTCCCGACGGGAGGAAGGCCGGTACCAAGACTGCTTAAGCCGTTGCGGCGAGTTCGGCGGCAGTCTTTCCGATCTGGCTCTCGTCGACCGCCTTCATGATGCCGTGCTCCATCAGCATGTCCTCGAGCTCGTCCATCGTGATCGGGGTCGGGATGATGCCCTTGCCGGCATTGCCGTGGATCTTGGTCGCCAGGTTACGGTAGTGGTTGGCCTGGACCGACTCCGGCGCGTATTCCAGAACGGTCATGCGGCGCAGCTCGGCGTGCTGCACGATGTTGTCGCGCGGCACGAAGTAGATCAGCTGGGTGCCGAGCTTCTTGGCGAGGGCTTCAGCCAGCTCCAGCTCCTTGTCCG
>NZ_CAFI01000496.1 GCF_000239775.1 Bradyrhizobium sp. ORS 375
GACGCCGCGGCCGGCGCAGCCGACGCCCGGCTCCGGACCGCCGGACTCGACGCAACGGATGTCACGATAGCCGACCTTCATGACCTCTTCGATCTCGAGGTCCTCGACGCTGCCGGCGGCAGCAGCCAGGCTCAGGATGGTGTCCTGCGCCTTGGCGTGCAGGATCAGGCGGGTCGAATCCGCCTTGGGGTCGCAGCCGACGATCAGGATCCGATGACCCATCTCGGCCAGCGCGGCCAGGGTGTTTTGCGACGTCGTCGACTTGCCGATGCCGCCTTTGCCGTAGAATGCGATTTGTCGCAGCGATGACATTCTGCTCTCCATCAACCGATTGCTAAAGTCGCGCCCGCGTCCAGCGGAGCGTGACCGCGTCCTCTCATGTGTCCGAACCGGCAGACGGGTTATTGGGAAGGAGAGCATCGCTCGTCCGAAGCGTCGGCGTGCACTCAGCCCTCAACCATTGCCTGAACAGAGTTTTGCAACGGCTGTGCCAGCACCAGCGGGGAACGAAAACGGTCATGTTTTGAAGGAGATGGAGCACAATCCGACTATCACAGCGGGTTGTTGCAAACCCGACATCGGAATGCTTCGCAAGATTTGATGGTGCGATGCGCTGTCCGAAATGACACAACAAGCCCAGGCTTTCGGCGGCGAAAGGCGCCGGAACGAGTCTTGCTAGATGCTCCTCCGCAGCCTTGCGGCCAAGGTTTGAGGAGGATGCCATGCAGATTGGAGTTGAGACGGCGAAAGCGGTGGATCAGCGGCGCGTGTTCGTGATCGACGATGACGAGATCACCCGCGCGGCCCTGCAATTCATGCTGCACGATGAGATCGAGACCCACGAGCTGGCGACGCCGGAAGAAGCCTATGAGAAGGGCGTCGACTGGCTGGCGCCGAACGTGGTCCTGCTCGGGGTGTCCTTTCTCAAGCAGCGCGGGCCCGAGCTGGTGCGCGAGATCTCCGCCAAGTTCAAGGGCGTTCGGATCCTGATCGTGACTGCGAAGGCCGACGAGGCGATCGCCATCGAGGGCCTCAAGGCCGGCGCGCATGGCGCGGTGGTCAAGCCGCTCACGATCGAGTCCGTGCGCAAGAAGGTCGACACCATTCTCGGCCGCGCCGGCGGCGCGCAGCTGGTCCAGCTCGGCGGGCTCTGACGTGGCCACCGTCGTGTTCTACGAGAAGCCGGGCTGCGGCACCAATGCCCGGCAGAAGCTGATGCTGACGCGCGCCGGCCACGAGGTCGTCGCGCGAAACCTCCTGACCGAACCGTGGACCGGCGAGCGGCTGCGCGCCTACTTCGCCGGGACGCCGGTGTGGTCCTGGTTCAACCCGGCCTCGCCGCGCGTCAAATCCGGCGAGATCGAGCCGGAGGCGATCGAAGCCGTCGCCGCAATCGATCTGATGCTGGAAGATCCGCTGCTGATCCGCCGTCCCTTGATCGAGGCCGAAGGCCTGATGTGCGCCGGCTTCGATCGAGAGCCGGTGTTGTCATTGCTGCGGCGGGATGATGATCTCGACGACCTCCAGGGCTGCACGCGGCCAGAGGCCTCGCCCTGCCCGGAGCCGCGCTGAGCGGCTCCGGACAACATTTCATCGCTTCAGCACCATCACCAGACGGTCGACGCGTTTGCCTTGCTTGAAATGGGATTCGACGATCTCGTCGATATCCTCCGGCTTGGTCGGCCGGTACCAGATGCCGTCGGGATAGACCACCATCATCGGCCCGGCGCTGCAGAAGCCGAAGCAGCCGGCGGCGGTGACGCCGATATCCGTCAGCCGCTGTGCCTCGATGGTCTTGGTCAGCCGGTCCCACAACGGCTGCACACCGAGCGCGCCGCAGCTTCCGCGCGGGTGACCCGGCGGACGCTGCGTCAGGCAGACGAAAGCGTGATATTTATAGAGCTGCGGAATTTCGACATCGTCATCCGCCTCTACGACATTGCCGTCGCTCATGATGCGGCCGCCTTGATGCCCTTGTCGGCCAAGAGTGTCGCCAGCTCGCCGGCCTGGAACATCTCGCGCACGATGTCGCAGCCGCCGACGAACTCGCCCTTCACATAGAGCTGGGGAATGGTCGGCCAGTTGGAGAATTCCTTGATGCCCTCGCGGATGAAGGGGTCGGCCAGCACATTGACGCTCTCATAAGGCACGTCGAGCTTGCCGAGGATCTGCGCCACCGCGGCGGAGAAGCCGCATTGCGGCGCCGCCGGCACGCCCTTCATGAAGAGAACGATGTCATTGCTGTCGATCAGCTTCTGAATGCGTTCGGATGTCGACATTGATCTTATCCTTTCGTCCCTGGAGGTGTCGCGGCAGCGATCATTTCGGCAATGACGTCTCGAGCGCCAGCGCATGCAGCACGCCGCCCATCTGGCCCTTGAGGGCTGAATAGACCATTTGATGCTGCTGCACCCGGCTCTTCCCGGCGAAAGCCTGCGAGGTGACGCGCGCCGAATAATGGTCGCCGTCGCCCGCCAGATCCTCGATCACGACGACGGCATCCGGGAACGCCTCCTTGATCAGACGTTCGATATCAGTTGCCGCCATCGCCATCGCTGTGTCTCCCGCTGGATTGATGACAGCGTCATGCAAGCTCCGAACCAGCCATTTGCGGCTCACGAATGCTGTGCCGGCTCTGCGAAGGCGCCGAATTGACGATCGTCGCGTCGGCTTTGCGACAAGGACGACGATGAGACCCAGAGCTGGCGTTCAAAATCCAACATGCCCGCGCGTTTTCGCCGGCTTCGCGGCAATGACGGTCTCTGCTGCACCACCGCAAAAACGGTCCGCGTCTTGCAATGATTTGATCGAGGTCAATGCAGATGCTCGAACTCGTCAGCGAACCCGACACGATCAACTTCGGCGATCTTCCCGAGGAGATCGACGCGCTGCTGCAGCAGGGCGTGGCGGCCTATCGCCGCGATCACGCCCGCGCCGACCGGCTGTTTCGCCAGGCGCTGGCGACCGCCCCACAGGAGCTGCCGACCTATTTCTGTCTCTATAAGATTCACACTTATCAGGGCCATCTCGACGAGGCCAAGGCGGTGGCCGAGCTCGGCCTCGCCGAGGCCGCACGCCAGGCCGGCTGGCCCGCGGATTGGCGGCAATGGCCGCCACATGATCCGCTGCCCGACGGCGCCGGCCGCTTCGCACTCTACACGCTGAAGGCGCTGGCCTTCATCCATCTGCGCAAGAACGATCCGGACAGCGCCGCCGAAATGCTGGCGGCGTTGCGCCAGCTCGATCCGTCCGGCGCCGTCGGATGGCCGGTCGTCGCCGCGCTCGCCGCCGGACTCGGCGCGGAGTGAGGCCCAGCCATGCAGCATCTCCAGCGCAATCTCGACACGACCCCGAACGATCATCCCCCGGTGCGAACCAGGACCATGAGAGGACCCAACGCATGATGAGCATGCACGCCGCTCCCCCTCCCTCCCCGTCGCAGAGCGCGCTCGCGACCGGCTCCCAGAATGCCGCCGAGAGCGTAATCGCCGCGCTGCGGACGGTGTACGACCCCGAGATTCCCGTGAACGTCTACGACCTCGGCCTCGTCTATCGCATCGCGCATGAAGGCGGCGGCGCGGTCGAGATCGACATGACGCTCACGGCGCCCGGCTGCCCGGTCGCGAGCGAGATCGTCCGCATGGTGGAGGACGCCGTGCAGGCCGTCGACGGTGTCGTCTCGGTCAAGGTCACGCTCGTGTTCGAGCCGCCGTGGGACAAGTCGCGGATGTCCGAAGAGACCGCCCTGGAGCTGGGCTTGTTGTAACGCGCGCCAACCGCGCCAACGACGCAGGAGCATCACATGGCTACCGAGAGCACCATCAAGCTCACCGCCAACGACGGACATACGTTCCAGGCGTTTCGCGCCGATCCGGCCGACACGCCGAAGGGCGCCATCATCTTGCTGCCGGACGGCAATGGCAGCAGCAACGTCCGCAAGGTCGCCGACGCTTTCGCCGCGAGCGGCTATGTCGTGATCGCGCCGGAGCTGACACCGCCGGCCGCTGTCGCGACCACGGCGGACGGCGAGGCGTCGGCAGCGGCGCAGGATCCGGTCGCCCCTCTCCTCGCCGAGATCCAGTCCACCGTCGACAGCGTCAAGGACTGCGGCAAGGTGGCCGTGGTCGGCTACGGCGCCGGCGGCGGCCTCGCTTACAACGCCGCCAACCGCGTATCCGGGCTTGCCTGCGCCGTCAGCTACTACGCGACCGGCGTGGTCGACGCCGCCGGCGCCAAGCGCAAGGTGCCGACCCTGCTGCACTTCGGCGAAGCCGACGCGGTCGTGCCGTTTCCGGCCGTCAGCATGTTCCGCGCCGACCATCCCGAGGTCAGCGCCTTCTCCTATCCCAACGCCGCCCATGACTTCGACGCCGAGGGCGAGACCTATGATGAAACGGCCACCGCGCTCGCTCAGGAGCGAACACTCGCCTGGATCTCGCAATACGTCGTCGGCCAGCCACCAATCACCTTGAAGAACGCCGGCGCCTATGCGCTCGCCAAGGTCGACAAGAAAAAGAAGAAAAAGGCGGGCGATGACATGGGCCCTCCGGCTGATTGACAATCCGATGCAGTGAGAGCCCGCAATGCTGCCGACCACCATCCTGATCGACGAACGCCCGCGCTGCGTGGTGCGGCCCAACGACACCAAGGACCTCAACCGCTTCATCCGCAACGGCAAGACCTATCTGCTTGCGGAGATGCCAGAGGGCAAGATCACCCACCGCAACGCCAGCGAGACCGAAGTGGCGCAATGGCAGAACGCGCTGGCCTTGCACCGCGCCTGGGGCGGCGATGATGAGAACTTTTTCGGGGTGCCGTTGTATTAGTTAGAACGCGTAGGGTGCGCAAAGGCGCCACCGGCGGTGATGATTTAGCACCGCTCGATATGCGCCGTGCCCAGCACTCCTGCGGCGGTATCTGCGGATCTAGCGGCCGGTGGGCATGCTTCGCTTTGCCCACCCTACGCCTCGTATCTCCGTCATTGCGAGCGAAGCGGAGCAGGGGCTAAACTGCACATCCTCTGTGTTGCCCCTGGATCGCTTCGCTGACGCTCGCGATGACGACTATGATTGATGCTTCGCTGTCATGCCCGCGCAGGCGGGCATCCAGTATGCCGCGGCCTCTCGGTGGACTCACGGACGCCGCGGCGTACTGGATCGCCCGGTCAAGCCGGGCGATGACGCCGTGGCGGGGCGACACTGTCAACCATCGTCATTGCAAGCATAGCGGCGTAGCTAATCAATCCAGAGTCTCGCGACGACTCTGGATTGCTGGCTCCTCGCAATGACGCCTGAGACGGTGACCGAACTCACGGCCGCGCCGCCCGCGCGTCGTGAGGGTTGCCGGCCTGGTTGCGCATCCAGTCGGCGAGCTTGGTCATGGCGGCGTCGACATCCTGGCGGGCCGCCACGTCCGTCACCGTCTCCTTGAGCGCGCCGCGCATGCACAGCAGCCAAGCATCGCGCTCGGCGTTGCCGATCGGGAAACCCATGTGACGCTGGCGCAGGCGCGGGTGGCCCTTCTCCGGCGAGTACAGTTTCGGGCCGCCGAGCCATTCCGAGAGATAGCGCTTCAGCACGACCTTGATCGGTCCGAGATTGGTGCCATGCATGTCGCGGATCGTCTTGGCCTCCGGCAGCGTATCCATCCGATGGTAGAACGACTCGACCAGGCGATCGACCACGACGGCGCCGCCGATCCGCTCATAGGGCGTGATCACCGGCCCTGCCGCCGACGTCTCAGTCTCCGTCGTACCTGCGTCCGCCATCCAACCAATCCCGTCTCTATTCGTCCAAGCTCGGCTGCAGGATCACCTCGGCCGGTGCGCCGGGCCCCTGCTCGGCCACGAGCTCCAGCGCATCGACCCGCGACAAACCGGCGCCGGAGTCCATCAGCACGATAGCGTCCTTGGGCATGCTGGCAAGAGCCTCGATCAGCTTGGCGACGGTCACGGGGCCTCCCTCATGCAGCGTCCTGACCGGCGACAGCAGCACCGGTCTCATCGAAATGCAGCGTCACCGGATCCTCGTCGAGCATGACGATCTCGGCGCTGCACAAGGCACCGTTGGCGTGGTAGCTGTAGCGGTGCGTCAGCTCGACCTCGCCATACACTACCTTCTCGAACCCAGTCAGCACGCCCGCGGCATTGAAATAGCCGCGGATGAACGTGTTGCGGTTCGACAGTTGCTCCGGCGCGATCGGCGTCACCAAGCGGAGCGGCAGCTTGACGCCCGTATACGAGACGAAGAACTGGCAGTCCTGTCCGGTACCCGTCATCGCGCCGCCGCTTCGCTTTGGTTGAGGCCGTAACCGGTCAGGCTGCGGTCTTCAAGGCCTCGATCTGGTCGCGCGTGGTCTTGAACACGCCCCGGCCGCCGGCGAAGGTCTGATAGGCCTTCAGGCCGATCGCCTCGCTGAGCTTGTTGAACCATTGCTGCGGCGTCAAGGCCGCCGGCCGCTCGCTGATCTCGGCGACGGTGCCATCGGGGGCGAAACGAACGTGAAGCGTGACGTTGTCCATGATGTCCTCCTGTTACAGACCTGACGAGAAGCCGAGCAGCTCGATCTTGACGTTCTCGGTGCCGAGGATTGTCGCCTGGCACGCGAGGCGGGACTTGGAGCCGACGCCGACGATGCTGTCGAGCTTCTCGTTCTCGAGCTTGCTGACCTTCGACACGCCCTTGCGTCCCTCCTGCAGGAAGATGTGGCACGAGCCGCACTTGGCCTGCCCCTCGCACTTGTGCGGGATCTCGACCTCGGCGGCGAGCAGCGCCGCGAGAATGGTGGTGCCCTCGCCCACCTCGATCGTCTTTCCAGAGGGCATGACCGTCAGAGTTGCCATGTGGAGTCTCCTTCTTGGGTTTGAATTAAGAAATGGTCAGTAGATCGCCGCGCCCGCTCCCACATTGACCGAGGCGTCCTTCATCGTCGCGACGATGAAGGCGATCTGGTCGGTGGTCAGATGGACGTGGAACGGCAGGGCCACCACGCGATCGGCGACCTTCTCGGTCACGAGACAATCGCCGCGGCGGTAGCCCATGTCGAAATAGTGCCGCTGCAGATGCAGGGGATTGGAATAGGCGACGGCCTCGACCTGCTCGACGCGGAGATCCTCGACGATGGAGTCGCGGCTGGACTTCGAGAACCGAGTCCCCAGATGCACCTGGTACAGGAACCAGTTCACCTCGGTGACATCTGGGCCGACATAGGGATCCTTGATTCCCTCGAAGGACTGCACCTGGCTGTAATAGATCTGCTCGATCAACCGGCGGCGCTCCAGGATCTCGTCGATCCGCTTGAGCTGCGCGAGCCCGAGCGCCGCGGTGACGTCGCTCATGACCGCCTGATGCGACGGGGTGCCGCTGACGACGACCGAGCTCCGCTCGTCGAGCCGGTGCGAGCGGTGGCGCCGCACGGCGACGGCGATGTCGACATCGTCGGTCACGACCATGCCGCCCTCGCCGCAGGTCAGCGCAAACGGCTGCGAAAAGTCGAACACCGACGCCGCGCCGAAAGTGCCGACCAGCGCGCCCTGGTATTTCGAGCCGATCGCCTCGGTCGAGTCCTCGAGCAGCGTCAGGCTGTGCGTCTTGGCGATGGCCTGCAGCTCCGACCATTTGGCCGGATGACCATTGGTGTTGCCGGCCAGGATCGCCTTGGTCTGTGGCGTGATCCGCGCCTCGACCTTGCTCGGCGCGAGCGTGCCGGAATAATAGTCGATGTCGGCAAACACCGGCTTGGCGCCGACGATGCTGATCGCATGTGCGACCTCGCGGAACGAATAGGACGATGCGATCACCTCGTCGCCTGGACCAATTCCTAGACCCTTCAAGACCAGGACAAGGCCAAGGGTTCCGCTCGGCACCGCGATAGCATATTTGCGCCCGAGATAGGCGGCGAACGCCGCCTCGAACTCCTCGACCAGCGGCCCGTGGGACAGCCGCGGCGAACGCAAGGCGGCGTCGACGGCGGCGATCTCCGCCGTCGTGATGTCCGGATCGGACAGCGGAATGAAGCCGGCTTCGACCGGCGTCAGCTCGGCTTCGTCCTGCTCCTGCCGGTCGGCGTCATGCACCAGATAGGGCTTGGTCATGATCAGCCCCGCTTCGCCAGGATGAGGCCAGTGGCCTTGGCCGGATCGTCTGTCACGCCAGCACAATGCTCGCTGGCGTCGAGCAGGTGCAGGTCGAACGCCGCGTAGCTGCGGAACGGCGCCTCCGTCACATCCGACGCGTCGCAGCGGGTCAGAACCAGCTTCGGGAAGCGGCGGCGCAGCTCGCCGAACGCGGTGCTGCCGGCGTCAGGTTGCTCGAGGACCTGCGCGATCTCATTCAGTTCCTGCTCGGCCAATGCCATCTCACCCGTCCTCTTCACTACTGCCAGAATATCCGCTCGGGGTCGGCGTTCAGCTCGTCGACCGCCGCGGTCAACCGCTGGTGCACGCTGTGCAGCTCCCAGATCCCCTTCGCGTGATCTCGCCAGAACAGCTTCCACATCGTCTTCGCGGGATCATGACGCAGCAGCGCCACGTCGATCACCCCGCCGTCCTTGTCGATGTTGCGCGAGCAGCACGGACTGCGGACCTGATAACCATCGTCGACCGGCACGACCGTCGGCTCGACATAGCGGTAGCGCTTGCGCGACTTCAGCGCGCGCTCGATCCGCTTGCGATCCAGCTCATTGGGATGCGCAGGCAGGACGAGGCTGGGCTTGAGCGCGGCGGCCACCATGATCGATCATCGCCCTCAGACCGGGACGATCTCCTCCTCGAGACACCCGACGACGAGCTGCTCGCCGAACTCGACGAGATAGATCGGCATGTTCGCTTCGGTGTGGGTGCCGACCTGCACGATCTCTCCCATGTCGCCGACGCCGACCAGCTTGGCCTCGGCCGGCGCATTCGGGAACGAGCCGTCATTGACGAGGTCGATCAGCGCCTTGACGCGCTGGCCCCATTGGTATTTCGGCATCCGCGGTTCGATCATGATCTGTACGCTCCCGGCAGCGGCAGCTCGTCCTCGGCCTCCCCGCGGGGGACGGTGGATTCGAGCTCCTTGCGTTTCATGCCGACGCGGTTTCCGCTTTCGAGAAACTCGACGCCGTAGATGTAGAATTGCTGCAGGAAGGTGCCGATCGAGACGACGTAGCCGATCTCGCCCTTCTTCGCGAGGATCTCGCCGATCTCCTTGCCCGCATAGGTGCCGTCGTTCCGGATCGTGCGCTTCGCCTTCACTTTCTCGCCGAATGTGAAGTATGGCGGCGCCGACAGCTCGACGACCTCGCTGTCACGAACGATGTTGCTCATGCCGGTTTCTCCATCGCAGCTCCCGAACGGTTGTCGAGCCGCCCGCGCGCCATCTCCTGCACCAGCGGATCCTCGTCGCGCGCGAGCTCGGCGAGTTCCGCGAGCGGGATACGGCTCGCCACTTCGTGGCGCACGCGCCAGTCGGCATCCTTGCGCATCGCTGTGAGCAGATCCGGCGCCAGGCGCTCGGCAATCTCCAGCCGGACCCGCGCATCGGGATCGCTGATCATGCCGAGCAGCCAGTCGCTCGGAATGCGCCGCGCCACGACCCGGCGGACCTCGGCCTCGGGATCGCCCATCATGCGGCCGAGCACGGATGGGACGATCCGGCGCGCGACGACGAGGCGGACGTAATAGTCGTCGTCCATCATCATCGGCATCAGATCCTCCGGATCGAGCACGGTGGCGATGCGGATGCGGACCTCGCGGTGCGGGTCGTGCCGCAGCCGCAGCACCAGCCGCTTCGGCAGCCGCCGCGCCGCATTCCAACGCACCGTCTCTTCGGGATCGTCGAGCAGCGGCGGCAGGTAGAACGGGCTCGCATGCTTGGCCGCGATCGCGCGCACCTCGAAATGCGGATGCTTGACGTAGTCGTTGGCGAGCGTCGGATTCCAGTTGAAGAAGCGGTCGATGCGCCGAGCATAGCGGTCGTGCACGCAGGCGTGACGGAGCTTGCAGCCACCGGCCGCGTTGAGCTGTTCATGGGCGCAGCCGGTGCAGCTGATCTCGTTGCCCTGCCAATCGATGGCCTCGTCGATGTCGTCACTCATCGTCGAGCTCCACCCGGTCGACGACCTCGAGCAGCACGCGCGCGCCGATCTTGTCGGTGGGGTCGAGATCGAGCAGCTTCTGCACCGCGAGCCGCCCCTCGACCAGATTGCCGAGCCGCATCTGCAGATAGGCGTAGCCCTTCAAGGTGAACATGAAGAAGCGCGGCAGCATGTGGTCGAAGCTCCCGAACTCGGCATGCTCGGGGCGGACGTCGCGCCAATGCGGCGGCAGATGATTTTCGACCGCGGCCTTGGCGAGGCAGCGCTTGGCGATGCGCAGCGCGTCGTTGAGCCGCCCCTTGTAGAAATAGAACCGGTAGAAGCCGATCAGGACCGCGGCATGATCCGGCGCCAGCGCCTCGGCCTGCTTCAGATGCGCCTCGGCGACATCGTCGAGATGATAGCTCTGACTGGCCTGCCACAGCTGATGCTCGGCCTCTTCCGGCAGACCACCGCCCAGGAGCGCGTCGGCGAGCAACGCGTCCTCGATGGCAGTCTGGGAGGTGGGCCGGGCATCAGTCGGCATTGTGCGTTGACCTAGTCCTGCAGCGCGTGGCTGGAGCACGACACCTGCTTCGGGTCGTGGAACACGAGGCCGGTCTGGGTCGCGGTGTCGGCGAAATCGATCGTGACGCCGTCGAGCAGCAGGCGGCTTTCCGCCGGCAAGAACAGCTTGACGCCGTCGCGCTCGACCACGGCGTCGCCGGCGAGCGGCGTCGCGAGCACGCTGATATCAGCGGCGAGACCCGAGCAGCCGCCCGGCGACACCGCGAGGCGGAAGCCGGCGCCGGCGGCGCCATCGGCCCGCAGCATCATGCGCATGAATTTCTGCGCGGCTGGCGTGAGCGTAAAGTTCATCTGCCTCTCCTCAGGCCGGCGGCTGATAGCGCGGGAACGAATTGTCGATGACGCAGGTGTTGTCGACCGGGCAGACCGCCGCGCATTGCGGCTCGTCGAAATGACCGATGCACTCGGTGCACTTTTTGGGGTCGATCACGAAGGTGCCGTTCTTCTCGGAGATCGCCACGTTCGGGCATTCGGGCTCGCAGGCCGAGCAGCTCGTGCATTGCGAGGCAATGATCTTCAAAGTCATGAAACGCTCCTGTCGAAAGGGGCCGGCGGCGCCGCGACGCCGCCGGGATCGGATCTCACGCCGCCGAGGTCAGGGCGCCCTGGCGGATCTCGGCGTCGCCACGCACGACGTGCTGGATCTCGCCGCTGTTGACCTTGTCCAGGTAGCTCTTGAACCAGGCGATCGCCGACTTCTCGATGAACTCGTGGGCGAACTGATCCACCGGCTCGATGCCGGCGGCCTGCAGGTCGCTCTTCGGGCAGCCGCCGATCTTGGCCACGAACACCGCATGGCAGTCGTTGATGGCGCGGATGACGGTCTCGAGGCTGTCCTCGTCGCCATAGCCGCCCTGGCAGTACAGGTCGACGCGGCGGTGACCGACGAACTTCGCACCGGCCGTGGAGAGTTCGTAGACCTGGAACTCCTTGGCGTGGCCGAAATGCTCGTTGATCAGGCCCGAGCCCTTGGTCGCGACCGCGACCAGCAGCTTGATGTCGCTGGACTGGCCGGCGAGCGAGGCAAGCTCCTCCTGGCGGGCGACGACCTTGGCGACGCGCTCGCTCTCGACCGCCTCCTGATAGGCCTTGCGGCTGTCGATGTCGTAGTTCACCTCCATCGCCATGATCTTGTCGGTGGTGAACTCGGCCGAGCGGTCCTCGCCGAGCAGGCCGACGGCGTCGGCGCGGCACTGGCGGCAGTGCCGCATCATGT
This sequence comes from Bradyrhizobium sp. ORS 375, assembly GCF_000239775.1. Taxonomy (GTDB): domain Bacteria; phylum Pseudomonadota; class Alphaproteobacteria; order Rhizobiales; family Xanthobacteraceae; genus Bradyrhizobium. Next base: position 11,858 of record NZ_CAFI01000496.1, read on the forward strand.
TCATCTCGCCTTCGCACTCGTCCTGCAGGGCTTTCAGCTCCTGCGCGGTCGGGCCACGCTGACCGGTCAGGCCGAACACGGTGCCGTGCTCGGGCGAGGAGATCAGCGGCATGATGTTGTGCAGGAAGGCGCCACGCGACTTCACCGCCTTGTTGACCTCGACGAGGTGCTTGTCGTTCACGCCGGGGATCATCACCGAGTTGACCTTGCAGAGGATGCCGCGCTCGGTCAGCATCTCCAGGCCCTGCAACTGGCGGTCGGTGAGCAGCTTGGCCGCCTCGACGCCGGTGTAGCGCTTGTGCTTCCAGAACACCCAGGGATAGATCTTGGCGCCGATCTCGGGGTCGACCATGTTGATGGTGATCGTGACGTGGTCGACGTTGAAGCCGGCGATGGTGTCGACATGGTCGGGCAGCGCCAAGCCGTTGGTCGACAGGCAGAGCTTGATATCCGGCGCGGTGCGCGCGATCAGCTCGAAGGTCTTGAACGTCTTCTCGGGGTTGGCGAGCGGATCGCCGGGGCCGGCGATGCCGAGCACGGTCATCTGCGGAATGGTCGAGGCGACGGCGAGCACCTTCTTGGCGGCCTGCTCCGGTGACAGCTTTTCGCTGACCACGCCCGGACGCGACTCGTTGGCGCAGTCATATTTGCGGTTGCAGTAGTTGCACTGGATGTTGCAGGCGGGCGCCACGGCGACATGCATGCGCGCGTAGTGGTGATGCGCCTCCTCGCTGTAGCAGGGATGGTTCTTCACCTTCTCCCAGATCTCCGGCGGCAGGTCGTTCTCGCCGGCGCCCGAGCCGCAGCTCGCCTTGCCGCTGCCGCCCGAGGTGCCGCAGCCCTTGTGTTCTGCGATGGTCTGCATCACCGAGCTCAGCTTGTCGCCGTTCGGTATCGTCGCCTGTTCGTGCTGCACTGACGCGTCCATGTCCGCTCCTTAACGTTGCTGGCGAGCCGCAAACCGCCTTGGAAAGGAGTTCAGCAACTCGCGTGCCACGCCGCGGACAAGATCATTCTTGCGAACTATCAACGCCTTAGCAAAATCATCGCGGCTGTCGCCTTGCCAACATGCGAAAGCCTCTCGTTTGATGCGTTGTTAGAAACGTTACAGACTCGAATCGAGGGAGACGACGCACAGCAAAACAGCGCGGCCTCGGGCCGCGCTGTTCGGGATTGCAACGGATCGCGCTCAGCCGCCGATGATGATCTCGGTGGCTCGGGCGAGCGGAATCGCGATCGGCGTCAGCCGCTCGGCGATGAAGAATTTCAGCTCGTTCTTCGACAGCGTATCGGGCTCGACCAGGACGTAGTGCTCGGTGCCCGAGCGCTTGATGACCTGGCGGCCATAGGTGCGCAGCAGCTGGTCGTTGAAGCGGCAGCCGATGAACAGGAAGCCGCGATCGGTGCGGCGATCCTTCACGGTGTCGGGAATCGGCGTCTGGATGTCGATGTCGGTCAAAACCTCGACATAGTCGGCGTCGGTGATCAGGAAGTTCTTGGCCGGCGTGATGCCGCCATGCGGCTTGTACAGCAGCGTGGTCCAGCCGTTGGCCTTAGCGCGATCACTCTCGCCGCCATCAGCGTCGTAGAAGCGATACCAGCGGTCTTCGCCGATATGGGCGCGGGTGATGCCCTGGACCTCACCCCAGTCGCCGCGGCCGGCAAGCGCCGTCCGCATCGCGCCGTCATACCAGCTGTCGACGATCATGGGCAGCGGCAGCGACGCGAGATGCTGCTGCAACGGCGTCGGCGCGACCGGCGCGGCGAAAGCTTCCGCCATCAGCGCCGTGACCGTCGAGCGATGGCGCGTACTTTCGATATGCTGGGCCGAGGCCCAGGCGTTGCCCTTCGCCCGGCGCGGCAGCGCCACCTTGGTGCCGAAGAACGCAGCCAGGGCTTCCGGATTCATCGGGACTGGCGCTCCGGACTGCTCCGACACGGCGGGACCGAGGAACGGAACGACCTTGCCAGCCTTGAGCTTGGCGACGACATCCTTCAGCAGCGCCTCGGCGTCGGCCTGCTTGATGATGTCGATATGAGGAAGCGGCGCATTCATCACTCGTCCCCTTCTCCACCGCGCTTGCGCGCATTGATCGTGATCGGCAGCCGCGTGTCGGCGGCCATCTGCGGCAGCTCGAGCACCCAGCCATTGGCGATGCGGATCCAGCCGCCCCACAGGGTCTCGTGCTCGGACTCGACGATCGGCTCCTCCAGGTCCTTCTTGGGGACATAGATCGAGAGGCCGGTTTCCGGCGATCGGCGGATCATGACTTTCATTAGGTGAGCTCCGTGGGACGAAGGGCGTCCGCCGCGTTTGACGGATGATGTTGCAGCCAGGCCGGCGACGTCTCGCGGAGCCGGCCGACGATGTCGGGCAGCACGGTCAGCACCCGCGTGATATCGTCGCCCGTGGTGTCGCGCGACAACGAGAAGCGGACGGCGCCGCGCAGCAGCTCCGGCGGCACGTTCATCGCCCTGAGCACATGCGACGGCTCCATCGAGCCGGACGCGCAGGCGGAGCCGAGCGAGGCAGCGATGCCGGCCTGGTTCAGCCGCATCACGATCGGCTCGCCTTCGAGATGCTGGAACGCGATGTTGGCCGTGTTCGGCAGCCGCTGATCGGGATCGCCGAGCACGGCGCAATGGCCGACGCCCCGGATGATGCCCTGCTCCAGCCGGTCGCGCAGCGCGCGGACGCGGCCCTGCTCGTCGGCGAGATGCTTTGCGGCGAGTTCGGCCGCCTTGCCGAGGCCGATGATGGCGGGCACGTTCTCGGTGCCGCCACGCCGGCGGCGCTCCTGCGGGCCACCGCGCACCAGCGGCGCGAACGGCGTGCCCTTCCGGACATACAGCGCACCGATGCCCTTCGGCCCGTGCAGCTTGTGTCCGGACAGCGACAGCATGTCGACGCCGGCAGCTTTCAGATCGATCGCGATCTTGCCGACGGCCTGTACGGCATCCGTGTGAAACAGCGCACCGGCGTCATGCGCGAGCTTCGCCAGCTCAGGAATGGGATTCAGCGTGCCGGTCTCGTTGTTCGCCCACATCACGGAGGCAATCGCGGTGCGCGGCCCAAGCGCGCGCTTGTAGGCGTCGACATCGAGCCGCCCGGCGGCATCGACACCGATCAGATGCACCGTCACGCCACGCTTGTCGCGGAGATACTCGACCAGCGTCAGGATCGCGGGATGCTCGACCGCGGTGGTGACGATCTCGTCGCGGCCCTCTTGAGTCTCGAGCGCCGAGAGGATCGCGGTATTGTCGGATTCCGTCCCGCCCGACGTGTAGACGATCTCGTGGTCGAACGCGGTGCCGAGCAGCGCCTGCAGGCTCTTGCGCGCCTGGCGGACGGCGCCCGCGACCTCGCTGCCGAAGGCATGCGAGGACGAGGCGTTGCCGAACTGGTCCGTGAAGAACGGCAACATCGCCGCGACGACCTCGGGGTCGACGCGCGTCGTGGCGTTGTTGTCGAGATACACCGGACGCACGGCCGCTCCTTAATGCCGCGCCTTCGCAGCGCCGGCCACCGGAACGAGACGGACGAATTCGCCGAGCTTCTCGATCATGCGGGCCTGGATGCCTTCCAGGGTCGCGCTGGCGAGCTTGCAGAAGATGCAGGCGCCGGCGAGCTTGACCATGATCTTGTTGCCGTCGATCTCGACGAGCTCGCAATCGCCGCCGTCGCGCTTGAGGTTCGGACGAACCTCCTCGATCACGGCCCGGATGATCCGCTCGCGTTCGCTCATCTGAGCCGGCGCTTCGACGACGCCCTGGGTTTCGACCAGCATGATGTCACTTCTCTCGTGTTGATGGATCAGGCGAAGGATTTAAGCGAAGGACTTGCCGCAGCCGCAGCTCGACTTGGCATTGGGGTTCTCGAAGGTGAAGCCGGAGCCTTCCAGCGCAACGACGAAATCGATCGTGGTGCCCTCGAGATATTCGAGGCTCTTGTGGTCGACGAGCACGCGCACGCCCTCGCGCTCGATCACCGTGTCCTCCGGCTCGCTGCCGCTGACGAGGCCCATGTTGTATTTGAGCCCGGCGCAGCCGCCGGCTTCGACCATGATCCGGAGGCCGTCGACCGGCTTGTCGGAGGTCGTGATCGCGTTGCGGACCGCATTGATGGCGCTGTCGGTCAGGTTGATCATCATCGTCTGGCCTTTCCCATTCGGCTGTTGCGAACCGAATTGGCAAGTCTCATGCCATGCATCAATCACTTGAAAGACCACGGCTTTTCGTAATGTCGCTGTGGCGTTTCCGACGCGTGTCGGCTTTGCGACAGGCGCGGTTCACGCCGTGTCGCGCCCGCGACGCCGCGATGTCGCGGCGCAAATCCGACAATCGGCCGGCCCGACGGGCAAAAATTCCAGGCAAATCAACACGCAACAAACATCGGCAGACAATTTGCATCACCGCCCTTTTTGACCGCGCCGTGCGGCGAACGGCTCATGAAGGACATGCGAGGGGATTTGCTGATGACGACATTGGAGAAGACGGTTGCGATCGAGACCACCGCGCTCGCGCAGCTCGACAAGGAAGGGCGGCTGCTCAACGCCGTGCTGAAGGCGCCGACCACGAAGCCCGGCCGGTTCGGCTTCCGCGGCGACATCGCTTTGAAATTCCAGACCCAGGTCGCGGACGAGAAGCGCCCGCCGGATTTCTCGATCGAGCAGGTGCTGACGATCGTCAACGACGGCGAGCCGACGATTCCGGTGCTGGTCGGCTACATCCACTCGCTCGCCTATCTTGAGACGGCGGTGGAGGTTCTGAAGGGCCTGCTGAAGCCTGAGGGCAGCTACTTCATGTTCTGCAACAACATCGACCTGCTGGCGAAGTACCGCATCAAGATGGGCGATGTGACGTTCTACGTCCTGCCGTGCGATGAATCGACGGTCTGGAAGGAGATGATGGATCTCCTGTCGATCGACAAGAACGACATCAAGAAGCTCGACACCGCCGGCAAGCTCGACTACGTGCTCGACGCCGCTGTGAAGTTCAGCGAGAGCTACGAGGTCATCGCCTATGCCGACGCGTTGGCCAAGATGGAGCCGGTGAAGAACCGCAACGAGAACCGGCCGGTCTGAGGTCTTCTTACCGTCTCCACGACTGTCATGCTCCGCGAAGGCGGAGCATCCAGTACGCCGCGGCAGACGATGTAGAGCCGAGACGTCACGGCGTACTGGATCGTCCGCCTTCGCGGACGATGACAGCCGGGGTTACATAAGTTGAGGTGCCAAGAGGTTAGAAACGGCACCTAGCACAAGCTGAAGTCCCGGCCCTCGCGCCGGGACTTCATGTGAGATCTCAACCTTCCTCGCACTGCATTCCGGTCTCTTCCTCATCCTCCTCGTCATCCTCCACCAGCGTCACGCCGGTGACGCAGATATCACCGTCGATGACCGACAGCGCCACCGGCGTCAGGCTCTCGCCCTTGCAGGGGCCGTCGACACACATCCCGGTGCCGATCTCGAACAGCGAGCCGTGCTTGCCGCAGAGGATGCGCAGGCCGTTGCCGTCCATGAACTGGTTGCGCTCCCAGTCCAGATTCACCTTGTCGTGCGGGCACATGTTCAGATAGCCGAACACCTGCTTGCCCCAGCGGATCACGAAGATCGGCCACGGGCGATGGCTGCCGTCCTCCGCGACGATCATGAGCTGGAAGCCCATGGCGCGGCGGCTCGGGATGTCGTTGAAGCTGCAGATGGCGTAGGCGACGTCGGTCGTCATGTCAGGCCTCATCGATGTCTGGCGCATGTCCGACATTGCCGCTTTCGGTGTGATGAGAGCGGCGGTCGGCTCGCTGACGGATCACGTTGCAAGATTCGCGCAACTCCGCGTTCCGGCCTCTGTCTCGCGATTGCGAGAGACTGGCACAGAACTTGAAAATTTCTCCTGCAAACGGCCCTTTGTAAGGAGATCGACATGAACGTGACATTGGACTTCGTCGAAAGCTCACTCGACGACATCAAGGCGGCTCTCGACGGCGGCACGCTGACGGTCTACTCCGTGGCGCGTCCGATCACCGCCGACAAGGCGGTCGACCGCAGCGGTGTGCTCGCGACCTTCACCTTCGCCTCGCCCGCTTTCGGCCCCGCGGTCGACGGCCTGGAGCAGCCGAACTTCGTCGCCGCCGCCGTGCCCGCCGCCACCGTCGGTACGCCCGGCTTCGCGCGCGCCCGCAAGGCCGACGGCACCACCGTTGCCGACTTCTCCGCCGGCCCCGGCGAGCGCGAGATCAAGTTCACCGAAGTGTCCTGCTCGCCCGGCGCGCCGGTGACGGTCGCGACCTTCAAGATCATCGCCGATGGCGGCTGGCCGGAGCGCCCGGAATATTACGACAGCCATCCGCGCCCGGGCTACGCCATGCCGAAAACGCTCTGACGCGCATCCGCGTCAGCTGTCCCGTTGGCCCCTTCATCGAGAGCGCATGCATGAGCAGAGATCCTTCTGAAGCCCTGGTCAGCTCCGAATGGCTGGCGCAGCATCTTGCCGATCCCGGCATCAAGATCCTCGACTGCACCTGGCATCATCCGAGCACCAATCTCGACGGCCGCACGCAATATCGCGGCCGGCACCTGCCGGGCTCGGTGCATTTCGACATCGACCAGGTCGCCGACAAGACGAACCCGCTGCCGCATATGCTGCCGACGGCGGAGGATTTCGCCCACAAGGTCGGGCTGCTCGGCATCAGCAATGCCGACCGCGTCATCGTCTATGACCGCCACTACGGTGGCTCGGCCGCCGGCCGCGTGTGGTGGATGTTCCGTGTGTTCGGCCACAACAACGTCGCCCTGCTCGATGGCGGCTTCGGCAAATGGACCAAGGAGAAGCAGCCCGCCGAGATGACGCCGGTGCGCCCGGCGCCCGCGAGCTTCTCGGCGAGCTTCCAGCCTCAGCTGGTCGCGACCTCGGCGCAGGTGCAGGGCGCACTCCAGAGCGGCGCGCAGCTCGTCGACGCCCGTGGTCCCGGCAAGTTCGACGGTACGCAGCCGGACGTCTTCACCTTCAAGCGCCAGGGCCACATTCCCGGCGCCATCAACCTGCCCTGGGCCGATCTGGTCGATCCCGACACCGGCGTCCTCATGGCGCCCGATGCGCTCGCCGCGCGCTTCGCGGCCGCCGGCATCGATCTGGCCAAGCCGATCGTCACCACCTGCGCCTCGGGCATCATCTCCTGCATGCTCGCGCTGGCGCTGTACCGGCTCGGTGTCCCCACTGTCGCCGTCCACGACGGCTCCTGGGCGGAATGGAGCCAGCTCGACGACACGCCGGCGGCGGCGTGACCTCAGGACCTCGATGACGGGAGCACACGCATGACAAAGACTCTGGTCAAGACCACGCAGGACGGCCGCAAGGTCGAGGTGATCGGCCTCGCCATCTGCCTCGACGGCGAGCTCGAGGCGTTCGAACTGGTCGAGGTCAAGCTGCATCCGAACCGGCGCAAGATCTGGGAGGCCGCGCCCGACGCCACCCACATGGCCGGCCGGATCACGCTGACGAAGGAGGAAGCCGCGATCGTCGAGGGCGCCTTCGCCGGCGCCCAGTCCGAGATCCTCGCCAGCCCCGCCGCGATCAACGAACGCTTCCGGATCGCGGCGATGTGGAAGGCCAGGGAACAGGGGATCGAGTAGGTCCTGCTTGGCGGCTGCGCCCGCCTCTCTCCACCGTCATTCCGGGGCGCGCGTAGCGCGAGCCCGGAATCCATAGCCACGACTGGCTATGAGGCGATAGATGCCTGTGGCGCTTGTCTTCGAAAACAACAACCATTCGTGGTTATGGATTCCGGGCTCATCGCTGCGCGATGCCCCGGAATGACGGGCGGATGGACTGATGTTCGTCTAGCCGCGGTGGATTCGGAGGACAAGAATCGTAGGGTGGGCAAAGCCAGCGGGCGGCGCGGAGCGCCGGGCGATGGCGTGCCCACCATTTCGTTCGGCACACGCGGACAGACGGTGGGCACGGCGCGTCAGATCCAATTCCTGTCGAGAGACCGCCCAGGCGCCTTTGCCCACCCTACCGATCCCCGGCGTCATCGCGAGCGCAGCGACGCGATCCAGGGCGGTACGGGGACTCTGGATTGCTTCGTCGCCTGCGGCTCCTCGCAATGACGGATGTGGCTGGATCGCCGGTCAATTACTGAAAGATCCGCCCGCGGTAGTGATAGCTGCCGCCGTCATCGACGTCGAACAGCTCGCCGATATCCGGATGCTTCACCGGCTCGCCGGAGACATCAGCCACCAGGTTCTGCTCCGGCACATAGGCGATGTAACTGCTGTCGCCGCATTCGGCGAGCAGATAGTAGAACGGCTGCTCCTTGTCGAGCCTGGCGTCCATCGTGATCGCCCGCCAGCCCTCCTCCTCGGAGAAGGACAGATCGACATCGAACACGACGCCGCGCAGATCGTAGACGCGGTGCCGGGTCACCTGGCCGATCGTGAATTTTGCGTCCATCCGCAGCATGACAGCACGTCCGATGTCTCAGCCCGCCGGCGAATGGGTCTGGCAGTTGGTCGGACACACCCGGGCGCAGGCGCCGCAGCCGATGCAGGCGCCGGTGTCGTGCATGACCATGATCTTCTTCTCGACCTCGTCATCCTCGTCGTCGTCGAGCTCGACGAACTCGCCCTCGTCGTTGATGCCCTTCAGGGTCATGACCTCGCGGCCACACACCTTGTAGCAGCGGCCGCAGCCGATGCATTTGGCGGGGTCGATCGCGACCAGATAGTCCGGCCGCCAATCGCGGCCGTCACGGGTTGAATTGGACATGGTAACAGGTCCTTGTGAGGGCTTTACGCGGCCTCGAGCTTCTTCAGCTCGGCCCGCTTCTTCTCCAGCTCGGCGAATGCCTCATGCGCCTTCTGCGCGGTCGGCAGGATCTGGTCCCAATTGACGGGCAGTTCCTCCGACAGATCGTGCAGGTTCATCTTGGCATCCATGGCGCGGGCCGACAGCTTCTTGATCTCGGCCTTCAATGTATCCAGGTCGCTCATCGTCTCATCCTCGCCGTTAGTAGTTCGCGACGTCCTTGAACTTCTCGATCATCTCGACGCCGGCCTTGACGAACTTGTCGCCCTCGTCGGCCAGCTTGCCGAGATTGTCGAAGCCGAAGCGGTGCACGTCGCGCAGCTGCTTGTTGACCACGATCAGCCGCCCGCCGATCAGCACCATGCGGCCAAAACCTTCATGGCTCATCTTCAGCATCGGCGAGATCATCACGCCGGTGGCCTTCTCGATCGACAGCGCGATCGCGTTGAAGAACAGCTCCAGCCGCCAGATCGTCTCCGGATCGGGATCGCCGATGATCGGCAGCGCACGGCGCTTCTCCTTGTCCAGGATGTAGGGCTCGAGCAGCTCGACATCCTTCTTGCCCTCCCAGGCCCCATGGGTGTCCTGGGCGCGCCAGACCTTGATCAGCTCCTTGACGAAGGGGCGCTGCTCGGCGGGGATGACTTCTTCTACGACTGCGGTATCAGACATGTTCGTTTCCTCATTCCTCGAAATCGAGCGCGCGTTCCTGACCCTTGGCCAGAGCTTTGCGCAGCCACGGCGGCGGCGTGCCCTTGAGCACCGCCTGCAGCTTGCCGAGCAGATCGGTGATGTCCTCGGGCTGGGTGACTTTCATCGGGTGGATGTTGTTGGCGACGACGCGCGCCGCGCCGGAGCCGCCGATCGCCGCGACATAGAGGATCGCGCAATCCTTGATCGCCTCGATCTTCGGCGCCAGCTTGTCCTCGTTGCCGTCCTCCTTGAGATCGCCGTCGAACTCGACGGCCTCGAGGAAGCGATAGCCCTCGGGATCGAGATCGTAGATCGCGATGTTCTTGGCCCAGCCGAAATGGGCGTCGACGCGTTTCAGATCCTGGGTAGCGAATGCGACTTTCATGTCGTCGGTCCTTTCTCCTGACGCGTCAATGCAGCGGTGCCACGACGGCCGACTCCGGCGAGACCTGCTGGAAATCCTTCCAGGGATCGATCCAGGTGTCCGGCGTCGGCTGATGATTGTCCTCGCGGTCGGCGATGATCAGATTGGCGAGCGCGAACACCAGGTCGCGGGTACCGCGATAGCCGACCGTCAGCAGATGCCCGGCTCCCAGCCGGTCGAACATCGGAAAGCCGATCCGGTAGAACGGGATCTTCAGCCGGGCCGCAACCTGGCGGCCGTGCGAATGCGTCATCATCAGACCGCAGTCGCGCGCCTTCGCGAGGTTCTCCAGATCCTCGAGATCGCCGATCAAGACCTCCTCGCAGGGCATCCGCTCGAGCACCGGCGATTGCGTGGTCGTAATAGCGACCGAGATCTCGGCGCCCATGTCATGCAGCATGCTGGCAACGTCGAACAACAAGTCCGGCTCGGCGCCGATGGCAAGCTTGCGGCCGCCGATGTGGAAATGCGCATCCAGCATCGCGTCCGCGAGCTGGCCGCGCTGCCGGCGATATTTCGCCGGCACCGGACGCCCCGAGATCTCGCTCAGGAAGGCCATGAACTCGTCGTTCGGCAGCAGGCCGCAGAGCCGCTCGAACAGCCGGTACGGCACGCCGGTCTTGGCCTGCATCGCATCCGCCGCGCGCTTCATCTGCGCGCCGATCGCGATCGTCCAGGACGCGCTGCCCATGGTCGCGATCTCTTCGAGGCCGATGCCGCCGATCGTGGTCGGCGTGAACTCGTCGGGGATGTGACCGTCGAGCGAGCCGCCGATATCCGGCAGGAACGACGGCTCCAGGCCGAAATCCTCGAAGATGGTGCGGAGCTCCTCGATGTCCCCTGGTGTCAGATGGCAGCCGGGCAGCACGTTGACCCTGGCGGGATCGCGTCGGGTCGAGGTCGGCTTGTCGACGAGCACCTCGACCATCTTGGCAACCGTCTTGTCCCAGCCGTCCTGGAACGCATCCTTGAAGTCCGGCGTCGAGACATAGACGAGCGGATAATTGGCGAGCTCCGGATGCTTCTCGCGGATCAGCTTGATGTACCCGTCGACGTCGTCGCCCTTGGTCTCGGTCACCCCGGTCGAGCAGATGCCGATGATCTCCGGCTTCTGCTTCTTGTAGATGTTGAGGATCGCCTGCTCAACATTCTCGTAGCCGCCGAGCACGGTCGCGACCTCGCTCATCGCCGTCGTCTGCATCGGCACCGCTTCCTTGAAGTGGCGCACGAACAGCGTCAGGCCGAACGAGGTGCAGCCCTGCGAGCCGTGCAGCAGCGGCATCGCGCCGCGCAGGCCGAGGAAGGCGAACGAGCCGCCGATCGGCTGGCTCATCTTCAGCGGGTTGACCGCGCAGGCCTTCTTTCCGATGGTGACCTTGGCCATGGCGCCCTACTCCGCCGCCTGTAGCAGCTCGGCGGGCGCGCTCGCGCGCGCCAGGATGTCCTCGACCCGGCCGGCGCAGGCACCGCAGCCGCCCGACGCGTTGGTGTGGGTGCGGACGCCGGCGACGTCGCTCAGGCCATGCGCCTTGATCGCATCTTCGATGGTGCCGAGATCGACCGACTTGCAGTGGCAGATCTTCTTGGCGCGGCGCGCGGCTTCCGCGGCGACGGGATCAGCCGCGAGCGCAGCAGCTTCCGCATCGGCTTGCGCAATCGCCTTGGCCTGCCAGTTGTTGCTGGCGCTCTCCCACGGCGCCCGCTTGCGCAGCTGCTCCCACATCGGGTTGTAGATCGCCTTGTCGATCTCGGCGACCAGCTTCACCATGCCGATATAGCCCATGAAGGCGTGCGAGCGCTCCTGGTTGATGTCGAGCCAGGGCATCGCGGCCTTCAGCGCCACGAACTGCGACTTGCCGCCCGACAGCATGATGTCGGCCTTGGCGTCCTTGAGCATCTTGTACATCTCGCGGGGCGCCATATCGTCGATCATGTGGGCGTCCTGGCCCATCAGCTCCTTGATGCGCTCCTTGTCCTCCTTGGTGGACTTCTTCACGGAGGTGCCGACCAGCTCCATGCCGGCCTCCTGCAGCGCCGCCACGACCGACCACGACTTCACGCCGCCGGTGATCAGCAGCACCTTCTTGCCGGTCAGGCGCTTCTTGAACGGCTCGATCGCCGCCCATGCCTTGGCCTCCTCGCGCGCGATGACCGCCTCGGTGCGGTCCAGCAGGTCCGCCGGCGCGCCACGCTCGACCAGGAGGCGCGCGATCTCGCGCAGCGAGTCCGACGAGTCCTGGATGCCGTAGAACGAGCCCTCGAAGAACGGGATGCCGTAGCGCTCCTCCATTTTGCGGGCGACGTTGATCATCGCCTTGGAGCACACCATCATCGCCGCGCGGGCGCGGTGCGACGACGCGACGTCCTTGTAGCGGCCGTCGCCGGAGATGCAGGCGGAGATGCGGATGCCGAGCTCGTCGAACAGCGGCTTCACCTGCCAGAGCTCGCCGGAGAGATTGTATTCGCCGATGATGTTGAGGTCGTAGGGCGTCGTCACCTCCGGCTCGACAGTGCCGATGACATGGTCGAGCAGCGCCTCGCCGGCGAGCTTGTTGCCGAGATTCTTCGGCCCGACGAAGCCGGGCGAATTGACGGGAATGCAGGGCTTGCCGAACTTGGCCGAGGCCGCCTTGCAGACCGCGTTGATGTCGTCGCCGGTCATGGCGGGCACGCAGGTCTGGTAGACGAAGACCGCCGGCGGATCGTATTTCTCGATGATTTCCTTGATCGCCTTGTACAGGCGCTTCTCGCCGCCGAACACGACGTCGGTCTCGTTGATGTCGGTGGTGAAACCGGTGCGCCAGATCTGCGAGCCGGATGAGGCCGCGCCACGGTTGTCCCAGGAATTGCCTTCGCAGGCGATCGGCCCGTGCACGAGATGCGCAACGTCGGTCAGCGGCTGCAGCGCGACCTTGGCGCCGTCGAAGGCGCAGCCACCGGCCGCACCGCCCGGCTGCAGCTGCTTGGTGCAGCCCTTCTTGCGCTCGGCTTCGGACTTGTTGGCGTTCTTGCCGCAACCCGGCTCGTTGAAGACGTTCTGGATCGTGGCAGACAGCGAGCTCATCGGCTTCTCCTGTTGGCGGACCTTCTGCGCGTCTTGGTGGGACGAAGAGGCTCAGGCTTTCGTTGCCTTCCCACGAGCCGCATCGTCCGGAGTGAAGCGCGGCGGCCCTTGAGGAACCGCCGCGCACCGTGTCTTAGCGAATGATGTCGAAGCTGTAGTCCGACTTTGCCGGCACGTTGGTGTTGCGATCGATCTCGTCGAAGATCTTGTCGAGGATCGTGACCAGCACGTTCAGGCCGCCCTGATAGCCCCACACCGGATAGCGGTGCTTGTGGTGGCGATCGAAGATCGGGAAGCCGATGCGGATCAGCGGCGTGCCGGTGTCGCGCTCCAGGTACTTGCCGTAGGTGTTGCCGATCAGGAAGTCGACCGGCTCGGTGAACAGCAGCGAGCGCATGTGCCAGAGATCCTTGCCGGGATACACGTGGCAGTTCTTGCCGAACGGCGAGGCATCGAACACCGCCTGCACCCGCTCCGCCCACTCCTTGTTGCCGTTGGTGGCAAGCACATGGGTCGGCTCGGCGCCGAGCTCCAGGAGGAACGAGGCGAGGCCGAGGCAGAGGTCCGGATCGCCGTAGATCGCGAACTTCTTGCCATGGATGTGCGCGCTGGAGTCGGCGATCGCGTCGACCAGGCGGCCGCGCTCGACGGCGAGCGATTCCGGGATCTCCTTGCCCGAGATGCGCGACAGCGCCATCACGAAGGCGTCGGTGCCGGACACGCCGACCGGGTGATGGAACGAGACCACTTCCTGGCCGTGATTGGCGATGAAGGGCAGCGTCTTCTCGGTGCAATAGTGTTGCATCGAGATCGTCGCCTTGGCGTGGACGGCGTTGGCCGCGTCCTCCAGAGTCGTGCCGCCCTCATACATGCGGAACTCGCCGTCGGTCGGCGTGTCGAACACGTTCGAGTTGTCGCCGAGGATGGTGTACTCGATCCCCATTTCCTCGAAGATGTGCTTGACCTCGCGGATGTTGCCGACGGTGTAGCCGTCGAAGCCGCCGATGAAGTTGATCTTCTCGTTCGGAACGCGCTCCAGCTTCGGCGCGGTGCCGGCCTTGCCGTCCCAAAAGTGGTCGAGAATGCCCTTCATCGCATTGTCGTAGCCGGTGACGTGGCTGCCGACGAAGGCCGGGGTGTGGGCGAAGGGAACGTCGTACTCGGCCGGAACCGAGCCCTTTTCCTTCGAGGTCTTGATGAAGGCGTTGAGGTCGTCACCGATGACTTCCGCCATGCAGGTGGTCGAGACCGCGATCATCTTCGGCTTGTACATGTTGTAGGCGTTGGCGAGGCCGTCGATCATGTTGTTGAGGCCGCCGAACACGGCTGCGTCCTCGGTCATCGACGACGACACGCAGGAGCTCGGCTCCTTGAAGTGGCGCGACAGATGGCTGCGATAATAGGCGACGCAGCCCTGCGAGCCGTGCACGAACGGCAAGGTCTTCTCAAAGCCGACAGCGACGAACACCGCGCCGAGCGGCTGGCAGGCCTTGGCCGGATTGACGGTCAGCGCCTCACGTGCGAAATTCTTCTCGCGATATTCGGGCGTCTTGGCCCATTCGCGGATACGCTCGACTTCCGCGGGATCGCGCGGATTTTCGAACATCTTCTTCTTGTTGGCCAGCATCTGCTGGTATTCGGGACCACGGAAAAGCTCGAAGTGATCGAGCACATGTTCGGCAGACTGTGTCATGGGATAACCCTCTCTATGTTCCTGTGTCGATCAGGGAGCGCTGGCTCTCCGCCGAAGGAGAGCCAGGCCGTGGGTGGTGCAGGTTACTTTGCCAGTTACTCGGCCGCCTGGAGCAGCGGCTTGGGAGCCTGCTTCCAGGGAGCCTTGGTCATCTTCCAGACCGGCGAGTTGATCGCCATGTCCATGTCGCGGGCGAAGATCGCGAACCCGTCATAGCCATGGTACGGGCCCGAGTAGTCCCAGGAGTGCATCTGGCGGAACGGCACGCCCATCTTCTGGAAGACGTACTTTTCCTTGATGCCCGAGCCGACCAGGTCCGGCTGGACCTTCTCGACGAACTTCTCGAACTCGTAGCCGGTGACGTCGTCATAGATCAGCGTGCCGTCCTTGACGTAATGCTGGGCGGTGCGCTGATAGTCGTCGTTGTGGGCGAACTCGTAGCCGGTGCCGACGACCTCCATGCCGAGGTCCTCATAGGCGCCGATCACGTGGCGCGGGCGCAGGCCGCCGACGAACAGCATCACGGTCTTGCCTTCCAGGCGCGGCCGGTACTTGGCGATCACGGCGTCCATCAAGGGCTGGTACTTGGCGATGACGCGCTCGGCACCTTCCTTGATCTTGTCGTCGAAATAGCTGGCGATCTTGCGCAGCGATTCGGCGATCTTGCTCGGCCCGAAGAAGTTGTACTCGCACCACGGAATACCGAACTTCTCTTCCATGTGGCGGGAGATGTAGTTCATCGAGCGGTAGCAGTGCAGCACGTTCAGCTTCGCCTTCGGCGTCGCCTCGAGCTCGGCGAGCGAGCCGTCGCCCGACCACTGGGCGATCACGCGCAGGCCCATCTCCTCGAGTAGGATGCGCGAGGACCAGGCGTCGCCGCCGATGTTGTAGTCGCCGATGATCGCGACGTCGTAATCCGACGGCTCGAAGCGCGGCGCGGCGTCGGCCGGCAGCTTGTCGAACACCCAGTCCCGGATCGCGTCGTTGGCGATGTGGTGGCCGAGCGACTGCGAGACGCCGCGGAAGCCTTCGCAGCGGACCGGAACGATGGTCTTGCCGTCATACTCCTTGGACTTCGACTTCGAGACCGCCTCGATGTCGTCGCCGATCAGGCCGATCGGGCACTCCGACTGCACGGTGATGCCGTTGTTCAGCGGGAACAGCTCCTGGATCTCGTCCATGATCTTGGCGAGCTTCTTGTCGCCGCCGAACACGATGTCCTTCTCCTGGAAGTCGGAGGTGAACTGCATCGTCACGAAGGTGTCGATGCCGGTCGTGCCGATGTAATAGTTGCGGCGCGCCGCCCAGGAGTACTGGCCGCAGCCGACCGGGCCGTGGCTGATGTGAATCATGTCCTTGATCGGACCCCAGACCACGCCCTTCGAGCCGGCATAGGCGCAACCACGGATGGTCATGACACCCGGGATCGACTTGATGTTCGACTTGACGCCGCAGTCCGACTTGCCGGACTCGTGGACGTTGAGATGCTTGGCGCGGCGCTTGGCGGTCTTCTCGGGATAGACCTTGAGGACCTCGGCGATCAGTTCCTTGTTGCGTGCCTTGATCTCGGCAACGCTTTGTTTCTCGATAACGCTCATCTGGCTTTTTCCTCGATGATCGGTTGCGGAGATCGCCCGGCCCGTCGAACAGACGGGCCGGATGACCGGTGACGCTTAGGCCGTGGCGGCGAGCTCGGCGGCGGTCTTGCCGATCTGGCTCTCGTCGACCGCCTTCATGATGCCGTGCTCCATCAGCATGTCTTCGAGCTCGTCCATCGTGATCGGGGTCGGGATGATGCCCTTGCCGGCATTGCCGTGGATCTTGGTCGCCAGGTTGCGATAGTGGTTGGCCTGGACCGACTCCGGCGCGTATTCCAGAACGGTCATGCGGCGCAGCTCGGCGTGCTGCACGATGTTGTCGCGCGGCACGAAGTAGATCAGCTGGGTGCCGAGCTTCTTGGCGAGAGCCTCAGCCAGCTCCAGCTCCTTGTCGG
>NZ_CAFI01000495.1 GCF_000239775.1 Bradyrhizobium sp. ORS 375
AGCCGATCCCCCTAGCCGTCAGCCTCTCCACCGAAGAGAGGCAGCATGACCCGGCGCATTGACTGCGATGTGGCGATCATCGGCGGCGGACTGGTCGGCAGCTCCGCAGCGCTGGCGCTGCGCGGCATGGGCTTCTCTGTCACGTTGCTCGACAAGGGTTTTTGCGGCGCCCAGGCGAGCGGCGTGAATTACGGCGGCGTGCGCCGGCAGGGCCGGCCGCCCGAGCAGTTGCCGCTGTCGCAGCGCTCGCACGCGATCTGGCCGCGGCTGAAGCAATTGATCGGCATCGACGGCGAATTCCTCCGCTCCGGCCATCTCAAGCTGGCGCGCAGCCTTGAGGACATGGC
The DNA here is from genome assembly GCF_000239775.1 of Bradyrhizobium sp. ORS 375. Lineage (GTDB taxonomy): Bacteria > Pseudomonadota > Alphaproteobacteria > Rhizobiales > Xanthobacteraceae > Bradyrhizobium. The sequence goes on from NZ_CAFI01000495.1 coordinate 348, forward strand.
GAGCCTGGAGCGCTATGCCGCCCAGGTCGCGCCGTTCGGGCTCGCTCTCGAGCTCGTCGGGCACAACCAGCTCAGCGAACGGTTCGGTATCGGCGGCGACGTCGTTGGCGCCTCCTACTGTCCCGGTGACGGCCACGCCAATCCGCGGCTGGTCGCAAGCGCCTTTGCGGTCGCAGCCCGCCGCGCCGGCGTTGAGGTGCTGGAGAATACAGAAGTTGTCGGCGCCACCCGAACGTTCGAGGGCTTTACACTGGAGGCCGGTGACATCGCCATCACAGCGCGGGCGCTCATCAACAGCGCCGGCGCCTGGGCTGATAGCTTCGCGGCCGCATTCGGTGAACCGGTGCCTCTGGAACGCACCTATCCCTCGATGATCGTGACCGAGCCGCTGGATGCTTTTCTCAGCGTCAACATCGGCATCGAGGGCGGCGGCATCTACGCACGGCAGGTGACGCGCGGCAATGTCGTGGTCGGCGGCGAGCGCGGCGCGCCGCTCGCCGATGCCGACTATTCGCGCCCGCGCAGCGACGGCGCGCTCACGATCATGCAGCGCGCCAGCGAGCTGTTCGGCCCCTTGCGTCATGCGCAGGCGATCCGGTTCTGGAGCGGTACCGAGGCGACGATGCCCGACCGCAACCCGGTGATCGGGCCGAGCGCCACGACGCCGGGCCTCATCCACGCCTTCGGCTTCTCCGGCGCCGGCTTCCAGATCGCGCCTGGCGTTGGTGAGGTCCTGGCCGAGCTGGTGCGTGATGGCCAGGCCGCGACGCCGATCGACGCCTTTGCGATCACCCGTTTCTCACCTGCATCGCAGCCGGGCGATGCTCCCTAGCCAACGACGACAGGATAAGGAGACCTCGCCATGATCCACGCCCGCGCCGCGCTCGGCTCAGCCCTCGCGCTGATGCTCGCCACATCAGTCGCGAACGCCGAGACCAAGACGCTCTATGTCGGCATGAACGGCGGCAATTTCGAGCGCACCTACACGCAGGCGGTGTTTCCGGATTTCGAGAAGGCCAACGACGTCAAGATCGTCGTCGTGCCCGGCACGTCCTCGGAGATCCTGGCCAAGGCGATCGCGGCGAAAGACAAGCCACAGATGCATGTGATGTTTCTCGACGACGGCGTGATGATCCGCGCCGCCGGCCTCGGCCTGTGCGAGAAGCTGAAGCCGAGCGAAGGGCTGGCCCAGCTCGAGCCGTTCGCGCGGCTGAAGGACGACCTCGCCGCAGGCATCGACATCGGCATGACGGGCTTGGCCTACAACAAGAAGCTGTTCGACGAGAAGGGCTGGGCGGCGCCGACGTCATGGCTCGATCTCGCCGATCCCAAGTTCAAGGACAAGGTCGTATTCCAGTCGGCCTCGGTCTCGACCTTCGGCCTGCACGCCTTCCTGATGTTCAACCGCATCAAGGGTGGCAGCGAGGCCAATGTCGAGCCCGGCTTCAAGGCGTTTCCGGACACGATCGGCAAGAACGTGCTCGAATACATCCCGAACTCGGCCAAGATCTCCGAGATGGTGCAGACCGGCGAGGCCGCGATCTTCCCGCTGACGCCGACCGCGGTGTCGACGCTGAAGGAGAAGGGAATTCCGGCCGAGTATGCGCAACCGAAGGAAGGCTCGGTCGTGCTGATGGTCGCCGAATGCGTGATCGCCAACAATTCGGAAGCCGAGCTGGCGCAGAAGCTCGCCGCCTATCTGCTGTCGCCCGACGCCCAGGCCAAGGCGCTGGCGGCCGGCAACATCGTTCCGTCCAACACGGCTGCGAAGGCGACGACGCCGGCGGCGGAGCAGAAGCTCGCCACCTTCCACACCTACATGAAGAGCGCGATCACGCTGGATTGGGACGTGATCAACGCCAAGCGCGCGGAGTGGAATACGCGCTGGAACAGGATGATTGAGCGGTAGGAAGTCTGAGGGTGGGCAACTCATATCTGCTGATCGCAGAGTCTGCTGCGCGCGTTATCCCAGATGTCGTCCCGGACAAGCCGCGACGCGCGAGAGCGCGTCGGGCGCCGATCCGGGACCCATACTCCGCAGCAGACATGAGGCGCGAGCTGCTAGCCACTGTCCTGCCTCAAACTGCTCCCTGTGGTTATGAGTCCCGGCGTTCGCCGGGACGACGGTGGTGGTTGCCGAGGGATATGCGGGTTGTCTCCCGCAGAGCTACCCCGCCGGATAGCTCATGGCATACGTCTCCGTCAGCGCCTCATCCAGCCGCCGCCCGGTTCTGAAAGCCGAGAGTGTCTCAGGACGCGTGACGCCCGCCAGCAGCCTGCTATCAGGCTCCGCCGGTTCGATCACCGTCCGCACCGGAATCCTCTCGGCATAGATCGGCAGCGCATAATCCTCCTCGTCATCGATCACGCCCGCCGCACGGATCTTCGCGGACGCCTTCTCGATGTCCATGGTGACGACCGATGTGGCCTTGAGCTCCTGCTCGGTTGTCGGCCGCAGCGTTGCCGTCCGGCCAGGGAACAGGCGGTCGACCATCATCGTCAGAGCACGGGCTTTCTCACCCTGGTCCTCGATCAGCCGCGCATGGCCGAACGCCATCACCGAGCGATAATCCGCGGAGTGATGAAAGGCGCTGCGCGCCAGCACCAGGCTGTCGAGATGAGTGACGGTGAGACAGGCCGGCTGCCCCTCGGACAGATTGCGCAGCATCCGGCTCGCGCTCGATCCGTGCCAGTACAGCGTCGAGCCCTCGCGCCAATACAGCGTCGGCGTGCAGTAGGGCTGGCCGTCGATGACGTAGGACACGTGGCAAAGCGCGGCCGAGTCGAGCAGGGCGTGCACCGTGGCATGATCGTAGTGGGCGCGCTGATGGCGCCGCTTGACCCGGTTGGTGTCGTCGACGGGATAGCTCGCCACCTGCTGCTCGGTCATCGTCAGTCTCCTGTTTGCGGCGACGTCATGCCATGGCAAAGTGGTTGCTGGGAGTTCCACTTCGATGCAAAAGAAAGCAACCACTTCGCGGCGGCGTGACGACCTGCTGACGCTGCCGATCGTGCTCGACCGTGCCATCCGCGGCCAGTCGCTGCAGGTCCATGGCGCACTGCGCGCCGGCATCGTCGATGGCCTGCTGGCGCCGGGTCTGCGGCTGCCTTCGACGCGCGCGCTCGCCGAGCAACTCGGGGTTCGGCGCAATGCGATCGTCGCAGCCTATGAGGCGCTGTTATCGGACGGTCTGGTGGAGGCGCGGCACGGCGCGGGGACCTATGTCGCCGCGCAACTGCCGACGCCGCAGACGGCTGCTCCGGCTGCCGAGCTCGAGATCAGGATTCCGCAGAACAGGCCTTTCGCGCTCGGGGTCACGCTGGTCGATCCGGTGCTGTTGAAACGCCTCGCCACGGCCAGCCGTCGCCGTATCGCGCAGGCTGCCCCCGGTGAGCTGGGCTATGGTGATCCCCGGGGCAGCCTGCATCTGCGCGCGCAAGTCGCGCATTATCTCGCCGCCAATCGCGGCGTTCGCTGCGACCCGAGTTGCATCCTGATCGTCAGCGGCACGCAGCACGGCTTGAGACTTTGCATCGATGCCTTGCTGACGCCGGGAGACGCCGTGTGGTTCGAGGATCCCGGCTACGTCGCCTCGCGCCATACGCTGAGCTCCACCGGAGCGAAGCTGGTGCCGGTCCCTGTCGATGGTGAAGGCATCATGGTGAGCGCTGGCGAGAAGGCCGATGCACGCGCGAAAGCCGTGTACGTCACGCCCTCGCATCAATTTCCCACGGGCGTCGCGATGAGCATGGCACGGCGGATCGCTCTGCTGGACTGGGCGCGCCGTGCGGAGGCCTATATTTTCGAGGACGATTACGACAGCGAGTATCGCTTCGCCGGCCCGCCGCTGACGGCGCTGGCCGGCATCGGGGGCGAGCGCGTGATCTATCTCGGCACCTTCGGCAAGACGCTGTTCGCGGGGCTCCGGCTCGGCTATCTCGTGGTGCCGCCCGCATTGGTCGCGCGCGTGGTCGCCGCGCGGGCCGCGCAGGATCGGTTTCCACCGGCCTTCATGCAGGATGCACTCGCCGATCTGATGGCCGACGGCGTGATCGCGGCCCACATGCGGCGGATGCGCCCGCGCTACCGCCAAGCGCGCGATGTGGTCGCCGAGGCGCTCGCCAGACACGCCAAGGGATCTCTGCAATTGTCCGCGCCAGCCCAGGGCCTGCATCTCCTGGCAACGCTGCCGCCTGGGACGCCGAAAGACACGGCTCGGCTGATCCGTGAGCAGGCCGGCATCGAATGCCGCCTGCTGTCGGACGCGCGGATCGCGCAGCGGGGACCGGATGGCTTCATTCTCGGCTATTCCGGCTTCGCCGCGAAGGATCTGGCTGATGCCGCGCGGCGGCTCGGGCACGCGGCGCAGCAGGTGCTGCGAGAGGTGGGGTCGCCGCGACGTCAGAAGTCGTAGTCGATGAAGAGCTGTTGCGAGGGAGCCGTGAACGCCTTCGGCAGCGGGCCGGCTTGCGGATTGGCTGGCGCCTCGGCACCGGCCGCGACCTGGTCGCTGCGCGCCAGCTGATCGTTCATCCGCTGGCGCAAGGCGTCGAGAAGCGGCGCGCGCGGCACCTCGTTATAGGCGTGCTCCTGGGTCGAGCACATGCCGACGCAGCCGATGCGCATCGCCTTGACGGCGTCCTTCGGTGTCGCATTGGCGCTGCCGTGATGACCGACCTTGTAGAAGTCGATCTTGCCGAGGATATCCTGCGCCTTGGCGGTGAGCTGGGTGTGGCCCGGCGTGCCATAGGCGCCGCCATAGAGGAAGTTTTCCCAATTGCCCCATTGCGCATCGCCGGCGAACAGGAGGTTCTTGCCGCCGAAGGAGAACAGAATGACGAGGCTCTGATTGTTCAGCGTCTTGTCCGCTGCCTGCGCCTGGGCGGCCAGCACGTCGGGCTGCGCGCCATGGAGCATGCGCAGCATGCGGTCGTAGCCATAGGGCGCGAAAGCCTTGTCGCAATAGTCCTCGCGCTTGCCGCGGAAGGCGTTGCCGAACGGCTTCAGCCGGTCCGGCTGCTCGCTGCTCTCGGTCGCTCCCGCCAGATATTGCTGGTTCTTGTTGGTCATCTGGCCGATGAGGACGTCGTCGATCGGCGGGCCGAGGATCTCTGCCGTCAGACCGGCCGCCGCGAGATCGGGTGGCAACACCGGCGGATCGCCGGCCTTGTAGTAGTCATGCTCGGGCTGCGTGCCCTTGAAGCCGCCGTGCAGGACGTTGAGCGCCTTCTGATTGGCGGCGATCCCGGCGACTCCGAGGCCGCCGGTGATGTTCTCGGCCATGCTCAGCAACTGATCGGCCTCGGGATCGGGCCCCGCCGCCAGCCGCGCCCGGAACTGGCGGCCGAGATCGCCGGCCATCGCGACCAGACTGGCCTGGAACGCCGCAGCCTTGGGATTGGCCGGATTTTCGAACCAGGGCATCCAGACCCGCGCGACCTCGATCTGGGCGAAGATGTCGGCACAGCTGCCGAAGCCCGAGATGTGATCGGCGTGCCGATGCGTCATGATCACCAGCGCCAGCCGGTTGCCGCAGTCCCTGGCCATCTGGGTGACGGCTGCGCGCATGCTGCCGAGGTCCTTGGCGTGGACGCCGCAGTCGATCAGGATGTGGCTGGCGCCGGTCTGCGTCGGGATGCTGAGCAGGAAGAAGTCGCCGAAGCCGATCCTGTACATGCGCACGCGCAGCCCGCTGGCGGCCTTCACGGGGAGGGCAGGCGAAGCGGCGACGTTTGCTGCCGGCACAGATCGTTTGCGCCCCGTTCCGGCTCGGCCCGCAGGCTTGCGTTGCTGCGGAGAGCTGGACTTCGCCGATGTCGGATGGCTGCGCGGCATGTCAGACTCCTGCATGGAGCAGCGCGAAGTCGAGGCGGAAGCGCTTGTCGTCGTCGTGTCCGGTCGGCTGCGTGGTGGCGCGCCCGCTTGCGATATAGAAATTGCGCACCCGTTCCTCGCGCTCGGGCCGGTAAAGCTTGGGAATGACGAAGCGCACGCGCGGTTCGGGGCGCTTGTCGTGGTCGGGCGGATCCTGCGCGATCAGCAAGGTGACCCCGTTGCGCAGCGGGAATGTGCCGGGGATGCCGAGACCGAACGGGACCCGCACGGTCTGCACCAGCTCGACCACCATGCTGACATAGAGCTTGCCGTCCTTGCCGGTCGAGAACATCGGATGAAAGGAGGGCGCCTCGATCTTGCCGGCCTTTGCGTCGAAGCCGAGCTTGTCGGCATGGGTCACGGCGAAGGCGCGCAGCACGTCGCCGTTGTGATCCTTCTCCTCCTTGGTGAGGCCGTTCGGGTCACCGAAGGTCAGGCCCGGAACGCGAAGGCTGCCGCGCACGACCTTCGGCCAGAACAAGGCATCTTCCGAGAACGCCGTTGCGTTCTCGGCGACAATGCCGCGCAGGCGGAAGGCCTGCATCAGCGCGTCGCGGATGCGGTCGGGATCGTCGGGCGTATAGTCCAGATGCGCTGTCAGCAGCGCGCGCAGGAAATCACCGAAGGTGATGTCGACGGGTGGGCAATAGTCCAGCGCGCGGGCGCAGAGGCTGAAGAACTCTTCCGCCGTGCGGCTTGCCTCCATTGCCAGCCGGTTCGCAAGCGGCGCCGGCAGGTCGGCCTTGTCGACGCTTCCGCCGCCGGCGCGAAAGATCCGGAACAGGTCGAAGGTTCTCCGGCCATAGACGGTGAAGTAGGCGTCGAACACGGCGGCGACCAGAATCGAGCCGCGTTCGTGAGGCTCGATCTTGGTCGCGATATCCTTGGCGCCATCAGGCGTCGCCGGGGTCATCAGCGCGCTGCGCAGGCTGGATTGCCGCCCGGCGGCCTCGCCGAACTGCGTGGCCAGCGCGATCAGCGGATTTTCGGTGCTGAGCTGCGACTGGATCGCGGGGGTACCTCCGGGCGCCAGCTCGGCATCGCCTTTGAGCTTGTATTCGAACAGCTTGCCGCCGGTCTTCTGCAGCGTATCGACCAACACCTCCTTGTGGGAGAAGTGAAGGAATAGCGCGGCGAGATCGGCGAACGCCTCGTGGAAGGCCGCGACATCGACATTGGTCGGCTCCATGAAGTGCTCGCGGATGCCATCAACGATCGCATGCGTGGTCTCGTGCACGATGATGTCGTGCGACAGGCAGGTGAACACGGTCTGGCCCGGCAGGTTGCGGCCGGGATTGGTGCGGCTGGCCTTGAAGTAGCCGAACAAAATGCCGTGGGCATCCGGACTGTAAAACGCGTTCGCCTCGCACATCGCATGCGGGAACAGGCTGAGGCGTCGCGAGGCGCCGCGCGGCGCCGGCGGATGGCTGCGGTCGAGGCGCGTCCGCCAGCGCACGCGCCGGCCGAGCGCGAATTCGAAGCGCTGCAGGGTCTCGCTCGCCACTGCGTAGACCATCTGCTGGTGAAACCGCGGGTCAGCCTCCGACGGGGGCAGGCCGTGGGTCATCAGCAGCTTCGGGTCGTCGAGATCGACCGGCTTGTAGAACGTCTTCTGGCTGCCATCGTAGTCGATCACGGCGAACCGCTCGCCGATCGGGCCCGGTTGGAGGCTCTCGTAGCGCACATGCGTGACCATCTGATTGCCGACGAATTTGCCGAGGCTCGGGTCGAAGGCATAGACGTTGAGCGGCCGCTCCGATGGATACGGGATTTCCGCCGTCGAGAAGATGTCGTCCGGGATCTCGCGCGGCGGCTGCGCAGGGGCTTCGCTCGTCGGCGTGACGTCGTCGCATGTGAAGCGCTGTCGATGCGTCATCCTGGCGTCTTCCTGCCCTGGCGCTCGTCTCTACTCGTGAAGCCCGATCAATAGGCTCCGGCAAATGGGAAGCCCGTCGGAGCGGTGATCTGGATGCCGAGCTTCTGTTGCAAGCTTGCGTCGATATGGGCTCGCAGCGCGGCGTCGCAGACGGCGTAGCCCCAGTTCATCAACCGGTTCTGGACGTCATGGGGCATCTTCTCGAGCCGGGTCGAGATGGCCGCCAGTGGCGCCGGGTCGCGGTGCAGGCAGTCCAGCGGGTCCGTTGGGAGCTTGTAGTCGGCAAAGCTGGTGCGGATGCCCCAATAGGTCCCGGTATGATCGCCGCGATTGTAGGCGTCGATCAGCTGACGCTTGCGCAGGCTTCGCACCTGATTGTCGATGACGCCGAGAATGCGAAGCGAATGGCGGGCCCAGTCGTGGTGCGGGTCCTCCTCCGGCGCGATCTGCTGGCCGGCATCGCTGACGAGCAAGGTCGAGAAGCGCTTGACGGTCTCGAGGCCCAGATTGTCGTAGACGCCGCCGTCGCTGAGCACCGCGCTCGTGGTGTAGGGCGGGTGATTGAGATCGGCGCCGTCGACCTTGCGAACCGGCTGGCGGATCGGCAGGGTGAGCGGTGAGAGGATCGGCGGAAAGGCGGAGGACGCCGCGACGGCGGTGGCCAGCGTCACGTCCGGCGCATCGACCAGGCCGACGCGATAATCGCCCATATAGCGGCGCGAGAACCGCCACAGCACGGTCGACTGCATGTTGGTGGCATTGATAACGAAGCGCGGCGCATTGCCGCCGCTGTCGTCGGGAAGATCGGCGAGCTTCCTGCCCTTGAACAGCACGTCGTCATAGGCGGCCGCGACGCGGTCGCTGATGGTCCCGGGGAGGAAGATTCCTCCGATCACGGCGCCGATGTCGACGGACGTGTCGGCCATCTTGCGAAGCCCGTCGACGATGATCGCGAAGTTGTCGGCCTTGCCTGCGGCGTCGAAGTGGAGGTCCTTCCAACGCAGGCCGAGATAGGCTGACGTGATCGAGCCGCCGGATACACTGGAAATCCGCTTCAGTCGGCTGAGCAGCCCGACTTCGTTGAGTCGCCAGAGGGCGCCGATGTGAAACACCATGGCGCGGTAGCCGCCGCCGGACAAAGACAGCGTGACGCCGTCCTCATGCTGAGTGTTGGCGGCATCAAGGTTGGTCGGCTCGATCGGCATGGCGCTCCTCCCCTTTGCCGATAGGTCGGAGGAGATAAGCACACGTTCAACGGGATCGGTGATTTTTTTGCATCCGGAGCGCGGCGCGCGATGCGTCGGCCCGCGGAGCGGCCGGCTATTGGTACGGGTCGTGCTCGGCGTTGGTCATGGTCTGGCGCACCCGGCGCAGGGTGATGGGCGAACCGTCCGAGACGAACTTCAGCTCATAAAGGCGGCCGGCATCGTCCTTGGCGGTGCAGGTCACGCTGGTGACCTTGAGCATCGCGAAGTTGCCGACCTGCCGGCAGACCCCGGACGAGCTCTGCGCCGCGGGCACCGGGATGCCGTCGACCTTCGGCCGGTGCTTCGAATTCAGCAGCATCCGGTCGACCGGCAGCACGTAGACGTTCTGCACCGACCTGCGGCCATTGATCCCCGAGAAAGCGATGATGTGGCTCTCGTCATTGGGATCGTCGAGCGCGACGGTGAAATGGGCGCGGCCCTTTTCGCTGTGAAAGAACGCCACCGTCTTGCACGGAAACTCGCGGCCATCGACCTTCACGGCACCGCAGCTGCCGGACATCAGAGCATAGAGATCGATGTCGGGGCGCTCCTCGGGCGTGCTCGCGCTCGCCAGCGGCGCCTGCGCCCGGGATGGCGCGCAAAGGCCGAGGAAAAGGCCAAAGCCGAGGACGACGAGGCGAGGAATATTCGAGGACATCCGCAGCGGCAGCCTGGACAGAATCATGTTCGCGCAACGCCCATGGGATGTGTCAGCTTTGCGGCGAAAAGAGGTCCGGTGAGGCCCGGTGCGGCCCACCCGGGAAGACGGGGTGAACCTCTGGCGGTGTCGCGCGCTGCATTGCGGTGATGTCGATCGAAGCCGCGAAAGCCGTGGAAAGTTCCGCACATAGCATCTATTGGGGAACATGCGACCGCTCGACGGTCGACACAAGAATGATACGGAGGAAACTGATGAATCTGTCGCGTCGCGGCATCCTGTCGGCCGCGCTGAGCGGAGCGGCGGTTGCGATCTCGAGCCGGGCGAAGGCACAGTCCTTTGCCTTCAAGCCGAACCAGCGCTATCCCGACCCGGCCGTCGAGATCCTCGATCCCAGCTTCGCCAAGTACCGGCTCTATAGCTCGACCGTCGAGCAGGTCGCCAGCGGCATGCGCTGGGCGGAAGGGCCCGCCTATTTCCCCGAGGAAGGCTATCTGCTGCTGAGCGACATCCCCAACAACCGGATCATGAAGTACAGCGAGAAGGACGGCAGCTTCACCGTCTTCCGCAGCCCGGCCAACTACGCCAATGGCAACACGCGCGATCGCCAGGGGCGGCTGGTGAGCTGCGAGCATTCGGTGACCCGCCGCATCACCCGCACCGAGAAGAACGGCACCGTCACCGTGCTCGCCGACAGCTTCGAGGGCAAGCGGCTGAACGCGCCGAACGATATCGTCGTGAAGTCCGACGACACGATCTGGTTCACCGATCCGCTGTTCGGCATCAACGGCAACTGGGAAGGCTTCAAGGCGAAGTCCGAGCAGGCCAACACCAACGTCTTCCGGATCGGCACCGACGGCAAGCTGAGCGCGGTCATCACCGACCTTGTCAATCCCAACGGGCTCGCCTTCTCGCCGGATGAGAAGAAGCTCTACGTCGTGGAGTGGAAGGGCACGCCCAACCGCAGCATCTGGAGCTACGACGTCAATGCCGACGGCACGGTCGGCAACAAGGTGAAGCTGATCGACGCCGCCGACCAGGGCTCGCTCGATGGCTTCCGTGTCGACCGTGACGGCAATCTGTGGTGCGGCTGGGGCTCGAACGGCGCGCTCGCGTCGGAGCCGGTGGACGTCAACGGCCGCAAGGTGTTTCCGCTCAAGGCCAAGTCGGAGGATCTCGACGGCGTGATGGTGTTCAATCCCTTGGGCAAGCCGATCGGCTTCATCCGTCTGCCGGAGCGGTGCGCCAACCTGACGTTCGGCGGGCCGAAGAACAACCGGCTCTACATGGCGGCGTCGCATTCGCTGTACGCGCTGTATGTCGAGACGGAAGGCGCGGTGTAGGACGGCATCGACGCTGCGTTGGACTCCAGGGGCAGCGCGTCCGGGCTGCCCCTGATGAACCGGATCTCGTGAAGCCTGCAGCGCCATGCTATTTCCCCGGCTGCACCTTCTGCTTCCACAGCGCCCAGGCGCGATCCATGATCACCATGTTGACGCCGTCGGCCTTGGCGGCCTCCTCGGCGCTGAGATAGGTGACGTCGGAGCCTAGGCCGATGGCCTGGGCCTGCAGCCTCGCATTGACGTCGGTGTAGTAGGCGCGGAACACGGCGGCCTGCACCGCCGGGCCGACGATGACGTCGCCATGGCCGCGCATCAGCACCACGGATTTGTCGGCGAGCGCAGCCGCCAGCGACTTGCCGATGGCGTTGTTGCGCACCAGCATGTCGGTGGCGCCGAACTCCTTGCCGATGTCCCACACCGGCGCGCCTTCGCCGAGGAAGGCGGCGTTGTGATAGAGCGGTCTCAAGGGTGTGCGGCTGACGCTGAACGGCACCACGCCGGGCGAATGGGTGTGCACGACGGCGTTGACGTCGGGACGGGCCTTGTAGATCTCGGCATGGATGAAGCGCTCAAGGAAGACGGCGCGGTTCCTGGCGTCAACCGGCTCGCCGTTCTCGTCGAACTCCATGATGTCGGCGGCCGTGACCTGCGCCGGCGCGACCGAGCGCGCCATCAGGAAGTGCTTGGGATTGGTCGGATGCCGCGCGCTGACATGGCCGAAGGCATCAACCACGCCGAGATCGGCGAGCACGCGGCTGCCGGTGGCGATATCCTCGAGCAGCTCGCGGGGGACGCTGGGGATGGCGTCTTGTGCGCGGGATGTCGCAATGGAGAGGAGGGTGGCGACGGCGATCGCAGCGAAGCGGCTGAAGCTGGACATCTCGCTCTTCCTCCCGGCCTTCGTTGTCGAGGCTCGTTGCTTCAGCATACGCGTCATTGCGAGCGAAGCGAAGCAATCCAGGATGGTGGGCGGGACTCTGGATTGCTTCGCTTCGCTCGCAATGACGGGGATGGGTCTGAGCGAGGCATCTGTCATGGTCGGGTGAGCGGAACCTCCCTCAGGTCACCGGCGCGGGGTTGAACAAGGTCAGGTCGTTGTGGATGCCCCAACGGTCGGACCATGGCTTGGTGCGGCCGCTTGCCACATCGAGGATCAGCTTGAACAGCTCCCAGCCGGTCTCCTCGATGGTCATCTCGCCAGTGGCGATGCGGCCGGCGTCGAAGTCGATCAGGTCCTTCCAGCGCCGCGCCAGTTCCGTGCGGGTCGCGACCTTGATGACGGGGGCGGCGGCGAGGCCGTAGGGCGTACCGCGGCCGGTGGTGAACACCTGCAAGGTCATGCCAGAGGCGAGCTGCAGGGTGCCGCAGATGAAGTCGGAGGCCGGCGTCGCCGCGAACAGCATGCCCTTCTGCTTGGCCTTCTCGCCCGGCGCGAGCACGCCGTGGATCGGTCCCGAGCCGGATTTCACGATCGAGCCCAGCGACTTCTCGACGATGTTGGCGAGACCACCTTTCTTGTTGCCCGGCGTGGTGTTGGCGCTGCGATCGGCGCCGCCGCGTGCGAGATAGGCGTCGTACCAATCCATCTCGCGGATCAACGCGCGGCCGACGTCCTCGTTGATGGCGCGTCGGGTCAGCAGCTGAATCGCGTCGCGGACTTCAGTGACTTCGGAGAACATCACGGTGGCGCCGGCGCGCACCAACAGGTCGGCGGCGAACCCCACGGCGGGATTGGCGGTCACGCCGGAGAACGCATCGCTGCCGCCGCATTGCAGCCCGATGACGAGATCGGAGGCGGGGCAGGTCTCGCGGGTGCGCTTGTTGAGCTCGGCGAGGCGGCGATCGGCCTGGGTCATGACGGCGTCGACGATGGCGCCGAAGCCGTCGAAGGCTTCGTCCTGCATGCGGACGATGGAATCTTCGGTGCCCTCCGGCAGCAGCCGCTCCGGCGCGAGCTTCTCGCAGCCGAGGCCGACCACCAGGATCTCGCCGCCGAAATTCGGGTTCAGCGCGAGGTTCTGCAAGGTGCGGATCGGCACCACGGCGTCGGGCGCGGTGATGGCGACGCCGCAGCCATAGGCGTGGGTCAGCGCGACGACATCGTCGACGTTCGGGTATTTCGGCAGCAGCTCGGACTTGATGCGCTTGATCGCGAATTCCAGCGTGCCCTTCACGCATTGCACCGACGTGGAGATGCCCAGCACGTTGCGGGTGCCGACCGAACCGTCGGCGTTGCGATAGCCCTCGAAGGTGTAGCCATCGAGCGGCGGCAGCGGCGCTGGGACGGCGGTGGAGATTTCGAGCTGATCGAGCGCAGGGGCCTCGGGCATGTCGATGCGGGCTTCGTCGACCCATTCGCCGGCGGCGATGAGAGACTTTGCATATCCGATGATCTCGCCGTAGCGCACGATCGGCGCGCCCTGGGGAATGTCGACCAGCGCGGTCTTGTGGCCCTGCGGGACGAAGGTCTTCAGGGTCAGGCCGTCGGGAAGCTTGGTGCCGGCAGGCAGGCCGAAATCGTTCACCACGATCGCGACATTGTCGCGCGCGTTGAGCTTGATAATGCGGGGCTCCTGGTTCACGACCTGCTGGTTCATGCTGGCTCCGTTCCCTCAACTCGTAGGGGGCAAAGCGAGGCGTGCCCACCTTCTGTGTTTGTCATGGGCACCGCCCGTGTGGCTGCCCCTCACCCCAACCCTCTCCCCGTGAAGAACGGGGAGAGGGAGTGGACCGCGGATGCGGCCCGTTTGTTAGTTCATGATCGTCAGGCTCACACCGGGAAGGTGTAGGCCGTCTTCACCGTGGTGTAGAACTCGCGCGCGTAGGAGCCCTGCTCGCGGGCGCCGTAGCTCGATCCCTTCCGGCCGCCGAACGGGACGTGGTAGTCGACGCCGGCGGTCGGCAGGTTTACCATCACCATGCCGGCCTCGCTGTTGCGCTTGAAGTGCGAGGCGTATTTCAGGCTGGTGGTGCAGACGCCGGCCGCGAGGCCGAACTCGGTATCGTTCGAGATCGCCAGCGCCTCGTCGTAGTTCTTGGCGCGGATGACGCAGGCGACCGGTCCGAAGATCTCTTCACGCGCGATGCGCATGTTGTTGTTGGCCTCGGTGAACAGCGCCGGCTGCATGTAGAAGCCGGGAGACTCGCGGTTGAGCAGCTCGCCGCCCCAGGCGAGCTTGGCGCCTTCGTCCTGGCCGATCTTGAGATAGCGCTGGTCCTGCTCGAGCTGGTTGCCGTCGACGACAGGGCCGATATGGGTGCCCTGCTTGACGGCGTCGTCGACAACGAGACCCTTCAAGCGATCGGTCAGCGCCTCGACGAACTTGTCGTGGATGCCCTCGGTGACGATCAGGCGCGAGGAGGCCGTGCAGCGCTGGCCGGTCGAGAAATAGGCGCCGTTGGCGGCGGCCTCGACCGCGACCTTGACGTCGGCGTCATCGAGCACGACCAGCGGGTTCTTGCCGCCCATCTCGAGCTGGAACTTCTTCATCGGGTTCGACAGCACGCAGGCCTGCGCGATCTTGCGCCCCGTGCCAACCGACCCGGTGAAGGAGATCGCGGCGACGTCGGGATGCTCGAGCAGGGTCTGGCCGACCACCGAGCCGGAGCCGACAACGAGGTTGAAGACGCCGGCCGGAATGCCCGAGCGCGCGATGATCTCGCTCAAAGCATGCGCCGAGCCCGGCACCAGCTCGGCCGGCTTGAACACGACGGTGTTGCCGTAGCAGAGCGCGGGGGCGATCTTCCAGGCAGGGATCGCGATCGGGAAATTCCAGGGCGTGATCATGCCGACAACGCCGACCGCCTCGCGGGTGATCTCGACGTCGAGGCCGGGACGGACCGAGGCACCCTTCTCGCCGGTCAGGCGCAGCGCCTCGCCGGCGAAGAATGCGAAGATCTGGCCGGCACGCGCGACCTCGCCGATGCCCTCCGGCAGGGTCTTGCCTTCCTCGCGGGCCAGCAGGCGGCCGAGCTCTTCCTTGCGCGACAGGATCTCGGCGGAGATCTTGTTCAGCGCGTCATAGCGCTCCTGCGGCGTCGAGCGCGACCAGGCTGGGAAGGCAGCCTTGGCGGCGGCGATCGCCTTCTCGGTCTGCGCCTTGTCGGCCTTGGCGTATTCGCCGACGACATCGTTGGTGTTCGACGGGTTGATGTTGCGGGTCACCCCGCTGCCGTCGACCCACTCGCCGGCAATGAAATTCTTGAGGATCGCGTTCATGTTGTTCTCCAGACTTTGCGCGATTGCTCGGACAATCTAACCGATCGCCCCCGTCATCGCACGAGACAGGGGCGCTTGTCGTCGAAGGTCCAGCCGGGGATCAGATACTGCATTGCGACGGCGTCGTCGCGTGCGCCGAGCCCGTGGCTCTTGTACAGCGCATGAGCCTTTTCGATGGCGCCGCGGTCAACCTCGATGCCGAGCCCGGGTTGCTCGGGGACTGCGATCTTGCCGCCCTTGATCTGCAGCGGCTGTTTCGTCAGCGCCTGGCCGTCCTGCCAGATCCAATGGGTGTCGATCGCGGTGACCTTGCCCGGCGCGGCGGCGGCCACATGGGTAAACATCGCCAGCGAAATGTCGAAATGGTTGTTGGAGTGTGAACCCCAGGTCAGGCCGTTGTCCTTGCAGGTCTGGGCGACGCGGACGGAGCCCTGCATGGTCCAGAAATGGGGATCGGCCAGGGGGATGTCGACGGCGCCGAGGCGCAGCGCATGGCTGAGCTGCCGCCAGTCGGTGGCGATCATGTTCGTCGCGGTCGGCAGGCCGGTGGCGCGGCGGAACTCCGCCATGATCTCGCGGCCGGAGAAGCCGGCCTCGGCGCCGCAGGGGTCCTCGGCATAAGCGAGAATGCCGTGCATGTCCTTGCACAGCCGGATCGCTTCATCCAAGGACCAGGCCCCGTTCGGGTCGAGCGTGACGCGCGCCTTGGGGAAGCGCTTTGCGATCGCGGTGACCGCCTCGATCTCGGCCTCGCCCTTGAGCACGCCGCCCTTGAGCTTGAAGTCGGCGAAGCCGTAGGCGTCATGGGTGGCCTCGGCGAGCCGCACGACAGCTTCGGGCGTCATCGCCTCCTGATGTCGCAGCGTATACCAGCCCTCACGTTCGCCTTCGCCGGTGGCGTAGGGGAGGTCGGTCTTCCTGCGGTCGCCGACGAAGAAGAGATAGCCGAGCGCCTCGACGGATTGACGCTGCTGGCCCTCGCCCAGCAGTGCCGCGACGGGCAGGCCGAGATGCTGGCCGAGCAGGTCGAGAAGCGCGGATTCGACCGCCGTGACCGCATGGATCATCACGCGCAGGTCGAAGGTCTGCTTGCCGCGGCCACCGGCGTCGCGGTCGGCGAAAGCGGTGCGCATCGTCGCGAGGACCGTGTTGCAGGCGCCGATGCTTTTGCCCACGATGAGGCTCTTCGCATCCTCCAGCGTCTGCCGGATCTTCTCGCCGCCGGGCACCTCGCCGACGCCGGTATGGCCGGAATTGTCGGTGAGGATGACGAGGTTGCGGGTGAAGAACGGCCCATGCGCGCCCGAGAGATTGAGCAGCATGCTGTCACGGCCGGCGACCGGAATGACCTCCATGCCGGTGACGACCGGCGCGCCGGAGATTCCTGTGCTGGTGGCGTCGTGACTCATCATGCTCCTCCTCGGTCTCTTGATAGTCCGATCGTCATTCCGGGGCAGCCCGTCAGGGCTGAACCCGGAATCTCGAGATTGGCTTGCGCCTATTCTCTTCAATCAACTTCGAGATTCCGGGTTCAAGGCCTTGCGGCCTTGCCCCGGAATGACTGCGAAATCACTCCGCCGCCTGCTGCGCCGAGACGGCGCCCGGCAGCGCCTTCACCAGCGCGGTCAGCTCGGCCATCTCGCCCTCGGTGAGGTCGGTCAGCGGCAGGCGGACCGGGCCGGAGTCGCGGCCGATCACCTTCATGCCGGCCTTGATGATCGACACCGCGTAGCCCTTCTTGCGGTTGCGTATCGCGATCAGCGGCAAAATGAAATCCTTCAATCCGGCATGGATGGTGGCGTGGTCGCGCTTGCGCACCGCGGCATAGAAGTTGGTGGCGAACTCCGGCACGAAGTTGAACACGGCCGAGGAGTAGGTCGTCACGCCCATGTCGAGATAGGGCAGGGCAAAGGTCTCGGCCGTCGGCAGGCCGCCGATATAGGTCAGGCGGTCGCCCATCTTGCTGTAGACGCGGGTCATCAGCTCGATGTCGCCGATGCCGTCCTTGTAGCCGACCAGGTTCGGGCAGCGCTCGCACAGCCGCGCCAAGGTGTCCGGCTGCAAAATCGCGTTGTCGCGATTGTAGACGATGACGCCGATCTTCACCGATTTGCAGATCGCCTCGACATGGGCGGCGAGGCCCTCCTGCTCGGCATGCATCAGATAGGGCGGCAGCAGCAGCAGGCCGTCGGCGCCGGCCTTCTCGGCACCGATCGCGATCTCGCGGGCGATCGCGGTGCCATAGCCGGTGCCGGCCAGCACGGGCACGCGGCCGCGGGTCTCGTCGACCGCGACCTTGACCACCTGCGGCACCTCGGCTGCCGTCAGCGAGAAGAACTCGCCGGTGCCGCCGGCGGCGAACAGGCCCGCGACCTCATAGCCGCACAGCCAGTCCATGTTGGCGCGATAGGTGGCCTCGTCGAACGAATAGTCGGCCTTGAACGGCGTCACGGGGAAGGAGAGCAGGCCGCTGCCGATTTTCGCAGCCATTTCCTCAGGAGTCATCTTGCTCATCGCGCGGGTCCTTCACGAATGTTCTTGGGGAACGAATGCGGCGCCGCACGTCAGCGCGCATTCCCCGGCGATGTGGTAGGACCAAGTTCGATGCCGGTCCAAGCCAATGACGGTATCGATTGATACGGACCGGGTATCAATCTTCGACCTGTTGCACGGCGAGATTTCCGGCGAGCTGGACCAGCGCCGGCAGCAGCGGATTGTCGTGGTCGCGGCGCCAGACCAGGAACAGCTCGGCCGGTGTGGGGTTGCGCAGCTTCAAGGGCCGCAGCCGGACATCGGCAATCTTCAGGCTGGCGGCGGCTTCGGGCACGATCGCAAGCCCCAGGCCGGCGCGCACCATCGCCAGGATCGAATGGATCTGGCTGAGGTGCTGGACGTAGCGCGGCAGCACCTCGGCGCGCATGAACTGCGAGACCAAGAGATCGTGGAAGTAGCGCGCCTCGGTCTGCGAATACATGATGAACGGTTGGCCGTCGAAATCGCGGATCGACACGGTCTCGGCCGAGGCCAGGCGATGGCGGCGCGGCAGCGCGGCGCAGAGCGGCTCGGCGACGACGCGGCGGGTGGCGAATTCAGGGCGGGCGATCGGCGGCCGCAGCAGGCCGGCATCGATCTGGCCGGAGGCCAGCGCCTCGATCTGATCGCCCGACACCATCTCCTTGAGCGACAGGTCGGCCTCGGGCAATTCGCTGCGGCAGGCCGCGACGAGGTCGGGCAGGAAGCCGTAGGCCGCGGCCGCGGTGAAGCCGATCTTCAGCGAGCCGCTCTTGCCGCTGGCGATGCGTTGCGCCACCTGTGCCGCGCTCTCCGCCATCTTCAGGATCCGCCGCGCCTCGGGCAGGAAGCTGCGCCCGGCCGGCGTCAGCTTCACCGAGCGGCTGGTGCGCTCCAGCAGCGCCGCGTCGATGATGTGCTCCAGCACCTGGATCTGCCGCGACAGCGGCGGCTGCGTCATGTTCAGCCGGACAGCGGCGCGGCCGAAATGCAGCTCCTCGGCCACGGTGACGAAGCAGCGCAGCTGGTTGAGATCGAACATCGATGCGTCCGGGGTATGGATCTGGCGGATGGTGCGGGGTTCGTAGCATTGATCTGGCAAACTGGGAACGGCAGCGAAAGGCGGTCTGGATATGACCCGCCGGTATCGCACCCTCTGCCGTCGTCCCGGCGAACGCCGGGACCCATACCCCCAGGGAGCGGTTTGAGGCAGGCTGGTCATTGGCTTTTTGCCCAACACGCCTGCTGCGGCG
>NZ_CAFI01000494.1 GCF_000239775.1 Bradyrhizobium sp. ORS 375
GAGACCGACGACCCAACGCAGCGTCAGATTAGCTCTGCGCACTCGCGCCTTGCCAGAAAAACTCGCCCCAGCGGATCTTGAGGATAAGCTTCAGTTGCCGCCACGAGTTCATTGCGATCTCAGGCGCTCTCCGGCCGAGCACGAGGAGCCGGTGCTTGACCTAGTCGACAACTTTGCCTGCTTCGTCGCATATTTGCGACGCCGCACTTACCTGGATCAGCAAGCTCGGCTTAGTCTCCCGCGCCATTGAGAGTGCGCAGATAAAATGCCTATCGTCTTTGCAATTACCTCGCGGCTGCAAAGGTTTAGATCGCATTTGGCAGTCGCCAAAGCCGCTGGACGATCGGGCGACGGACAGCACTTCAGCTCCTCTCCCGATCATCGTGGGTATGATGCAGGTCACGTTCTCCTCCCCCGCCCGAGACAGTGGAACGCCTGCTGTTCGTAGGCGAACCTGAGGTCGGCCGGTCGTGCTCGCGACCGCCTTTCTCTGGATGCTTTCGATCCTGCCGGGACGAACCTGGGCCTCCGAAGCGTTCGGTCTCTGAGTTTTTATGGGACATCCTGCACCTCCTACTGACGCCTGCTTCCTCGGTCAGCAAACCCCCTTTATATGCGACACGTTCCTCGGCGCTTTGACTCACGTTAGTCGCATTTGGCTTTCGTTCATGTGCAAATCGATCAAGCGACAGCTCGTCGCATGGGGAATTTCGTCCCAATCCTGAGCGGCGCCTTCCGCAGCGCTGCCAAGCGGGTTTGCCGAGGACTGCGGTCTCGATGTCGAAGGGGTGTGTAGCTTACGTTTGTAGGCACTGACTCGCTACGTTCGTGGGTCACCCTTTGACCGCCAGGTCAGCCTCGAACGCCTGGTCCTTTCTCACTCCAGATCGCGCGCCCGTGCGCCCTGCACACCTTCAAGCCTTTCCGCTATCCAGAGTAGCGCGCCGTCGCGTGAACCCTTTCAAGGGGCGGATGCCCGAAGCGCGTTTTTCATCCGCTGGCAGAGTACCCTTGGGACCTGAGCGGGCTGTATTCACTCGACATCGGCGTGCTCGAACTTGCATCCTCGGTCGAGACCGGTCGTGAACTTCGCGAATTGCGGCTCTTCATAACGCCAGAACGACTCAAGTTCACGCTTTCTCTTGAACTTCCGAAGAGAACTCCAGCCAGACCAACCCCAAACTATTGGCCCGCGAGGCCTTGCAAGAAACCTATATCAGCGAAGTGGTCCGCGCGCGTATTGGGGCACAACGGTTCTTCGTCGTGAGCGGTCGCCGCCTCGCCAACCCCACCACGGCCTTCAATGGCGTTATGGGGATCACCGTTTCGCCAGAACACTTCTCCGAATTCTATCGAGCTCTCGCGCGGCAGGGACGCCTTCGGACTGATGCGATCGGACGGAGTTTCATTGGCAAGATATCCTGAAAATCGGTTTGAAGATCTGCGTGGACCGACCAACCTTTCCCGCGCCATCGAAGGCAATGAGGCCGAAGGATTGCTCACCGCGACTGGCATAAATCCGAAATCAATCGGCGGGTCGCGGATCCGTTCGATGGCGCCAGAAGATCAGCCTGAACTCCACATGGGACGACCGAAGCAATCTTCATTATGGAAAGTTTACGATCCACGATGACGAACTGCAGCACCGATTCATCACGACGAAAGAGGTGTTCACTTATTCGTCCAACATCGGGGCCGCGCGGATTGCGCTCGGACAAGGGGTGCAGGCTCAAAAAGCCTTCCTCGCCAAGATGGGACAATTATCTCGACTTCGGACCGAACTTCCTGAGGCGGCGACGCCACTTCTTCCAAAGCGTTGGGGCGACATAAACCTTGTCACCATTTCGTTTGGCCACGGCGTAGCGGTAGCGCCACTCCAGGCCGTGATGGGTGTTGATGCCCTTGTGAACGGCGGCCTCCTGATTCCGCCAACCTTTCTGAAGAGGAATGAGTCCGAAGCGGCCTTGATCTCAAAACGCGTTATCAAAGCTGAGACAAGCGAGAAAATGCGTTTCCTCATGCGCCTCAATGCAGAAGTAGGAACTGCACGAAAGGCGGACGTGGCCGGATATTACATCGGCGGAAAGACCGGAACAGCCGAGAAGGTTGTCAATGGACGCTATGCGAAGAAGCGCGTGCTGACATCCTTCATCGCGGTCTTTCCCGCTGACGAGCCGCGATTTCAAGTTCTTATCATGCTGGACGAGCCGTCGGGACTGACCGAAACTCACGGGAATATTGCCGCGGCTTGGAATGCCGCGCCCACTGGAGGCCGCGTCATCGCGAGAATAGCCCCGCTGCTCGGTATCGAGCCTCGTTTCACCCTGCCATCAGCGGAGCACCTCATCCTGGCGAACCACAGCGATCGATAGGCTCACGCTATGTAGCCAACGCTCATCGGTCGACTTTAGGCACGGGGCAAGGTTAGTGCCGACGCGTCATCAGCTCGATCGTAGACACCTGCGCAATTCGTCGAACCCCGCATGCGTCAGCCACATCGTTCGACCGTCAACGGGTTGCGGCCAGGATGAGAATTTGGCCATGACGATCTTGTTCTTGCGGTCAACGAACAGGTTCTGACCGTGGATGCCCATCGCGAACAATATGTCCGGATCGGTGTCGACCGTAAACCATCCGCTGCGATAGCTCATGCTTCGGCTGATGGGAGCGAACGATTCACCCCACTGACCGGAGCTCCACGCCTTGCGATCACCGCCGGTCGCAAGGCCGTGCACGATGTGGTTCGGGAAGATGTTCGCGCTGCCGGAAGAACCGTCGAGGCAAACCACATGCCCGAGCCGCGCCAGATCGCGGGCCGTCACACAGAGTCCGCCTGCGCTACGGGCAAAGCCGTCCCAATCCAGGGTGAGCTCGGCATCATCGCTTGCGATGGGAGTCCAGAGCTTCTCGGAGAGCAGGTCTTGCACCTTCGCGGAGGTTGCTCTCTCGACAACCCATCCGAGCAGATCGGTGTTTGCGGAATGGTAGGTAAAGCCGCCCCCGCATCGCCACGCCGGGCCGCTGAGCCGGGAGAGAAAGCTCCGGATATCCGCCTTGGGATCGCCGGGCGGCTCCCATCCGACCGATCGTGAGTAGCGCCTCTCCTGCGCCGGGTCGAAAAGGACAGCCACGCGCATGTCGAGCAAGTCCCTCGCGCGCGCGGCAGCGTAGGGCGAGTTGGCGACCTCCGGCACATAGGCGGTAATGGGCCTATCGAGCTCGATCGCTCCATCCGCCGCCAGGATCTCCGTCAGCAGACCAATGACAGCCTTGGTCGCGGACATCGCGATGTGGCGCGAGTTCGGCTCCATGCCGTTGCGATAGGCCTCGTAAACAAGCCGCCCATCGTGAAGCACGATCATGGCATCGGTCGATGTCGCCGCCAGAAACGGCTCGAGGCCCATGGACGAGCCACTGGGTAACCGGAGCGAAAACGTCTCGATCGACTTGGATGAGTTGGGAAACCGGTCTCCATTGCTACCGGATCGGACGCGTGCTGTTGCGATTTCGGACGGGAGATGATGGAACGCGCGATGATTTTGAGGCGATTGCCTCCAGTTCGACAGCTTCACATCCGGCTGTAGGGCATCGGCTTGCATCGCAATCGTTCTCCAGTTCGGCTGGGGGGAGCTGGCACGTGACGCCTCACCTGTCGGATCGCTTCAGACGCAAACCGATCACTCTCTTCGGCGAACCATCAGCAACGCTGTTCAGCGACCTGCTCTTCTAGGATCATCCTGTAGCGAGGACCCTAGCGACGGCTTTCAGGACTCTCTATATCGAGGCGTCCGCAATTCTTTCGAGATCGTCCGATTTCCGATCCCCTGACCCAGGTCGTCCGGCTCCTCAAACCCCGCGCGCTGCTCTGGAAGCAGCTCGACGCGCGAGGCCCGTGGGCCATTCGCTATCCCTCGCTCCAGGACACGATTTTCGTTCTGGTCACCGAGGGAAGCGCCAGGCTTCAGCTTGCTGGCCGACCAACGCGGACGATGGCCTCCGGCGACTTCCTGATGATGACGGCGCCTGACCAATGGATGATGGGGGACAGCGAGGAGACAAAGCCGATCAGGTTTCCGCCTCCTCAATCCAACCCGTCGGCACGGTCGATCGTCACCGATCCGTCGAGCACGGCTCCCACATTCAAGCTGCTGGGCGGCCGGTTCTCGTTCGACCGCACGCATTTGGGACTGTTGAAGGACATACTCCCCTCTGTGATCGAGATCGGTTTTGCGACATCGGGCGCAACACGCGTGGCGTCGCTCCTAAAGATGCTCGGCACCGAAGCGTGGGAGGGTCGGCCGGGTTCCGCCCTGGTCATCGAACGTCTGCTGGAAATCCTTTTGATCGAGGTCATGCGCTACCAGGGCGGGGAGCATGCGAACGTGAACCCCGGCCTGCTGGCCGGTCTTGCCGATCCGCAGATCGCCGCATGCCTGGAAGCCTTGCATCAGGATCCGTCCCGTGACTGGTCGGTCGCCAGGTTGGCGAAGGCCGCCGGCGCATCCCGATCGGTATTCGCGCAGCGCTTCTGCGAGGTCGTCGGCCTAACGCCCATGCAATATCTTCTAAAATGGCGGATGGCGCTGGCCAAAGAAATGATCATCCAAGGGGTATCGATCTCGGAGATCGCCTTCGCCTGCGGCTATCAGTCGGCAAGCAGTTTCAGCGTCGCTTTTGCACGTCATGTTGGTTGCCCTCCTTCGCATCTGCGTCCAACTCAGAATTGAGCTGTAGCTGATCGGACTATCGTGCAGGTACAAGCCAGCTAAGCCGCAGCGACGCAGAATACTCGGGTAAGACCGCTTTGACCCGAATCGGACTCCTCCAACTCGCGTCCGCCTGCGCCAGTAAAGATCAATGATGTACCTGAAACCTTATCGTCGATTGCATGCAGGAGGGCGACCGTTGCCCTCACGCTGACGTACGAAAGGGACGACACGGTTGCGGCGAATTGGCGTCAACCGAGCCCGCAAGACCTAAGGCGGCAGGGCCTCAGCGATCTCCGACTGGGCCAACTGCATTCCAGATGTTAGTCTTTTGCGCAAGGTCACCAGGTTCAATCCGGATTATTAGGACTCGATCGCGGCAAGAATTCCAGTTCCACTGCTCCTTCCTGAGAGCATGTCCGAATTCGGGTCAGCGGCGCTGCCAAGCGCCTTCCGTCGCCGCACGGCTATTCGCAGTTGCTCAATTACGCAAAGCGGGAACTTAGTCCGGCCGAAGATTGCGATTGAAACGGACTGCGCTACGCGCGACCATCCTCTGGCCTTTGCACAGAGGAATTCGCGCATGAAGTTTCTTTGCCGCCTCGCATTGTTTGCCGTTCTCGCCGGCTTCTCTCAACACGCTACCGCCGCCGATACGGCCGGGCTCATCGCTTCACTCAAGCAAGGCGCCTACGTACTGATCTTTCGGCACACCGCTACGGACGACAGTCAAAAAGACATTTATCCTTACAAGTTCGACGACATGAGCGCCCAGCGCCAGCTGAGCGAGAAGGGCCGGGACGTGGCGCGGCAGATCGGGATGGCGATAAAGGAACTCGCGATCCCGGTCGGCGATGTCTACACCAGCCGGCTGAACCGCGCGATCGAGACGGGGAAGCTGATCACCGGTCACGAGGTCAAGCCTGTCGATGCATTGAACGATAGCAGCAACGCGAGCGCGTCCGGAATGGCGAATCCTTCCGGCGCCAATGCAAGGGTGGGCCAAGCGGTACGTCAACTCATCGATGCGCCGCCGAAGGCAGGGACTAACACTGTCCTGATCACCCACAAGACGAACATCGCCGATGCTTTCGGCAAGGAGGCCGGTGACGTCCAGGAAGGCGAGGCTTTCATCTACAAGGCCGACGGCTCAGGTCCAGCCGCTTTCGTAGGACGCATCAAGGTCGCGGATTGGCCCGTAAAGGCCAGCAAGTGACAAGCTGCCCAGGTGCGCAACTCGCATTCGGATACGCGAAGTTACGTGGATAGGTCTGCAATCGCTATTCGGGCAGGCACTCGGGGCAGGTGTCGCCCAGTGAATCGAGGACATTGCGGACCTCCGCGATGGCTTCGTCAGGCGAGATGCCGTCCGGAGGGTCCTGACGGGCGACATCGACTGCGCGCTGGCGCGCGTGCGGATCTGCCCGGTCCCTTGCCCAACCGTGCTCCTCGCATTCGTGGATGGCTCCAGCCTCTTGCAGGACGTGGATGGCCCAGCCTCGCAGACTTCGGATTGCAGGTCTTCGTTCGGTCGTTGTCAGCATCGAAATCACTCCACCAGAACGAATCCTTCCGCCCGCCTACTCGTTCCGCTCGGTCAGCACGCAGCAGGGATTCGCAATCGTCAGAGCTCGCGTTGGTCCAGGTGTTTCGGGCCTCAAGACCTAACCCGACGGCCAAGGATCCTCTTTCGGACCGGTGGCTACGATCCGCAGCGCGCCGTCTGGTAAGGGCCGCTGCAGCGCCTTGGCCTCGTCCCACGGGCCGCGCAGCCAGGCGTCGAATTCCTCGGATCTAGTCAGGATCACCGGCATCGCCTTCGGGTGCACAGTGCCGACCTCGGCGTTCGGCTCGCAGGTCAGAAAACCATACACGTCGATCGTGACCTCGCCCTCCTTTGCTTTGCGGACTGATGTCCAGGTTGTCCAGAGGCCGGCGAACGCCAGGAGAGGCCGGCTCTCGTCGGCGGCGAACCAAACGGGCACCTTCTTGCCGTCGATCGTGTCGTACTCGGAGAATGACGTGAACGGGACCAAGCACCGGTGGTCGGGGCTGAGCCAGCGTTTCCAGTGCGCGCTGCCAACGTTGCGGATGTTGGTCGTCCCGCTGTCCGGCTCAAGCCGCAACAGCTCCTTGAAATCAACGGTCTTGCCCTTGGCTTCAAGCTTCTCGGCCCGCTTCTTGGTCGCATCCATCAGGGCCTTTGCCGAGGACGGCATGCCCCACCTCGCCATCGCGAGCTCCAGGCCGGCGGCCGAGTTGCGGACGATCGGCGCGGGATAGTCCGGGAAGATGCCCGGCATGGACGGCAGATTGCCCGTGCGGTCGTTCCCTTGCTGCACTCCGAACAGCCGCCGGATGGCGTCGGCGTTCTTGGTCATCGAGTAGAGATTGCACATCGTCAGGTCTCCGGAGCTGCCTGGCGGGGGCGCTGCGCCATTTGTACCAGCGTCGCAGGCGGTCGGCGATTGGCCCCCGCGCACCGGCTGCACCGGAGCCGGCCAGCCAAGTCGTGGACAAAGGTGGTCGGCGGATGGCGCAGCGGGTTCTCACCTTGATTGTCGCCGCGCAGCCACCGTTGATCGCCTGGTCGATCGCTGGCGATGGGTCGACGGGACCGCCGTTGGCCCACATCCGCTCGTTCCAGCTTTCGCAGAGAAGCTTATCGGCTTTGCGGATCAGCGCCTCGCCCTCGGCCCGTGCTTCGGCGGCCCGCTCGGCGAGGATGGTCGTCATTGCGCGAGCCCGGCCGAGCTCCTTCTGCAACGCCTTGCGGTCGCCTCCGCTGAGCGGTGTCGGGTGACGTTTGGGCGCCATCCCGCCGGCTCACCCAAACGACGGCCAGCAGCCGTCCTCTTCGTGGCGTCCCGTCCTCTGCGTGCAGGTGTCGTCGAGCAGGCGCTGGCCCACGTCCCGCCAGACGGACTCTGGACCGTAAAGCCGGACGGCATCGGCCTTCTGGATCTCGACGGTTCGGCCGCAGCGCCGACAGCCGACGCGCAGCACGTGATCGGGCACCTGATTGAGTCGAAGCAGTCGTCCGGACGCAGCAGGGTCCCCTTGGCCGCCGTTGGCGCCGGCGGCCTCCAGCAGCGCCTCCCAGTATTCCGGCGGCAGGTCGTCGTTTGGGGCGAGCCCGCGCCCGGAAGGGGCCTTCCTGCCGACGTAGCGGGCAAGCTGGTCCATATGTCTCCGGGTCGGCATGCGCCAGCTGGCAGGGCGGTCAGTCGTCATGACCACGATGAGAACATAACATGAACATAGAGTCGAGTCTTTGCACCGCTGCCCAAGGGGTCGGTGGGTTCAGGGAGCTTGGCAGCCCGCAATCTGGAACAAGGAAGCCGCCATGCCGCGTCGGTCGGAGACCTCCTTTCAGTGATGGCCCTCTGCCATTCGAGGCCTGCAGCGCTGTGGTGACGTACTCGTCTATGCGGCCCGCGAGAGCCGGCACACCGGCAGTCAACCGCGATCTGAAGTGCGTCTCTTTTTCAAGAACGCACGATCTGTTGCCATAAACCGCGTCACCATCGCCACGATCAGGTTAGGCAGCTCCTGCTCTGCTTTGCCGGTCTGCGGCACGATCAGCTGCGCATAAGCCAAGAGATCGCGATGCACTGAAGCCGGCAACTCTATCGTGAGCTTCACGGGTTTCTCATTGGGCAGCGCCGTAATCTTCAAGATCGATGACATGGCTATCCTCGATAGGGCTCCAACACGAGATCACGATTGACGATCACCCGCACAGGAAAGCCAGGCCTGACGGTCAAAGTCGGCTGAACGTTCATCTGCTGACGTACGAGCTGCTGACCTGTCTGACTCATTGCGTTGCCGAATCCTTGGCGCAGCGCCTGAAGGATCGTCGCATTGTTCGTATTCGGATTCGCGCCTGCGTTCACCTCGCTGCCCACCGAGAGCAAGGTCGAGAGCAGAGCTGCCCCCGCGAGCTGTCGCCAATGATTGTCGACCTCGTCCGACAGTCCAGAATAGCCGCCCGCATCCGCGCCCGGTTGCCGCTCAAGCACGATCGATCGGCCATTGGGCATGATCAGCCGGGTCCAGACCAGGAGCACGCGTGATTGGCCGGCGGTCACCTGGCTATCATAAACTCCGATCAGCCGAGCTCCTTGCGGCACCAAGAGGACGCGTCCGGAAGGCGTATCGAAGATGTTCTCGGTGACTTGCGCCGTGAGCTGTCCTGGGAGGTCTGAGCGGATTCCCGTGATGAGGGCCCCCGGAATGACGGTCCCGGCCTGCACCACGTAAGGCGATGCGGGCCTGGTCACGCGATCCAGGCTTGTCGTGCGCCGATCGACGGGAGCATTCATGAACGCAAGTTTTCGCTCTTGCCCATTCTGGGCAAACGGATCGTCGGCGCCTGACGCAACAATCGCCCGATCACTGGTCGGAGACGAGGTCGCCGGCGGCTGGGTATCGCGAACATTGGTCGTTGCGAACAGCCGGCTGACGCGGGCGGCCTCGGTTTCCTGCTCGCGCCGCTGCTGGTCCTGGTCTGGCATTCCGTTGGATGCCTGTCCTTGTGCAGCCAGGATCGGCCGGCCGAGATCACCGGG
This sequence comes from Bradyrhizobium sp. ORS 375, assembly GCF_000239775.1. Lineage (GTDB taxonomy): Bacteria > Pseudomonadota > Alphaproteobacteria > Rhizobiales > Xanthobacteraceae > Bradyrhizobium. The sequence goes on from NZ_CAFI01000494.1 coordinate 9,278, forward strand.
CAGCGGCGGACCAAGAGCGGGGACGTCCTTCGGCACGCTGGCATAATCGCGCGGCAAGGCCGACACGCCATCCGCCACGTCGTGATGGTCGGTGTTGTAGAGCTCACCTGAGCCTGCTGGGCGTGATTTGCTGGTCTGCAAAGCCCAGATGAAGCCGCCGCCAATCAAGAGCAGAGCCATGGCGCTCCCGCCGGCAAGGACCTTGCGCGACAGCCGTGTGATCGGCGGCGGATCACCCTTCAGTCGCATCTCCTGTGCGCGCTGGTCTGTAGCTGCAGACATCTTTGGCGCGGCCGAAGCAATATCCTCCGGACCGGTCATTGGGACGCTCCGTCGGTTCTGACGATCCGGACCTTCTGCTGCGGCTCACCGCCCAGACGCAGCTCGGCTGCGGCAAACAGCCGATCGACGATCATCACGTTGCGGAAGGTCCGGTAGTTGACGATCTCCGGCGCGCCGTCTGGGCCAATCACGAACAGCGGCGGCATTTCACCCTGAACGATGCCGCGGGCGAACTCGATGTAGACCTTGCGCCCATCGTCATAGGCGTTCACCGGCTTCCATGGCGGATCATCGCCCTCGATGCGATAGCGAAGACGCCGTTGCGCCGGATCGGGCAAATCCGGTCTCAAGGCGGCTTGTTGCGCCCGGACCTTGGCATTCTGCGGATAGTACCAGGCAACGGCTGGCATGTAGGGCTTTTCGCGCGACCGGAGCTCGATCAGATAGGTCCGCCGGTCGGTGTTGACGACGAGATTGGTCTCGACCGCCGGGCGGGTCGGCTTGACCAGGATGTGCACGCGGCGCGTCTCCCCGGCGCCGCTCTCGGTGTCACCCACGACCCAGCGCACGGTGTCTCCGGCCGAGACCGGGCCGGAACCAGTAAGCTGCTCGCCCTCTTCGAGCATGATGTCCGTGATCTGCCCGGGCGCGGCATAGACCTGATAGAGCGCTCCCGGGCTGTAGGCATAGATCTGCGCCGCGTTGAAATACCCCCGCTTCCGCGGCTCCACACGCGCCGCGCTATTCGCCATCTCGACCCTATCGAGCGGCTCCGACTCCTCCTTCGCCCCGGCCTTGCCGCCGAGCGACACTTTCCACGCCGGCGGCAAATGCAGCGGTCTTGGCTTATCATCCACGATCGCGGGAGGAGCAGTCAGAGGCGGCACCTCGCTGTCATAGCTGATCTTTGGGGGTGTCGTTGTCACGCAACCGCCTAACGCGCCAGCAATCGCAGCCGCGTTGATCCATCTGGCCCGCAACACCCAGGCAATCGGATTGCTCACTGCGACAACTCCTTCGACCAGTTGATGGCATGGATGTAGACGCCGAGCGGATTCTTCCGCAGCCGATCGGCATTGTCGGGCATTGCGAGCACGATGGTGAGGATCGCGCTCCAGCGCTCGGTCGCGCCGAGCGCGCCGTTCTCATAGCGGCGCTCAACCCACGCGATCCGAAAGCTGTCGGGTGAAGCGCGGATGACGCTGGAAACCTCGACAGAGACCTGGGTCCTACCGAGCCGCGTGAAGGGATCGTTGGAGCGCGCATAGTCATTGAGCGCCGCCGCTCCACGATCGGTCGTAAAGTCGTAAGCGCGCAGCCAATTCTGGCGCAGCACGATGCCGTCGGCCGGCAGGCCCCTCACATCCTCGATGAAGCGTGCGAGATGGAAGGCGACTTGCGGATCGGTCGGCCTGTAGTCTGCGATGGCCGGCGCCACGCGCTGGACCTCGCCGAGATGGCCGACCTCGACCACCCACGGAGTCACTGTCCCGCGTGTCGACTGCCAGATCAGCGCGGCAGCAAAGCTGGCCGCGAGGACAAGGCAGCCGAATGCCATCAGCCGCCAGTTCCGGGCCTGGACGCGCGCCGAACCAATGCGCTCGTCCCAAACCTGGGCCGCCTTCTGATATGGCGTCACCGGCTCGGGCGTGCGGCCGTAGTGAACGGATGGACGCTTGAACATGTCAGGATTTCCCCTCGGAGAGATCGACGGAGCCGCCATGCCCGCCTTGCTCGGCATTGCGCACGGCCTGCGTGGTCGTGGATGTGCCCTGATGGATGGCTCGCGCCGCCTTGATGCGTTGCGCCCAACGGGGCGAGCTGCTGGCCGAAACTTCGCCCTCAGCTCCATGAGAGCCATGGACGCCGTTGCTCCGTGCCTCCGCCTTCTGACGAAGCGGGCTTCCGATTGCCCCCGCCTCATCAGCTCCAGGAGTGCCACCGCGCAAAATGCTGGACGCACCAGAGCGAAGGGAAGCAGCCGCCTTTGCTGAGCCGGAGAAGGCAGCACCAGTGAGCCCCGCAGCTCCTGCCGCCAGACCAGTGCCAGCCACGACAAGGCCGCCTACCGCCAATGATGCGCCGGCAGCGCTACCGGCGCCCAGCTGCGGCCCGCCCGAAACCAGTCCATTGGCAATGCCGGGTCCAAACAGTCCGAGACCGAGCAGCGACAGCGATGCCAGTACCAGAGCCATGGCGCTGTCGATCGTCGGGGGATCACCACCGGCGGCTTGCGTGAGCTGACCGAACAAGGTCGAACCGATTCCGGAGATCACGGCAAGCACGAGGACCTTGATGCCCGACGAGATGACGTTGCCGAGCACCCGCTCTGCGGCGAACGCAGTCTTACCAAACAGGCCGAACGGAATCAGCACGAAGCCGGCGAGCGTCGTCAGCTTGAACTCGATCAGCGTCACGAACAACTGTATCGCCAGGATGAAGAAGGCGAGCAGTACGACCACCCAGGCGAACAGGAGAACGGCAATCTGAACGAAATTCTCGAAGAAGCTGACATAGCCCATCAGGCTCGAGATCGCCTGCAAGAGGGGACGCCCGGCATCGAGGCCCACCTGCGCAATCTTGCCCGGCCGCAGGAAATCCGCCGTCGACAGCGCCGAGCCAGACGCCTTCAGGCCTAATGCAGCGAAGCTCTCGAAGACGACGCGGGCGAGGCTGTTCCAGTTACCGATGAGATAGGCGAAGACACCGACGAACAGTGTCTTCCGCACGAGCCGCGCGATGACGTCGTCTTCGCCGCCCCATGCCCAGAACAACGCGGCCAAGGTGACGTCGATGGCCACCAGCGTGGACGCGAGATAGCCGACCTCACCGCCGAGCAGACCGAAGCCGCTGTCGATCGACCGGGTGAACGTCTCCAGGAATTGGTCGATGATGCCCGTTCCGGTCATTACGAAAGCTCCTTAGTCGGCCGCAAAGCGATCCGCGGGTCGGCCACTCATGCTCAGTGGAACATTTGCACGTTGGACGGCTGGTAGCCCTGCCCTGGCGTCAGGAAGCGCCGAAGCTGCTCGCGCCCTTGATCCTGGGCGGCCGCACGCTGCGCCGTGTCCAGGCTCTGCGCCCTGCCCTGTGCAGCCACCGCCGCCGTGAGATCGGCCAGCTGTTGCGCCTGCAAGGCCAGGATCTGGTTCCCGGCCTGGGTCACCTGCAGCGCTCCCGTGGCGCCCTGGCTCGCTGTGACCAGTGCGGCCGACTGGCTCCTGACGGCGTCGAGATTGCCGACGACACCCGCCTGGACCTTCAGCGCGTCCTGAAGCGCGGCCACCGAGGTCTGCCAGCGCGACTGCGCGTTATTGACGAGGTCCTGCGCGGTCGCATTCGCTTTCGCCGGCGCATAGGTCGTCGCAAAGGCGCGATTGATCTGCTGAACGTCGTAGGCGAGGCGCTGCGCCTGTTTCAGAAGGTCCTGCGTGCGCTGGATCGACTGCTGCAGCTGCGTCAGCGAAGAGTATGGCAGGCTCGCGAGATTCTTCGCCTGGTTGATCAGCATCTGCGCCTGGTTCCCTAGTGACAGGATCTGATTGTTGATCTGCTGCAGCTCACGCGCGGCGGTGAGGACGTTCTGGGCGTAGTTGTTGGGATCGAACACAACGAGTTGCGCCTGCGACGGCGGTGCCGAAACGAGGAAGATCACAGCGACTGAAGCCGCCCATCTCGGCATCCACATCACGAGCCCCTCTCCAGGTTCTCAAGATTCGGGATGAGATCAGCTGCCCAGCCCGCACCTCGCTGCCGGAGCCAGGCCGCTGCGAATTCCTCCTTCCCGGCCGCCGCCCAAACCTCCGACACCGCCAGTTGATCTGTCTTGGACGAGACCCCCGTGAATGCGAGTGCCACCTCGCCCAACCCCAGCTCGAACATCCGGTTGCCGCGGCGGGACTGGCAGTAGTAGTCGCGCTTCGGGACTGCGCGGCTGATGAGCTCGATCTGGCGATCATTGAGGCCGAACCGGCGATAGATCGCCGCAATCTGCGGCTCGATCGCACGCTCATTCGGCAGCAGGATCCGGGTCGGACAGCTCTCGATGATCGCGGGCGTGATCGCCGAGCCGTTGATGTCGGAGAGTGACTGGGTGGCGAAGATGACCGAGGCGTTCTTCTTCCGCAGCGTCTTCAGCCACTCCCGTAGCTGGCCGGCGAAATCGGCATCATCCAGCGCCAGCCAGCCCTCATCGATGATCAGAAGCGTCGGCCGGCCGTCGAGCCGCTGCGCAACCCGGTGGAAGAGATAGGACAGCACGGCGGGAGCGGCGGCCGTCCCGATCAGTCCCTCGGTCTCGAATGCCTGAACCGATCCATTGCCGAGCGCCTCGTGATCGGCATCCAGCAGCCGCCCATGGGCGCCTTCGAGGCAATACGGCTTGAGCGCACGCTTCAAACTATTGGACTGCAGCAGCACCGAAAGGCCGGTCAAGGTGCGCTCTGCCACCGGTGCAGACGCCAGCGACGTCAAGGCCGACCACAGATGCTCCTTGGCCTCCGGGGTGACCACAATCTTCTCGCGAACCAACAGGCTCGTGATCCAGTCGGCCGTCCAGGCGCGCTCAGTCACGTCCTCGATCCCGGCCAAAGGCTGCAGCGCAACCGTGCTTTCGCTATCGGCCGACAGCGCTCCGCCGAGGTCGTGCCAGTCACCATCCATGGCGAGCGCTGCGACCCGCATTGAGCCGCCGAAGTCGAAGACGAAGATTTGCGAGCCGGGATAGCGGCGGAACTGCAGGGCCATCACCGCCAGCAGAACCGACTTGCCGGCACCCGTCGGCCCGACCACCAGGGTATGGCCGACATCACCGACATGGAGCGAGAAGCGGAACGGCGTCGCCCCTTCCGTCCGGCCAAATAGCAGCGGCGGAGCCTTCAGGTGGTGATCGCGCGTCTCGCCGGCCCAGACCGCCGACAGCGGAATCATGTGCGCCAGATTCAGCGTCGAGAGCGGCGGCTGGCGAACATTGGCGTAGACGTGCCCAGGCAGACCGCTAAGCCAGGCTTCGACGGCATTCACGCTTTCGGCCATGCAGGTGAAGTCGCGGCCCTGGATGACCTTCTCGACCAAGCGCCGCTTCTCGTCCGCTCGTGCCGGGTCCGCATCCCAGACCGTCACTGTCGCGGTGACATAGGCCTGGCCGACGTCGTCGGAGCCGAGGTCCTGAAGCGCCGCGTCGGCATCGATCGCCTTGTTATGCGCATCGGTATCCACCAGGCTCGCCGGCTCGTTGGTCATCACCTCCTTGAGAAGGGCAGCCAGCGATTTGCGCTTGGCGAACCACTGCCGGCGGATGCGCGTGACGAGCTTCACCGCATCCTGCTTGTCCAGCATGATGGCGCGGGTCGACCAGCGATAGGCAAAGGCCAGCCGGTTCAGATCATCCAGGATCCCCGGCGTCGTTGCCGACGGAAACCCGACGATGGTGAGCACACGCAGATGAACCGATCCCAGCATCGGCTCTAGACCGCATGTGAGCGGCTGGTCGGCCAGCAGGCCGTCGAGATGCATCGGGATTTCGGGGACGCGGACGCGCTGGCGCTGGGTCGAGATCGTCGAATGCAGGTAGCTCAGCACGGCGTCGTCACCCAGCCAGGCACATTCCGGCATGAAGCCGGCAATCAGCTGCAGGATGCGATCGGTGCGGTCGACGAAGCCGCGCAGGATCTCCCGGCCGTTGACGCCATCGGATTGCGGTCGGCCCTCGTAGAGAAGGCGTTCGGAACGTGCGACGTCCTCGCGCGGCGGCAGGTAGAGAAACGTCAGAAAATAGCTCGACTCATAGTGGGCCCCCTCTTCCTCGAACTGCGCCTTCCGCTCGGCATCGACCAGCGCGGACGCGGCATCCGGAAACATGCAAGGCGGATAGGCTCCTGCTGAATGACGTTGCGCCTCCACGAAGATGGCCCAGCCCGATCCCAGCTGCCGCAGCGTGCTGTTGAGGCGGGCAGCGACAGCCACGAGCTCGGACTCGACCGAACTCTCCAGATCAGGACCTCGGAAACGCGCCGTTCGCTGCAGCGAGCCGTCCTTGTTGAGGACGATGCCTTCATCGACCAGCGCCGCCCAAGGCAGAAAGTCGGCCAAACGTATGTTGGTGCGGCGATATTCGGCGAGATTGAACATGGCTGACCTCACTGACCGAGATGACCGGGAATACGCAGATGACGGCGCACCACTTCGACGAACCATGGATCGCGCTTGGTGGCCCACACCGCGATCACGTGGCCGACAAACCAGAGCAGCAGGCCGAAGAACCAGAGGCGTAGACCTAGACCCAGCGCTGCCGACAGCGTGCCGTTGACGATTGCGACTGAGCGCGGCGCCCCACCGAGCAGGATCGGCTCCGTCAGGGAGCGATGGACCGGCGCGACAAAACCTTTGACCTGTTCATCCATCAGATCATCACCCCGCCGCCGAAGGAGAAGAACGACAGGAAGAAGCTTGAGGCCGCAAAGGCGATGGAGAGCCCGAACACGATCTGGATCAGCCGCCGGAAGCCGCCCGAGGTCTCTCCGAAGGCAAGCGACAGACCGGTCGTAATGATGATGATCACGGCGACGATCTTGGCGACCGGCCCTTCGACCGACAGCAGGATCTGATTGAGCGGCTGCTCCCACGGCATGTTCGAGCCGGCGGCGTGAGCGGGGGCTTCGAGCAGCATCGAGACCGCCGCCACAACAACCCAACTCGCCGGCAATGTTCTCATCGGTATCGTCACCAGTGATCTCCCATGTGTGCGAGGACGTAGTCTCCGGATTCAGAAAGCCCCTCCACGCGCACGAGCTCGCTCAGGCGGCGCGCGCGACCGCGGCCGGTCAGTACGGCGATCACGTCGATGGTTTCGGCAATCAGGGCTCGCGGCACGGTCACCACGGCCTCCTGGACCAACTGCTCCAGCCGCCGGAGCGCGCCGAGCGCAGAGCCCGCGTGAATCGTACCGATGCCGCCGGGATGCCCCGTGCCCCAGGCCTTCAGGAGATCGAGCGCCTCAGGACCGCGTACTTCGCCGATCGGAATACGATCCGGCCGAAGGCGCAAAGACGAACGAACAAGATCGGAAAGCGACGCCACGCCGTCCTTGGTCCGAAGCGCGACCAGATTGGGCGCAAAGCACTGCAGCTCACGGGTATCCTCGATCAGCACGACACGGTCTGATGTCCCCGCGACCACCTCTAGCAGCGCATTGGTCAGCGTGGTCTTGCCAGTCGACGTGCCTCCGGCCACCAGAATGTTGCAGCGATCGAGCACGGCTTTCCGCAAGCCACCAGCCTGCACCAGGCTCATGATGCCGTCAGCGACGTAATGATCGAGCGTGAAGACCGCGATGGCCGGCTTGCGGATCGCGAAGGTCGGCGCGGCGACGACGGGCGGAAGCAAACCTTCGAACCGTTCGCCCGTACCCGGCAATTCTGCCGAGACGCGCGGGGATCCCGCATGGACCTCGAGCCCGACATGGTGGGCGACGAGACGAATGATCCGCTCGCCATCATCAGCGGAAACCATCTCGCCCGTGTCAACCAGACCGGATGCCAGACGATCAGCCCAGAGCCGGCCGTCCGGATTGAGCATCACCTCGACCACAGATGCATCGTCGAGAAGGAGCTCGACTGCCGGCCCCAGAGCTGTTCTCAGCATGCGCGCGCCACGCGAGGCAATCTGCGTTTGAGCGATCCCCGTCACCCCTGATCTCCGATTCGTCCAAGCGCACGCGCGGCGCGCGAACCGGATGATCAAAGAATGCAGCAGCTCCGCTGAGCAAGATCACGCTCGCCAACTGCGCGCTCTGGCGAAGAAAAGGGTAGACGCTGAGCTTGAAGGCCACTGCTGGAAAGTCACAAAGGATGCGGCGCACCTCACGACCGCCGCACCTGAGTCGATCGTCCGACTGCCTTGGTCGCCGGCTTTGTGCGGATTGAGAGCCGAGCGAGGGCGGTAGTCTCGAGGGTAACATTCAAGCCGAACACCTGATGAGCATCAGCGGATGGTGCCGTCTTCTTTTAGGCTCCAATGCGCCACCAGCAATTCTTGCGCGTATTGTGCACGCCCCCTCCGGAAATCACAAAACACTCAGGACGGCGTTCGCTCGCCCGACCATCTCCTCTGGAAATAGCCCGAGATGACCAAAAGCTCCGCACGTTTGATGGTCCGGCTGTACGAGAGAGCCGAGCAGGCTCGCAACTGGTAGGAAGACCAGAGCCAGACTCTTTGGCCCGAACTAAACGCGAGCTCGACGGAGTTGTACGCGGACCGAAGGCCCCAGAACGTGCATTCTTAACTTCTGCAACGGATGACGGGCAGTCTGGTTTACCTCAATGTCTTCCGCACAGCCGAGACATTCAGCCGTATATCCGCAATGACTTGCTCCGCCAAATCCATTTGCTGCCGGATTATTCGTACAAATTCGTCTGACGAGCTTGGAGCTAGGCCTTCGCTCGGGTCACATTCGCGTTCAATCTTTTGTAGCAGACAGCGCCATGAAGATAGCTGCTGCTCCAGCCTGTCGGCTTGCCTCACAATTGCTGAGGATAGGTGTTCCGCGACAACTGCGTTCAAATGGGGCACAGGTGACTGCTGGACCAAAGCTACTGCTTTTTTTGAACCGGGGAACTGTATTATGTCTGGCATGGCCCATTCACCATCTAAAACGCAGGACAAAGAAAATGCCGCAGATCTCATTGCCATCTGAGCACAGATGGCAAGATTGCGTAGCTATACTTAGCCGAGCGTGAAACGCGCACCTGATAGATCTCCCAAACGGGCCATTTTGCGCGATTTCGCTTTCCGACGTTCGCAATCATGGACGATCCGTGAGGGCAAAGGTGCGCCTTGCCATCTACGACGTTTCGCCTATGCCGCGCGGACAGTGTCCAAGAACCGTCCCACCTCGGCCTTCAGACGATTGCTGTCGGACGACAGAGCCTGCGCCGCGGTCAAGACCTCCGAAGAGGCGGAGCCGGTCTCGCTGGCACCGCGCTGCACTTCGACGATGTTGGTGGAAACGTCCCTGGTGCCCTGCGAGGCGTGCTGGACGTTGCGCGAGATCTCCTGGGTCGCGGCGCCCTGCTCTTCCACCGCGGCGGCGATGGTCGAGGCGATCTCCGACAGCCGCTCGATGGTCCCCGAAATCTCCTTGATGGCGCCGACCGATTCCTGGGTTGCACTCTGGATGCCGGAGATCTGTTGGCCGATCTCGCCGGTCGCCTTGGAGGTCTGCTCGGCCAGCGCCTTCACCTCGGTGGCGACCACCGCGAAGCCGCGGCCGGCTTCGCCGGCGCGCGCCGCCTCGATGGTGGCGTTGAGCGCCAGCAGGTTGGTCTGGCCGGCGATGGTGTTGATCAGCTCGACGACGTCGCCGATCCGGGCGGCGGCCTTCGACAGTTCGCTCACCTGGTCGTTGGTCCGGCGCGCCTGGTTGACGGCCTCGTTGGCCATGCGCGCGGATTCCTGGACTTGGCGGCTGATCTCGGTGACCGAGGAGGACAGTTCCTCGGTCGCGGAGGCGACCGACTGCACGTTGCTTGAGGCGAGCTCGGAGGCCGAGCCCACAGTGGTCGTCAGCTCCTGCGCCCGCTCGGCGGAGCGGCGCAGCGTATTGGCGGAGCCTTCCAGCCGGCCCGAGGCGGTCGACACGGCGTTGACGATGTCACCCACGGTCTGCTCGAAGCGGCCGGCGAGATCCATCATGTCGCGGCGGCGGTTCTCGGCCTGGCGACGCTCGGGCTCCTTCTGCTCGGCTTCGAGTGCCTGGACGCGGATGGCATTGTCCTTGAAGATCTGCACGGCCTTGGCCATCTCGCCGACTTCGTCGCGGCGATCGGCATAGGGGATGGTGACGCTGAGATCGTTATTGGCGAGGCGGCCCATCGCGGCGGTCATGCTGGTGATGCCGCGGGTCACAGCGGCATTCAGCACCAGCAGCGAGATCATTGCGATCAGGGCCATCAGCACGCCGCTCGTCATGATCGCCGTCTTCGACGAGGCCAACGCGGCTTCAGCGGCCTCCGCGCGCGTCTGAAGCAGCGAAGCTTCCATGTCGATGGCCTCCTTCACCAGCGCGCGCAGGCCATCCATGTACTTCTTGCCTGCACCGGAGGCTTCGAGGTTGCGCGCCTCCTGCACGGTCTGCGGATCACGCATCAGCGCGATCTCTTTCTCCGCCACATCCTTACGCCAGCCGGCGGCGGCCTTCGCGATCTCGTCGAAGCGGCGCTGCTGGGTCGGGTTGTCCGACGTTAGCTGCTTCACCTCGGCAAGCGCCTTCTTGAAGGCCGTGTCGGAATTGTTATAGGGCTCGAGGAAGTTATCGGTACCGCCGACCAGGAAGCCGCGCACGCCGGTCTCGGCATCGACCATCGCGGAGACCAACGCCTTAGTCTGATCGATCACCTGGTAGGTGTGGACAGTCCAACCATTGTTCTGCGCCAATGTACTCAGGTCCTGCCATGTGATGAAGCTGGCGATGACCGAGACCACGATAGTCAGAAGAAAGCCGGCGCCCAGCTTGCGCGACGTCTTCATGTTCATCAAAGATGAAATCATACTTGGAACCTACAATCTGCAGCGGTTTAGCAACTGAATCTCGTTCGCAATTGATCGCTGCGCGTCCATAAAATGACAGTTAACATCTATCTCGGTAGTAACCCGGGCTGCTGGTGCTCTTGGCAGCCTCACCACTCGCCTTGCGCTAGCGGCTCCTCGAGCAAAATGGGAACTCCGGGAGAGAAAATGGAACCTGTTGCATTGCTGTCGAGTGCGAAGTCCACTCTATCGAGTGCCGGCGTGGTCGCATGTCCTCTACCTGGCATCGCGAACCAGAAGAGCGATGCGGTCTGCAGTGCCACGTTCACACCGAATGCCACTTGGTACGCGACGGCCGGATAGTGACCATCCTGTTGACCCCAGAGGGCCACCAGCAGGCCTGTCCCGTATTGCGCAAGAAAGCCCCACCCGAAGTGCACGACATTCAGAACGCCATTGGCTCGACCGGCCATCTCTTTTGGAAAATAGTCCGAGATGATCGCAAAGCTCAGCACGGTGGCCGATCCTACGATAGCGATCATCAGCCAGGGACCGATCGTCGGCAGCGGCAGTCGTAAGACCAATCCCAGTTGGGCCAGAATGAACAGGATCGCCACGAAGGCGAGCAATGTCTCTGGCCTGATGCCCTTCCCACGGGTCCAACTCGCGAGCATGCCGAGCAGCGAAGCCCCAAGACTCAGCACGATCGCCGTCGCACAGAGCGCCGTCACTACCTCCGTGCGTGTCATTCCCTCCACGTCCGTCATCCACGCGGGCGCCCAGAGACCTTGCATCGACCAGGCCGATCCAATGCAGGCGCCAGACAGCGGCGCGATCTTCCAAAAACGTCGATCGGCCAGGATCTCTCGCAGACCGCCGCCGGCTGCTGCGGATGACCCGTCAACATCGCGCTCCGGGACCAGGAAGAAGATCAGGATCGCCGTACCCGCCGTGGTCACGGCCAAGATGTCGAACAGATCCCGCCATCCAGTCTTGGCCAGCACCGCTTCCGCCGGCACCGTGGCGGCAACCGCCCCAAGCGCGCCGAGCATGACCATGTATCCGTTCACTAGCGCAACGCGCTCGCGTGGGAACCAGAGAACAATCGCCTTCAGGCCGGCGGTGAGAGCAGCTGCGACGCCGAGCCCAATGACCGCGCGTGACATCAGCAGCGATAATGGTCCGGTCGAGCGCGCGAACGCGGCTGCGCCGAAGGCAGCGACCAGCAGCAGCGCGCTCTGAACTCGTCGCGGCCCGTGGCGATCGAGCATCACGCCGACCGGGATCTGGGCGGCCGCGAGCACCAGAAAGTAGACTGCCGTAATCAGGCCAAGGTCGGCGGCGTTCAGGCCCAAATCGGCAGCGAGACGTACGGAGACCACGCCATTAATTGTCCGGAACAGGTACGAGAGGAAGTAACCGGCCGCAAATGGCATGAAGACTAGAGCCACGACAGCCCAGCCGGCTATGGCCCGGCTATGGTCATTGTCGGCAACGCCGTTTCGGCCAAACATGTAGTCCGGCTCGGAGTCACCGGGTGTGTCGACGTAAGGGCGCTCAGCGGAGCGATCCCTCCGCAAGGCGAAAGGGATCCTCGCCGCCCTCCCCGGCGGCCGGCACGCCCCACGACACCTCGGTGATTGGCGCAGCGGTCCGCGCGCGACTCGCACCACGGGTCGGAGCTCCGAACGGCAAAGCCTGATCATCCTGCTCGGAAGAACGGCCCTCCGTTACACGCTCGCGAACCTCCCCTTCACCGCGTTCGGTGGCTGGAGCTTCTTCAAAACGCTTCGCCGAGGCCTGGGTCGTCCCGTCGCGCCCGAGCGACGTCAGAGCCAAGTGATAGCGGGCATGAAGACCAACAGTGTCGTTCAGCAGCTTCAGGTCCCGCTGAATGCCTTCGAGCCGCTGTTCCAAACCAGCAAGTCGATCGTCTGGCGGCGCTTCGGCATCCGCCGGCTCACGAAGGAAGCGCTCCAGCGCCCTCTCCACCAGGATCGCGCGGTTCACACATCGCTCGTCCGTCACGCTCTTCAGACGGTCGAGAATCTCGCTGGAGAGCTGCAGAGTGATCTTTTTCTTCATCGCTCGGACCCCATTTGGTCCGTCGATAGATCGCTTCCCGGTTCATCGCACGCGTACGCCACAGCATGTCGCGTTCTTGCGCAGGAAAAGAAACCCTGGCGTAGGCTGGCCAATAGGCCACGCACACCGACAAGCGCCTTCCGCAAGCGGCCAAGACCGCCCAGCTAGACACAGGGTGCGAAAGCCAGCCTCCACAAGCAAACCTGTGCTAGACCCTCACGGGCAGTCGCTCCCGACGAACTTCAAGCCGCCAACCGAGACATCAGGTGCTCAACTGTCGCTTTTTGATCGCCGGTATGCCTCCAGAGGATCACTGCCGATTGACCGTTCGTTCGCGCGATCGCTCCCTTCAGGTGCGAGCCTATCCCCTCGATCGCGAGCTCAAGCTGTCGATCAGTTGCTGGAAATGGCGCATCTGCCTGCTCGACCATGGCCCCACCAAGCGATAGGTCCCGCACGAGCACATTGATGATCTTGCCATCCGTCGTGATAACGCCCGGCCGGCCAATCTCCGCGCGGATTGAACGCCGCCTGTCTACGTCGCCCGTGGACGTCCGAATTACGCGAACCAGCGTCTCCCGCAAGAGATCGACCTTCTTGGCGATGTCGAGCGACCCATCTCTGATCTGAGAAGCGCGCCGGCCAGTTTCACTTGCCTCTCGGGACACTGAGGCAATTTGAGTGGCGACTTCCCGAGCGGCATGGGACGTCTCTTCGACGGTGCGCGAGATCTCCAGCGTCACGCCATCCTGCGCTTGAATAGCGTTTGCGATCGTCGAAGAGACAGCTTCGACGTTGCGGATCACCTCACTAATCGCTCCAATCGAGGCCACCGAAGCCTGTGTGGAGCTCTGGATTTCGCTGATCTGCTGGGCAATCTCACTCGTTGCACGGGCCGTTTGCTCGGCAAGCGACTTGACTTCGGAGGCCACAACGGCAAATCCCCGCCCGGCTTCCCCGGCTCGAGCGGCCTCAATGGTTGCGTTAAGAGCGAGAAGGTTGGTCTGGCCCGCGATCTCGTTGATGAGACTGGTGACCGCACCGACCTTGCTTGCAGCTTCCGATAGCTTTGCCACGGTGGTCTGGGCCTCTGCCGAAGCTGAGACAGCGCGAGCGGTGAGCTCTCGCGACGATTTCACCTGTGCTGCGATCTCCGAAATGGACGTTGCCAGCTGTGCAGATGCACGCGCAACGGTTTGCGTATTTGCCAGAGCTTGCTCGGCTGCGGCAGCTACACTGCTGCTGTTTTTACCAAGCGTGAGTGCGCTCTCGGTCATTGAAGACGCGTTGCCGGCCATCTCTTCCGTTCCGCCAGCGACTTCACCGACTGCTTTGTTGGTCTCACGCTCGACGGTCTCAGCCATGTCCCGCAAGGCATTTGCCTTCATACGGTCCATCGCCTGAAGTCGCTCGCTCTCCTCACGGGCAATTTCGTTCGCCCTCTCCATCGACTTGATCTTGAATTGCGCGATCGATCTCGCCATGTCGCCGAGCTCGTCCTTCCGCGCCAGACCCGGCAGCTGAATGTCAAAATCGCCGCTGGCAAGCCGGTCGAGCGCTGCTGTCATGCTCGCCAGCGCTTTTGAGGTTCGACGGGCAATCAAGAGCGTAATGCAGCCGACGATCACAATGACTCCAAGCGCTGCCCAAATCACTTCGCTCGCACTGTGCCAGACCTGAGCCTGCATATCGTCGATATAGACGCCCGTTCCGACGACCCATCCCCAGGGCTCGAAACCTGCGACATATGACAGTTTGGGCTGCGGCGCATCCTTGCCCGGCTTCGGCCATTGATAATCAACAAAACCAGCGCCTTGCCCCTTTACGACGGCAGCAAATTCCACAAAGAGACGCTTACCACTCGGATCCTTGTTCTCGCTGAGATCCTGGCCGTTGAGCTCCGGCTTGAGCGGATGCATGATCATGCGCGGTACCAGATCATTGATCCAGAAATAGTCGCCGCTGCCGTATCTCAGCTTTGCGAGGCGTTCGGCCGCGCGCTTCTGAGCATCGACCATCGGTGTGCCGCCGCCATTTGCCTTATCGTACTCGTCTCGGACGATGCTCAGCGCGTTCTGAACGAGATGCTGAAGCTCGCTCTGCCTCTGCTGCCGGAGAGAGGTCGACAGATTTAGCGCCTGAAACAGCGCCAGACCGAGAAGACCACAAAAACTCAGACCGATAATCGCGTAAATCCGAACGGACAGACTGATCCGCATGCACACACCAAAGCTGTATGGAAAAGGTTGCGGCGCCGGTGCCGATACCTGGAACGAACCTGATGCGAACAGCTTGCATAACTATTAAATGATGTAGCCGTTGAATTACGGGCATCATTCTTCCGGTGTTCTAAAGTTCCCCTGCTGGAACTCGCCGCCTTCTTTTCGCTGGCTGGATGACTCTCCCGTGGGCCTTCTTACGAAGTCCTCCGGGATATCCCGCAAAAAGCTTTGTCCCTTTTGCAACCGCCGGCCGAGCGCTTCGACGAAGCCCTCGAAGCGCTCACGCCCCTTGAGATTCGCAGCGGACTGCGCCTCATTCGGCAGAGGCGGCGTCACGGTCAGCCAGAAACGGACGAACAACGCGAGCGTCTCGGCAAGAATACCGACGTCGCGCTCCAGTCGCTGCATCTGCCGCGACAGGCGGTCGAGCCTGCGCGTGAAGGCCGCCTCTCGCCGGTCGGCTCCGTCGGGCGACAGGAACGAAAGCACGGCCGCTTCCACGATCGCCGACCGCGACAGCTTCTTACGATCGGCGAGTTCTGTAATCTGCTTCAGAAGCTCGGGCGGGAAGTAGACGTTCATGCGATCGCGCATCGAACGGAGCTCACAGGCCGAGATCGTCGCCAGGGTCGAGCGCGGCCTGGCGTGCGACACTCACCATTGCCGGATCGCGCCCATCGGGCCGCAGATGCAGTTGGTCATCGTCATCGAGCACGAGCGAGAACTCGTCAGCTGGGTCCGCTGGCACCGCTTCACTCGCAATCGCAACGTGCTCCGGTAGCTCCGGCTCGCGGCGCAAACCACCATTGGCCTGATCCTCGCTCGTCGGCAATCTCGCCTCCGACTTGGCCAGCACCGGCGCGATCGTTAACAGAGCTGACCAATCGTCTGCCCTCCGCAAAGTCTCGGATCGCGCCAGCTCCGGTGGCGGCATGATCCGCGAGACAAGCCGTGGGTCCTCGAAGTAGCGAACCTTCTTGGCCCGGATCGGCGGCGCGCCCGCGACCATGACAACCTCATCCGTCGGCGGCAGCTGCATCACCTCGCCCGGCGTCAGCAGCGCCCGCGGGGTTTCCTGGCGCGAGACCATGAGGTGGCCAAGCCAGGGCGCCAGCCGATGACCGGCATAGTTTTTCATGGCGCGCATTTCGGTCGCTGTGCCAAGCGCATCCGAGACACGCTTGGCGGTCCGCTCATCGTTGGTCGCGAAGCTGACCCGAACATGGCAATTGTCCAGGATCGCGTTGTTCGGCCCATAGGCCTTTTCGATCTGATTGAGCGACTGCGCGATCAGAAAGCTCTTGATCCCATAGCCGGCCATGAAGGCGAGCGCAGATTCGAAGAAGTCGAGCCGTCCGAGCGCCGGAAACTCGTCCAGCATCATCAGCACGCGATGCCGCCTCGCTCGCGCCTGCAGATCCTCGGTCAGGCGACGGCCGATCTGATTGAGCACGAGCCGGATGAGCGGCTTGGTGCGGGAGATGTCGGACGGCGGCACGACCAGGTACAGCGTGGCCGGCTCCTCGGCCGCGATCAGGTCAGCGATGCGCCAGTCGCAACGGCCGGTGACCTCTGCTACCACAGGATCGCGGTAGAGCCCGAGGAACGACATCGCGGTCGACAGCACGCCCGATCGCTCGTTCTCGGATTTGTTCAGGAGCTCGCGCGCGGTCGATGCGATCACGGGATGTGGTCCTGCCTCGCCGAGATGGGGCGTTGCCATCATCGCCATGAGCGTGGTCTCGATCGACCGCTTCGGATCGGACAAGAAGGCGGCGACCCCCGCCAAGGTCTTGTCTGCTTCCGCGTAGAGCACGTGCAGGATGGCCCCAACCAGCAGCGAGTGGCTGGTCTTTTCCCAATGGTTGCGCTTCTCGAGCGAACCTTCAGGATCCACCAGCACGTCCGCGACGTTCTGCACGTCACGCACTTCGAAGGCGCCGCGCCTGACTTCCAGCAAGGGATTGTAGGCGGAACCCCTTGGGTTGGTCGGATCGAACAGCAGCACCCGGCCGTACCGCGCGCGGAAGCCGGCCGTCAGCTGCCAGTTCTCGCCCTTGATGTCATGGACGATGGCTGATCCCGACCAGGTCAGAAGCGAGGGCACCACGAGACCCACACCCTTGCCGGAGCGGGTCGGCGCAAAGCACAGCACGTGTTCGGGTCCGTCGTGACGGAGATAGCGCGGCCCAAGCCGTCCCAGCACGACACCGTCATCACCGAGCAGCCCCGCCTTCTCGACCTCCACCGGCTCAGCCCAACGTGCAGAGCCGTAGGTCGCGACGATCCTCGCCTCGCGCGCCCGCCACAACGACATGCCGATGGCGGCAGCAACGGCCAGCAGGCTCCCCAGTGCCGCGATCGCCGCCCCCTCAGTGAACACCGCCGGCGCGTAAGCGTCATAGACGAACCACCACCAGAAGAACGCCGGCGGCCAATAGACCGGCCATCCCGCAAGGGTGAACCACGGCGGTCCTAATCGAGCCTGAAATGCAAGCCGCCACGCCGTCCATTCAGTCGCGCCCCAGACCGCGAGCAGGACGATCAACGAGACGGCAAGGACTTGGCCCCACAGGATCCTGGTTGCCGGCATGTACGCTCTCCCGATTGAACTAGAGACCGAGGTCGCGCTTGCGACCGAGCTGCCATTCGATGCCGCCGGCCTTGGCGAGGCCCGTGACGGACTTCCCGAGCCGCTGGTCCATCTCGCGCGACCACGGCACGAGGTGGAATCCGAGACCATTGTCGATCAGCGCGAAGCGTCCCGAGGCGAGCGCGAGCCGCTGACGGTAGGTCCCGGCAACCGGCGCGCCAAGCTCGACCGGCAGATGCGGGAGCTTGAGCTCGGCCAAAATCCTGGCCCCGACGGCCTCCAACTCCCGCTGCCGCAGCGTCTTCAAGAGATCCCGCTGGACGACGATCCGCTGGCCATCACGCCGGGCCAGTCCTTGGCCCACGAGATACTCGGCCCTGGCGCGGAGCGCGTCCCTTGTCTCGGCCCCAAAGCCGCCAGGGGCCAGCGGCATGGGCTCGCGCTCGACCAGCCGATGGTCGAGCCAAGTCGCGCCCTCGGCCCTCACCTGGTCGGCGAGGCCGAGATCGGACCGCGTTGCCAACACCAGCGTTGGTCGGACCTCGTCGCTTCCGCCGAAGCAGCGAACCTCAACGATGCCGCCGAACGGCGGCGCTTGTGCAAAGGCTTCGACCCCGCGGAAGCGGACGTGGTGCGCCCGGCCATCGACGCCATCGATCACGGCATAGGCTTCGCCGGTCAGTTCGTCATGCAGCCCGCGGTCGACCATCTGGCCAACAATGGGCGAGTCAGCCTGGGAATCATCGATAGCGAAATCCGGCATAGCCCGCTCTTCGCCGCGGGCAGCGAACGCCCGATGCATGGTCTTGATGATGTCGCCGCGCGTGCCTAGCTCACGCAGCCTCCGCTCGGCCCCGAGCTCGACCATCCACTCGTTCGGGCCGGCCGCAGTCGCGAGCCCGAGGCGTTCGAGATATTGCAGACGCCCGCGCATCAGCCCGACGACCTGCCGCTCCGGAAGACCGGGTGCGTCTTGACGAAGATCGATGGCGCCGACCTCGTCAGCCGCCATCCGAATCTCGCGGTCGAGCCGCGTCCAACGGTCGGCCGATATCTCTTGCTCCAACGCTCTCCGGATCTCGTGCTCCGGCTTCGGGCCGAGCTCCAGCGAAACCAGCTCCTCGGCGCGAGCGCGCAGGCCACGGCTGATGTAATCCCGGGACATCACGAGATCCGCGCCCGTCTCGTCGACGCCGCGGACGAGCACATGGATGTGTGGATTATCCGTGTTCCAATGGTCGACAGCGATCCACTCCAACCCTGTCGAGAGATCGGCCTCCATCTGCCGCATCAGATCGCGGGTGAAGGCCCTGAGGTCCACCATGTCGGCGGCGTCCTCCGGCGAGACAATGAAGCGGAAATGATGCCGGTCACCTTTGCCCCGCGTCTCGAACCCAGCCTCATCGGCCTGATCGCCAGCGGCATCGAACATCCGCGCCGGCTCGCCATCGCGCGTAACCCCGTCCCGTTTCAGGTAAGCGAGATGCGTCGCCAGCGGAGCTGACCGAAACGCGCGGCCCGTGTGTCTTGCGATGCGCGCCTTGACCGTAACCCGCCGAGCCGGGGCGAACAGCCGCTCGCGGCTGAAGCTGACCCGGCCTCGCCCGAATGTCGAATGAGCCCGTACCGCGTGGCGTCCATTCACTACTGACGACGGCGGCACGTGCCCCGCAGCGTTCGCCGCCCGCAGCACGCGATTGATGAAGCTCTTCGCCTTGGCGCTCCGCCCCTGACGAATACGCCCCGGTCGGATGCGGAACTCGCGCTCGCTCGTGGTCATGCGCGGCGCCCCGGGGCAGCCGGAAAAACGAAAGTGCCGAAAACACCATTGATTTCACTAATAAAAGTGCAGAGCGCGGCACGCGCTCCGACCGACCGGCACGGTTGAACACAAGCCATGTCAATGGCTTGGCGTTCAACCGGCGAGCCGCTTTTATCTTGCCGGAGTAATCGGGCGTCTCTCCGCCTTCTTCTTCGACATGACCGTCTCCTCTGCTTCATACTATACGGCTGCACCCGAGCGGTCGACAACATGACAATGGTTCGGCTTTCGTCGTGATCTTGCGGTGATGACATCTGGTGGTCCATGCAGGAGTCCGTGCTCAGCCCCGCTCGCCATGCGGGCGCACATGTCGTCGTCAGGATCGCGGGGCAACACAGGCACTCACGCGCGCTCGCAGCCTCGATCGGACTGTCGTCGCCGGCAAGATAGCGTGCTCTCCACATCCGCTTCGATCCACCAAATGCCTTTCCGCCGATCAGCGGAAACTCAGCCATTCTTCTGTTGTCGAGCTGTCTGCCAGACGGCGCTCGCCAGAGCTCTCACATTGCGGTGGCGAGCGCCGTCGGGTTGTTAAAAGTCGGTTCAGCGGCACTTTCATCTTCGGTTGCGAACCGGAACACGGATCCGTCGATCCACATGCGATGCATGACCACGGCCAGCTTGCGTGCAACGGCCACCACCGCGCGTTTGTGGCCTCGCTTCGCTGCGATCCGGACACCCCACGCCTTGATGCCGCACCATTGCTTGGATCGCACCAGCATCGCGCTAGCCGCCTCGTAGAGCACGGTACGCACCTCCCCGTCGCCGCACTTCGAAATGTGCCCTTCGATGTCGATAGATGTGCCCGTCTGGATGCGCCGGGACGTCAGTCCGAAATGCGCGCCGACGGTCTTCGACTTGCTGAACCTATGCGGATCATCGATGGCCGCCTTGAAGGTCAGTGCCGTCACCGGGCCGACGCCGGGAATGGCACAAAAACGTCGGCAGAGCTCGTCGCGGCCCACCATCTGCACCAGCAGATGATGCAGCTTTTTGTACTCGGTCCACAGTGCTTCCCACGCTCTCAACATGCAGTCTGTCACGCCGGCGATAAGCCGGTCGCAAGCGACCAACTCGTGCACTCGCGCTACAAATGTCGCGCGCTGGACCCGCGGTCCGACCATCAATCCGAACACCTTCAGCGACTGTCTGATCTCGTTCTCTATGTCGAGCAGTTTGCGCTTCAGCGTTCGCCGGTGTCCCAGCAGAAGCCGTATTTTGTGACTCTCCTGACTCTTGACATGGACCGGTCGATACCAACCCGCACGCACCAGGTGCGCCAATCCTCGCGCGTCATTTTTGTCAGTCTTGTTGCGCTGGGCTTCCAGGGCAGCCGCGGCCTGCCGCGTTTCCAGCAGGACCATGGGCAAGCCAAGAGACACGAGCTCACGGTGCAGCCAAGGCGCTACACTTCCCGCTTCATGGCCGACCTTGTCGAGCCGTGGCAGGTACGGTGCCAACGCTTCGAAAATGATCGCAGGATCCGTCAACACGCTGGCTTCGAACACGACTGCGCCGTCGCGGCTGTTCACGACGCAGATTGCGGTCTTGGTGCTGGAGGTGTCGAGTGCTGCTGAGAGTTTCATCGGCGGACGTCCTCTTCGGCGAATCAATTTTGATTCCCCGCCATGCTGCGCCTTTGTTGCCGCGACTGTCTCACCTCGCACCCGCCCGATTACGCCGCCACTGAAACGTCGTCCGATTCCGGCTTGCTCTCTACGGACCTATCAGTTCGCGTGTTCGGGCGTCTCGTCGTACTCCAGACGGGTCTAGAGAAGAAACGGCGATCCCGAGACAAGCCGAGAACGTGGGCGGCCGCCATCGCTCGCGGTGCGCGACAGGACGGCAGGTTGGCGGCAGCGACGAAGTCGAGCTGATCGGCATCAGAAATGTCGCAGCGGGAGTCGCCATCAAGCGCTTGGTGGACAAGAGATCGCCCACTAAGTGTCTTCGCAATCGGCCGAATTCGCTGCAACGATGGAGCCCGGAGGTGAGCAAACCTCCATCGTTCGACATGCGATCCAGCGTCATCCACACGAGAACAATAGGCGCCGACCATACGAATACGATCGTTCGGCCGACTAGCCGTTTCGTCGTCCAATTCGGCGCAAGACAAATGCCCGGAGTGCAAGGCATCCGCGCCTCGAGGGTTGGATTGCCCGACCCTGCATTCGACCGCGAACCGACATTCGCTGCTATCCGACGCGCCCGACGCGAGGCTGGAGCAGGCGTTGGCACTAGTGCTAACACTGGTACTAGCAGCACTGCTAAGAGCCCGAAAGCCGCCGCGGTTCTGCTGCCGGTCAGACGGTTTCATTGCAAGTCGGCTGCAGATCGAGCGCATCATGACGGCTCCCTGGTCCACAAGGGAGCGGCGCGTCCGATGACATCCGACATCGCCGTCAAACCAAAATATCGGCCGTCCAACGAGCTGTCCGACTGCCAGTTCATGAGGAAAATCTGCTCGTCGCCGACGGCGCGACATCCCTGCCAATCCGGCAGCGGACGACCACGGTGATCGTTCGATCGCGCGGCGCCAACTTCTACGCCATCCACGATGATCAGGAGTTCGCGGCGACAGACGGTTTGGCCGGGAAGGGCAAGGATCCGCTTGAGCATCGGCAGGCCGACCGGCAAGTAGCCGCCGGCGGCGAGGAACGACGCCAGCTGCGCTTGAGGCCTCACGACCACCAGCTCGGTGACGTACCAGTCTCTGATCGGATGCACGGCATAGAGCCCGATAGGCAAGCTTTCCGAGGCATTCCAGACGAAGCGCGGCCGCGGATCGAGCGCGCTCGGTCCGAGCAAAAGCGCGACACCGAAGAGCGTCGCCACGACGAGGGACGAGCGCCGTCTCATGGCATGATGCTCCGGCGATGCAGCCAGGCCCGGTGTCGCAGCAGCGTGTATGGCCGCGGCGGCTCGTTGGCCGTGAAGCGGTTCTGAACGTGCCGCCAATGATCCGGTGCGACATCCGCTGGGTCGATGCCGAGCGCCTCGATCGCATCGATGTGCTGCAGCACGCGTTCGACCTTCGGCCAGCCAAACACTTGCAGCAGAATAGCTGCCCCAGGGCCGACGAAGGGCACGGTGGCGCAGGATTCCCCAGGGTAGACAGCCTGCAGAATGTCGATCCGCGACAGCACCGTGCCGTAGTCATTCGACGACCAGCGGACGAACGCAAACACGCTGCCGGGCGTGAATGAGACGACGAGACGGAAGTGATCGAGCCGCAACTCTTGCACGGTTCGACCGAAGCGGATGCGGTTCTCGATTCTACCCTGCAGCCATAGCAGCTGGACGCGCGTCAGCTCGCTCATCTGATCATCTCTCGTTTGGACAGGATTGGGAGGCGCTGGAGGGCCCGGCACGAGCGCACAGAAGGCTGCTCGAGCACCCTTGAGGATCGCCCACGCAAAGGCGGCGGGCGTCCAACGGTGCGGCGCTGACGGTGCCCGTTAGACAAAATCCGAAGGATTTTGCAGTTAGGTAAGTTAAGGGACCGAAAAGCTGAACTGACAGAGCGGGTTAAGACCGATTTCGGTCCCCGATAGCACGAGGATCCGGTCCCCGATGGCACGAGCCTTCCGGTCCCCGATAGCACGAGACAATTCACAGCTTGTCCCCTACAGCGCTGGATGAGGAATGCCTGGCAAAGCGCCGAGCGACAGGGTCCGTGACTGCGGCCGTGAAATTCAGCCGCTCGGTTCCGTTCGGATCGCGGGTGAGTACGAGCTCGTAGCCCGGCAATGTCTGACGGCGGACGATTTCGCGCAGGTCGTAGGCAAAATGTTTGAGCGGTGAGAGGCTGCCGGACTTGGCGTGGAGATAGCCGAGATCGAAGCTCCAGCCGCCGTCCTGATGACCGCCATGCTTGCGCACGAGACGATAAAGCCAGCGCTCCAATCCGCCCGTCAGCGCGAAATAATCGCGGTCGATCGTCAGCACGAGCGCATCATCGATGACGCCCGAATAGAACCAATCCGGCAGGATCAGCTGCAGTCCGGAGGGCTTGCCATGCGCATCCGCGGTCTCCTTCCACTCGTTGATCCAGGAGAACCGGTGCCGCCGCCGCTCTGTCGGCTGGCGGATCGAGGTCAGCACGGTGGTCGATTGCAGACGGTCGAGACCTGCTTTCAGACGGTCGTAATCGCGCACGCCCGTGCCACGCCCAACGAACGTCAGGATCTCATACGGCGTGGCCGCCATCAGGCGCGACGTCTTCAGTCCGGCGTCACGCGCTTCGACGATCTGCGACGCTGCCCAGATCAGAACATCCGCATCCCAGATCGTCGCCATGCCATGCTCGGGAACAGCCTCGACACGGATCGCGACGGTCCCGGCGCGGAAGTCGATCGGCACCACACGCTTGGTTTTGGCGAGCGAGAAGAACGGATAGGCCATCAGATCCTGCGCATCGCGTGGCGCAAGATCGCCAGGCAGCGCACGGAACAGATCGAGCTGGGCGCGCTCGGATTTGCGCAAATGACGCATGCTCACGCGCGCAAAGCCCGCTGCGCGCGGCGCTCTTTGCCTGCATAGGGAACCAGACCGGAATGCCGCTTGGCCGGCAAAACCGTCCCCTGCCCTGGATCGGCGGTCGACGTTTTCGTGCCGCGGTCGACCCACGCTTTGAGGTCGTCGAGCGAATAGACCACGCGGCCGCCGATCTTGCGATAGGTCGGGCCAGTGCCGTAGGTCCGGTGCTTCTCGAGCGTGCGGCCGGACAGGCCGAGATAACGCGCAGCCTCGGGTGTACGAAGAAAGCGAGGCGGAAGACCGGCCAAAGAATCGGACATCTGGCAACCTCCAGGACAGACCTGCGCGCTTCCTCGTAGTGCAGCGCGTTGCCGGCCAGCATGGAGGCGTAGGCCAGTGAAGGGGGAGGCCGCAGATCGAGGTGGCCGTTTCCGGCCACCTCCCCTCGAATGCGAGAATCTATTCGTCTTTGCGCGGCGGCCGCAGGAGTTGCCGATATCCCCCGCGGATCAAGGACAGGCCGTCCTCAACCAAACGTCGGGTTTGGCTGCGCACTTCGCTCGTTTTCCAAGCGCGCGCGGGAATGCGCGCTGCGCCGAACAACACTTCTGCAATAGTTCGATGACTATGACCCTGCTGCCAACCGTCGAGCGCGCGCAAGATCAGCACCAGGCGCGTGCGTCGTTGCTCCGTCAAGCCGTCAGAGGCGGGTCCAAGCGGCTGCGCACGCAGGGCACGCCAGAGACGGTCGGCAGCCTCGTTGCGCATCTTGAAGTCGCGGTCATACGGCAGCAGCGCCGCGTAGGACACCGCGCTCAACGGCTTCCTGCGAAGCCACACGCGGTGCTGGCTTGCGCCGATTCGAGCGACGACATGCCAGCCGTCTGTCGCTCGGCGCAGTTGATCCGGCGCGAACGACGGCAGCTTTACGATCGGCGCGACGACCGGCATATGCTTGCCGATCTCGACGAGCGCCAGAACAGTCGACAACTCCTCAGGCGCCCAGAACACAGGCTGGGCATCGAAAGGCAGCGCGGGATCAGCTGCGAAATATCAACCCCCAATGCTTCCGGAAGCTGGCAGGCGCACTGCGATCAGGATGCGCGATCGCCGAGAATTGCGTACAATAGTTCGGTGATCGGCGAACACTCTCCCAAGCAAAGCCTGGGCGGTCCGCGCGATGAATGTTCGCGTAGGCCTTGGGTGCGCGCCAATCGAATTCCGACATCGTGCTGTCCTCATCAGGTTAGGACTGCAACGCAATAGGCCAATGATGGCGCCATTTAAGATTGTTGAAGAGATTCTCGACTCGCGCAGGTACATGGATGCGGACTGCGGCCACAACCAACTACACGATTGCTTGAGGCAATCGAGTTCCGCCCTGGTTGCACAACTTCAGGTCTCTGGAGGACTACGTAGGAAGCCTTTGTAGCCTTCCTCCGAGAGCCACTTTGCACGCGCCAGATGGCTGTCGAACGCGCGGCGCGCACGTTCGGGTTCGCAGACCGGATCAATGTGCAGAACGATCTGGGCGACCTCTTCCCAATCCGCGCCGGCCTTCTCCGCGTCGAGCAGGCGGAGATAAGTGACGAGGTGTTCCTCATCATAGCGCGTCAGGACGGGATCGGACGGAGCCACGTCAGCGACATCGGGATCGAGCGGGGGAAAGGACATCGGTCAGAAACCCACAAAGGCAAACACAACTCTCATTCTTGGCCGGCAGCAGAAGGAGCAGCTCTACATCCGATGGGGATCGAGCACCATTAGTCAACGCAATCAATCGCTTGGTGCCGATTTGTAGAAAATACTCCGTGGTGAAATACTCGACAAGCCTGTGCTGTCTTGGAGATGAACATCCGAGACGTCCTGGCCGCCAACTTGAAGCGCCTGCGCCGAACCAAAGGCATTTCGCAGGAGGAGCTCGCCCACCGCGCCGACATCGATCGGACCTATATCAGCATGGTCGAGAGAAGCCGCAATGCCGCTTCGATCGACGTGCTCGCCGCACTCGCGGCGGGCCTCGGCGTCGAGCCGGCAGACCTGTTGAAGCCGACGCCGCCGGCAGTGGATCTCAACAAGAAGGGGCGACGTATAAAGAACCGATAATGCCAAAGCTTGCTCAAAATTTGGCATCGACCGGGGAGTGTTTGTCGATCACGCAAGCGGGCGCACACCCAGTCGCCGCAGCTTAAATAGCTTGAATCAATGAAAGCATAACCGCCCTGACGCGCCGCCGAGATCCGCAAGCCCCGAACGAGACTTGGCGCATCATCTTTCGCGAGCGCCCGATCGGAATTCTTAAAAGGCTTGGGACGTCTTCGTCGCCCGCTGCTCCGATCCGATTTCGATGTTGAGCGCCACGGCGAAACTTGGACCAAACGGAAAATAAGGGATGCGCGACGCCGATTGCCGCCATCCGACCCAAAGCTCCACCAGCCAGTCCCAGTGCAGATCCTGACTTGCAGTCTCTACTCGATGACCAAGAATGCCTGGGCTAACTGACGCCTATCGGCGTGCCCCACGGCCGATGCCCCCGGCGCGACCGCAGCTAACCTAAGTTTCGGTCGACCGAAGGCCAATTCGGTGCATCGTTCGCGAACAGGCCCGTCAAACTCAACAGATCCATGTGGCTGGTCGAATCGTTCCGACTAAAACTGCTCTGCATCAAACAGAATCAGTCGTATGACGCCCTTCACATGCTCCTCGCCAGCATAGCAGATGCAGGCATCAATCAATCATGCGCTATCCACCGGCAACAACGTTCGAGCATGAAATCATATCTGCGCCTCACGCAACACTCCACTCATTCCGCCTCCTCCACAGCCAACTTACTTTGTAGCTCCGTTAGGGCCGACCTCAACCTGATCTGCAAAAGACTTCACAAGCTTCAAGATCATCTCCCACTCGTTCCTTGGAACAGTCGGAATAAAGGGCTCCAGACGGTCTGCCTCTGACAAAAACTTGGAGAGCAAATCTCGGGATCCCTCGCGCTCTAGAACGCCGACCAGCAAGCCCATCAACGCAACCAGGATGACCTGCTTCTGAGATAGCAATTTCAGCTCGGCCTCGATCTGCGTATTGTTCAACGGTTCCATACGAGCCTTTTTCTACTTAGGATAGCTTGGCGGGACTGTTTAACACATCCGACAACCGGGGATCTCGTCGCGTGGCGAAGCCGGATGAGAATGCGCCCCAAGGATCTCCCACGTGACCCAAGAACATACCATGTTCAAGCGTCCATCTCTTCGTACTCCGAAACCGATTTCGTGCGCCATTTTCCACAGCAATTGCGTTCGGAGATGAGAGATCTTTGATCAGTCCTTCGTGCTCGTCAAATATATTGAATTCTCATGAATCAGGCGAGAAAATTATGATCAATCCAACATCAGCGTCGGGCCGCCTCCGGGTCAGAATTGACCATGCAAAATGTCAGGGCCACGCACGATGCAACTCTTTGGCGAGCATGCTGTTCGAGCTAGACCAATTCGGCAACGCTCATGAAATTGGCGACGGCATCGTTCCTCCAGAGCTTGAGGCCAAAGCTCGGCTAGCCCAGCTCAACTGTCCCGAGGGTGCCATCCTGATCATCCCGACGTAACTCCGCCCGAACTCCTACTTCACCAACATGGTTTGGTCTCAAACTACAAGGAATGCGCAGAATGTCCGGAACGTCTGATCGTTCGCCCCACCATCCTCCCGTGACCGATTGGATCAATGACTTCGATCATACGGATTACGCTTGGACCAAAGACCCTTATCCGATCTGGGCTCTCATGCGCGCTGCAGCTCCCATCGTTCACACCGATCGGTTTCTTGGTTGCTATATGCCGACAACCTATGAAGCCGTTCGCGAGATCGCATATGATACGGACCATTTCTCATCGCGCCGAATTCTGGTTCAAGATGAACGTCCAGAAATCAAACATCCCGCGCCGCCTATCACCACCGATCCTCCCGAACACAAGGCTGCGAAACAACCGCTTCTTGCACCTTTCGCGCCCGCAGCCGTCAAGGCTCTCGAGCCTCGCGTTCGCAACATATGCAACGAATTGATCGATGGCTTCATCGCGAAGGGCGAATGCGACGCCGCCATCCAGTTCTCCAAGTATGTCTCCGTCCGCACGATCGCCCATATGATGGGCATTCCCGAGGAGGATGGCGAGCTATTCATCAAGTGGATTCACGAATTCCTCGTCCTCGGCATCACTGACCGCGCCTCATTGATGCGCGCGTTCTTCGAAATGAACGACTACTTTTCGGGACAGATTGAAGAGCGGCGTCTGCGTAAATCCGACGATCTGATCTCAACCCTCATGACCACGACTGGAGAGGATGGCTCCCTCCTCAATGATAGTCATATCCTGGGCACACTCCGGCTTATCCTTGTTGCAGGCATCGATACCACCTGGAGCGCAATCGGAGCCGCTTTGTGGCATCTCGCGCAAACGCCGTCGGATCGTGAGCGATTGGTTGCCGAGCCCCAGCTGATGAGCAGTGCGGTCGAGGAATTCCTGCGCGCGTATGCACCGGTCACAATGGCAAGGGAAGTGGTCAAGGAGACGATTGTCGCCGGTTGCCCCATGAAACCGGGCAACATGGTTCTGTTGTCCTTTCCAGCCGCAAACCGTGACCCGTCAGTGTTTCCCGATGCCGACAAAGTCATAATCGACCGAACGGAAAATCGGCACGTCGCATTTGGTCTCGGCATCCACCGATGTATTGGATCCCATCTTGCACGCATGGAAATTGCCATTGCTCTCGAAGAATGGCTCAAGCGTATCCCGAATTTCTCCCTGGTCCCGGGCGAAGCTGTTCTCTGGTCCGAAGGTACGGTACGCGGGCCGCGACGACTCCGGCTCCGCTTTGGTAGAGCATAGTCTTCCGAGCCAGATCTCGCGTGGCGTCAACTCGTGCTAAGTTGTTGCTCTCCCCTCGAAGGGGCCGGCGCGTAAACCACCATTACGATCGCTAGTAGCGGCAGACTCGAACATGTTGCAAATACCGGACCGTATGATGCACTGAAATCGTGCAGCGCACCTAGCATTCCCGGCATCAAAGCCGATGCGAATTGCGCTGCTGACATCAGGAGGCCCAGCGCTTTGCCGAATGAGGCCGCAGGAAACTCACGCTGCAGGATGAGAGTCGGCAAAGTCATCACATTACCGGCGGCAATCCCAAGGAGGCAGCTCGCGACGTAAAGCATGATCGGGTAGCTAGGAAACCAGATCAGCATCGCAGTCGATGCAGATTGAAACGCAAAGATGACAGCGCTTGCCCTGCGTGGAGGTAACCGATCGATGTTCGCGCCGAGAAAGATGCGCCCGAGCAATGCTGCCACTGCGACACAGGCTACTGAGGCAGAGGCCCGTTCCGTTCCGACGAGAGGGACGAGATAGTCGACTTGGTAGACCAGTACGCCAACCTGAGCCGCCAAGACCAGAGAGAACGGCGCAGCGATCGACCAGAACCTGGTGTCGAGCAAGAGCCTCGAGCCGCTGACAGGCGCAACAGCGGCTGCTTGCTGTGCTGGAACCGCCCACTTCAGTCCCCACCATGTCAAAGGCAACAAGACCAAAACGAGCCCGGCGACAGTCTGCAAAACCGCTTGCTCGAAGCCCTGAAGCTGGGCGAGCAGCAGTAACCCAGGCGCAACGGTGAATCCCCCGACACTTATTCCGCTGAGCGCAAGGCTGAGCGCAAATCCGCGCTGCCGGGTGAATCGCTCCGCCAGCGCAATCGAAATCGCAGTTGCGCTGGCAGCCGCTGACCCCACTCCTACGACGATGGAGGCCATATAGAGGTGCCAAGGTTCACCCGAGCGGCTGATCGCGACCGAACCGAGTCCGACCAGACCGACGCCGCTCGTCAACACCACCCGTGAACCGAAGCGGCGCACAGCTCCCGAAACCCAGGGCAGAAGGAGGGCGGCGCAAAGAAACGAAAGCGTCGTCGCGCCACCGATCAGACTGGGGGACCAATGGCGCGAGACCTGCAACTGATTCAGAAACACAGCCTGACCGTAGGAGGTGAAACCTCGAACGAATAAGGCGACGCCAAAGCACGCAAGGACAGAGCCCCACGCATTGCGCATTTCGGTTTCATTGAACGCCTTGAACATGGAGACGAATCCGCAGTTTAGGACGTCGAGCCAGACCACCCGATCAAATTAAATGAGCGCCGGCCGCGCGCCGTGATTCGTGCGGCACGACGCAATCGGCCGACTCACGCAGCACCGACGTCGGTCCAATTCGCATCGATCCAGCGCAAACACTCTTCGCGGTCCCCTTGGGGCCCGACCATCTCCCAACCCGCGGGGACTTTGATATGTCTCGGCCACAATGAATGCTGTCCCTGAGCATTGACCAACACGCAGAAGCTTGCCTTCGGATCATCGAACGGGTTCATGCTTGCCTCCCATACTGATATCGCTTCATTCGGCGGGCTCAAAAAGCAGTCCGAATTCGGCCGCTAGACTCCGCCCGATCATCGAGAGCGGCCCCGGATCGCACATTTGATCATGCGTCGCATCGATGTCTCTCAGGCAGATCGGCCTCTTGCAATAGGGCTGCCAGAGGTCGGCCATGACAGGCGGAACGCCCGATGCTTCCGCCTTCTTCGCAGCGGCGAAAAGAACCGTCCTGCCTCCGAACTGAGGTATGGCAGCGGCCCGCTTCGCCACCCGAATATTCGCGCGGAACGCATCGACCAAACGGCCGATCATCTCGGTCTCCAATCCACTCAGCGGATGGTTCGCACGTCTCAGAGCCGCGATGCAGTCCGCCGGCGTCAGCTCCCGGCCTGTGGCACACAGATGCAAGCCAATCGAGGTCATCCAGTGGTGTAACAATTCCGGTTCTGCGTCGGCATGTTCCGCAGACACCATACCGGGAGGATAGCTGTCGAGCATCGTGAGTAGCGCGACCTCTTGTCCGCTTGCCTCAAGTTCACAAGCCAAGCGGTGCGCGATCATGCCGCCAAATGACCAACCCAGCAGATGATAGGGCCCGGTCGGCTGCAGCTCGATCAAATCCTCCATGCAGCGTAAGATCACATCGTCGAGCGAGCGGGGCAGCAAGCTCGGTTCCAAAGCAGCGGCCGTCTGCAAACCATAGATCGAGATGTCCTCCGGAAGATGCTTGGAAAGCCCAAGATAGGGCCAGCAGAGTCCCGCCACAGGATGAACGCAGATCAGGGACCTCGCACGCGCGCTCTGACGGATCACCAGCCTCCGTCCCAGCACTATCGCGTGGGAGACTCTCTCAGATTGCGGAGAGCCCGCGTTTTCGTCCAAGGTCGCCGCAAGCTCAATTATCTTTGGCTTCTCGAACACGGTCCAGACCGGCAGGTCGATGCCTAGCCGTTCCCTGATCAGGGCGGTCAGTCGCATCGCGAGCAGAGAGTGTCCACCCAATTCAAAGAAGCTCTTGTTGACGTCGACCTGTTCCAAATCGAGGATCTCGGCAAACAAAGTGACGAGCAGCCTCTCATTCTCGGTAGACACATGAGGTGGTTCGTGCTCGGCGAATGATTGGTACGCCAATCGCGAATGATCGAGCTTTCCATTCGCGCTCAGTGGTAGATCGTCTACGAGGACGATGACGGAGGGAACCATGTAGCTTGGCAGGGCTTCGCTCAACGCTTGTCGCAATCTTCCGGTGTCCACCGACAGCCCCATGCTTGGGACGACATAGCTGATGAGCCGTCCGCCGCCCGGCGTGTCCTTCGCGAGCACGGTCCTTGCGGCGCGGACCTGCTCATGGCGACGCAAGACTGCATCAATCTCGCCGAGTTCAATGCGGAAGCCGCGCAGCTTCACCTGGTCATCGGTTCGCCCAACAAACAGAAGCGCGCCATCGCTCCGCCAGCGAACCAGATCTCCTGTGCGATACATGCGCGTCCCTGGGGAGCCAAAGGGGCACGCCACGAACCGCATTGCTGTCCATCCCGGCTGGCGGAGATAGCCAGCCGCGACCCCGCTGCCAGCGATGTAAAGCTCACCGATCACTCCCGTTGGCACCAGCTGCAGGTTTCGATCGAGAACATAGATCCGCGTGTTATCGATCGGCACGCCAATGGGCGGATCTGCGACATCTGCCGCCGTCAACCAATGCGCTGTCGAGAATATCGTTATCTCTGTCGGTCCATAGAGATTCATCAGCCCGCGCGAGAACTGGAAGAGTTCCCGTGCCACATCCGAGGGCAACGCTTCTCCACCTGACATGACGCAGAGCTGCCGCAGGAACGTTCTGTGGCCAGTTGCCAACATCGTCTGCCAAAGGGTCGGCGTGCCATGCATGTGCGTGACCTCAAATCGCTCGATCTCCTGCACGAGGCGAAGCGGGTCGACCACGACCTTTTGGGAGGCCATGATAAGCCGCGCACCAGAAATCAGCGGCAACACAAGTTCCAGCACGGATGCGTCGAATCCAATAGAAGTCGAAGCAAGAACCCGGTGATGCGAGCAATATGCGATTATCCTCGTGGCGGCCGCAAGGAGGTTCAACAGACCACGTCGCCGGACAACAACACCCTTGGGCCGTCCGGTCGACCCCGACGTATAAATGATATATGCGGGCCGATCGTGTTCGGAGGCGTGATTTACGAGACCAACGTTGGCGGTTGGCTTGTCGGCGAGCGCCCGCATCGTCTCCGGGGAGTCATAGATCAGCTTCCAGCCGCCTGGCACCGCACGATCGAGAGAGCCAACGTTGCGTGAGCTGCATATCGTCAATCGCGGCAGCACATCGCTATGAATCAATCCGATCCTATCATTCGGAAGCCCGAGATCGATCGGGACATAGGCAGCATCAACCTTGAAAACAGCCAGCAAAGCAATGATCAGGGCACAGGAGCGTGGAAGCGCAACAGCTATTGCATCCCCCGGCGCAACGCCGAGCTCAATAAGATGGACGGCCAATTGGTTTGCACGAGCGTTGAGTTCATCATAAGTGAGGCACTCTGCTTCGTCCTGAACTGCAATCGCACCGGCGTTGCGAACGACCTGCTCCTCAAAGAGAGCTCGTAGCGATGTTTCAGCGACGGCATTTCTTGTATCATTCCAAAGCGAGAGGAGACGCTCGCGTTCGTCCTTCTCCATGATCTCCAGGACCGCAACCGCCAGATCCGGCGCCTCCAATGCGCTTGCCAGAAGCTCTTTGAAGCAGTTACCGAGCCGCACGACGGTCGAGCGGTCGAACAAATCCGACCGATACTCGAGACGAATTCGAACGCCACCGGCCTCCGAATCGGAGCGATCACTTTCGGTCACATCGAAGGCGAGGTCGAACCTCACAAGCTCTGGCTCAAACCTTTCCCACTTGACCGAAGCACCCGAGAAGTTCGGCGGCGGCGATTGACGCGGCTGCATGTTGAGCATGACCTGAAAGATCGGGTGTACAGCCAGCGACCGTGGCGGATTAATTGTCTCGACGATCCGGTCAAACGGCAGATCCTGATTCTCATAATTCTTAAGCGCAACATCCCTGGTATGCGCCAGAAGCGATGAAAAGCTGACTTGGCCACCTGTGTCGATCCGAAACGGCAACGTGTTTACGAAGCATCCGATGAGCTCATCCAGAACGATCTCGCCTCGTCCCGAGACTGGACTGCCGATGACGATATCGTCTCCGCACCCGATCCGGGTCAGGAACGCCGATATCGCTGCGAGCAGGACCATAAATAGACTTGCATCGTTTGCATGCGCTAGCTCGCGCATTT
Source organism: Bradyrhizobium sp. ORS 375 (assembly GCF_000239775.1). Taxonomy (GTDB): domain Bacteria; phylum Pseudomonadota; class Alphaproteobacteria; order Rhizobiales; family Xanthobacteraceae; genus Bradyrhizobium. The sequence goes on from NZ_CAFI01000494.1 coordinate 43,002, forward strand.
TTCGATGAACATCAGAGTCAAGATGAAGAATGACCGCATCGCCGGCATAGCTTACTGTTCTCGATCGAGGCCGATCGAAGGGAAGTTCGATTTGCGTTGGGGCTCCCGCGAGCGCCTTTCTCCAGTACGCAACCTGATCAGCAATGTCGGCCTCTCCCAGCCGGCGACGCTGCCAGAGCGCAAAATCAGCGTATTGAACGGGCAGCGGCGCCCAACGCGGTTCTCTTCCCAGAACCCGAGCCGCATACGCTGCCGAGAGATCGTCCACCAACCTCGCTCGTGACCAGCCATCCGCAGCCGTGTGATGGACCACCAGATGAACGACCCAGCTCTCGGCGCCAAGATGCAACACCGCGGTACGCAAAGGCAGCTCTTTCGCCAGATCGAACCTGTACCGCGAAAGATCGGCGAGCATGGGCGCAAGCTCCGCCTCGGCCGCGTCCAACCTGACGACCTCCAGGCGAGCCGCCGCCCACTCGACTGAAGCGATCACCTGCCTCGGATCGCCTTCCATCGTATGAAGAAGTGTTCGGAGGCTCTCGTGCCGATTCACGACGTCAAGCAGCGCGGTGCTGAGTGCGGCAACGTCAAGGGCTCCCGTCACCCTGAAGGCCAGCGGAATGTTGTAAGCCCGGATTGCCTCCAGGTCTTGACACAGAAATGCAAGACTTTCCTGGGTCGACGCCATTGGAAGCAGGTGCGGGCGCTCCCCAGCAGACAACCTCCTTCCCTGGACGCTTCTGGCATGTCCGAGGTGAAGAGCCAACTGCGCCACGGTCGGCATGTCGAACAGCTGACGACCGGGAACCTTCCTCCCGAGAACAGCCTGTATGCGGCCGGCAACTCGGGTGGCACCAAGCGAGTCTCCCCCAAGCTTGAAGAAATCGTCGTGAATGCCAATCCGCTCGGTGGCGAGCACCGACTCGAATATCCCGCACAGTGCGCGCTCAACGCTGGTCCGCGGCGGATGATATGATTGGGATCGCGCCAGGTCCGGCCGCGGCAGCATTTGTCTATCGAGTTTTCCGTTCGCCGTGAGTGGCCACGCGGCAACTTGGACGATAAACGAGGGAACCATGTAAGAGGGGAGCGACCGGACGAGCGCCTCTCTCAGGCGAGAAATCAACTCACCAGCATCCTCCTTCAATCTCGGCTGGTTACCACGGCGATGATCGATTTCCGTCAGCCCCGCAGAGTCCCCGTCCTGAAACCGCCACTCCGGACTGAAGATGCCGTCATAGCCCTCGTCGGCTTCCAACCGAATCCATTCGAACGGAACATTCAGCTCAGTTGCGAGGTCATGGATCCGCGATAGCTGTTCACCGAACGGCTCTGCCGATTTTCGATGGACCGCCGCGACGTCGAGCTGCTGTTCACCTCCCTCGAACAACATCCGACCTGCCGCGATCGCGCCCGCGCAACGCCTGTCTCTCACTCCCTTCAAACCGATCGGTGCATTCGGGTTTAGAGCAATCGCGCGCCGAACGTGCGACTCCCAGTCTTCGGTTGGGGACCAAGCTATCCAGGTTTGAGGGTCTGCGATGGATCTCTTCCGGCCGACATGCAGGATCGCGTCGAATCGAAAGCGACTGATCTCGTTTGCGTAGTCTCCCGGCTTAGGCGCGATCGTAGCGCTTCCAACTTTCGGCCACGAGCTTGCCAGATCGTGGAACAGAGCGGGATGGAGTACGAGCTCCCTCTCATTGGCAAGACCGGCCTGCACCCGCGATTTCAAGACTGCAACAGAAGAGCTCGGCGCCGACTTAAACAGCTCCACGGAAGCATGATAGGCCCTGAGCGACGTGAGATTGCGCACATCTCCGACGAAGATTGATCCGCCCGCGGATACGACACGAACCGCCTGCGCGAGAACTCTTATAAAGTAGTCCAGATTCGGAAAATACTGCGCGACCGAGTTCAATATGACGACGTCGACGCTGTCGTCGGACATAAAGTCGAGCTCGTGCGCGGCGTTGTGCCGAAGCTCAACATGATCGAGCCCGCCTTGCTTCTCCATATAGCCTCGAAGTGTTGCGAGAGGCTGCGCCGCAAAGTCCAGGCCAACATACGACTCAACATGGGGCGCCAATCGCCTCAGCAGCGCACCCGCCCCGCATCCGATCTCAAGAACCCTCCTCGGCCGCAGCGCTTTTACGCATGCCTCCGTTTCGTCGAGCCAAACCTTCATCTCCTCTCGCGGAAACGGAGCGCCCTGATAGCTGTCGCGCCAAACGATCTCGTCCATGGCCTCCAGGGACGTTGGCGCAAGACCATACGCAGCATCATAGCTGCCCATCCAGCCCGCGAGATCGGGCTGATCTTGTCCGCGGCTTACGCCGTTCTGCGCCAGAACGTAGGCGACGAGCCGCTGCTCGCCCGCACGTTCCTGCATCATAACAAGCGCCTCTTGCACCTGCGGGTCTGCCGTGAGGATCGCCTCGATTTCAGCCGGCTCTACGCGGTGACCACGGATCTTAATCTGGTGGTCGGAGCGCCCGCAAAATCGCAGGGCTCCGCTTGCATCCCAATAGGCAAGATCTCCCGTCCGGTACATTCGGCTCCCTGGCGCACCGTACGGGTCAGCAACGAAGCGCTCGGCGGTCAGACCAAAGCGGTTTAGATAGCCTCGCGCGAGCGTGGGCCCGGCGATGTACAGGTCGCCAACAACTCCGACCGGGGATATCTGGAGAGTCGAGTCGAGCACATACGTCCGGACGCCTGCAAGTGGAGTTCCCAGAGAAACCACTTCACTCGCTAAACCTGCGGCATCACTGCGCAGCACTTCCCGTGCAGTTGCCCAAATGGTCGTCTCCGTCGGCCCGTATAGATTCCAGACGCTCGATGTGCTCGACACCAGGAGATTCGCCAGTTCGACCGAGAGCGCCTCGCCTCCCGTCAGAACACGAACGCCGCTGAGGGCCTGCCTGTCTTCTGCGACCAAGAGCTTCCACAGGCTGGGCGTTGCCTGCATGGAAGTCACGCCAGATCTTCGAATGATCGCTTTCAGCGCGTTGGGGTCGGCAACGTCACTTTCCTCAGCGACCACAACCCTGGCACCATTAAGGAGGGGCAGCAGCAGCTCCAAAATGGAGATATCGAACGACACGGTGGTCGTTGCGAGATGACAATCGTCTGGCGAGAACGGAATTTGCAGCGAGATCGCGTGGAAGAAAGAAGCCAAAGCGCCCCTCTCGACAACCACTCCCTTGGGGCGCCCCGTCGAACCCGACGTAAACATCACATAGGCGGGATGCTGAAGCGAACTCGCAGATCGCGTCTTTGAAGTGCCGAGCTTCTTCGGCGCTTCAACATTGCGGGGAGCGTCACCTATGCCGACATCGAGGTATTCGACTGCGGCTTCCATGGCGACGGCCCGGAATGCATCCGACGCAGAGATCAATGCAGCCGGCCTCGCGTCATCCAGGATCTGACGCACTCGGTGAGACGGCGTATCCGGATTGAGAGGAAGAAACGCCGCGCCGACCTTGAGCACGCCTAGGATCGCGCTGAGCACGCTTGAACGCTCCACGGCGACCGCAACGACATCATGGGGACCCACCCCCATTTCCATCAAAGTAACGGCTATTCGGTTCGCTTCGGCATCAAGCTCTGCGAACGAGAGGACGCGGTTCGAATAGGACACCGCCTGACAATGCGGCGCCTTCTCGACTTGCGCCTCGAACAACGTGACTACGTCATCGGGCGCGCTCAGGGGACACGACGCGCCGATGGCCAGCAGCTCTCTCTGTTCCTCCTCCCCCACAATCACGAGCTCGCAAATCTTCTTGTCGAGCGACTCGACCGTCAGCTGCGACATCACTGTCGTCCATCGAGCGAAATGACTTTCTAGCGCGGCGGCATCGTAGTTACTCGGATTTCCGTTGAGCGTGACTCGGATGTCTCCTCGCGCCAAACCGGTATATACCCAGATCTCCAGGTCGTTGACCGGCCCCGTCGATAGCATGCACTCGTGGCCCCGGACGTCACCGAATTCAACGTCATAATCGAAGGGCATGACGTTGACGAACGTTCCACAAAGACTGACGGTGTCAACATTGGCACGAGCCGCATTTCGCAGCTCCTCCCCCCTGTATCTTTGGTGTCGCAACAGCTCCCGCGATCGCAGGGCTACCGACCTTAGAAGACTCCCTACGGTGTCGTCGGGGCTGATCTCCAAGCGCAGTGGTAGAACATTGGACATATTCCCAAATGCCCGCCGGGCCCGGTCCCCGATGCGGCCGGTGACGACCGAGTCGATTGCGACATCGCGGCGGCCGGACAATCTATGGATATAGGCAGCTACGGACGCAAACATCACCTGCGCGATAGTGGTTTTCGCTGCAGCGGCCGTCTGCCTGAGCGTCTCTGCGAGATCCTGAGGAAGACGATCAGTGTATCGGAGATAGCTCGCCGTGCGACCAGGAGCACGACCCGACAACGTCGGGGGAGCCTCCCAGCCCTCCATTCGTCGGGTCCAGTAATCACGATCACGTTGATAACCCGCTGAGGCGCGGTAGTGGAGTTCGAGGTCGAGCGTTTCAAACCACGTCGGCCTGTCCTCCGCAGCTGCTTTTCTGCCAGCGATAAGCGCGGAGTAGATGCGAGCAACTCGTTGAGACAGGATAAGTGCGCTGACCCCATCACCGACGATATGGTGCACACGCACGTAGTATAGAAAGCGCCTTTCCTCGACTTTAAGCAAGGCGAAGTTGTAGTAGGGCCAGCGACCGAGATCGCTCGCTCCTGTCATGTCTCGCCGCATCCAAGCTTCGGCGGCCGAAACGGGCTCAGCTTCTGCCGACAGATCGATAAACGGCATACTCCAGGCTACCCGCGGTTCACAGAATTGCCGCGGGCCTTCGGGGCTGTCTACGATCCGGATGTTCAGGGCATCCATCTCGGAAATCGCTGTCGAGACGGCAAGCTCCATAAGTCGGCGATCGACATGTTCCTCAATGTCGAAGTAATGGGCTTGCGGATACAAGCAGCCCGTCGGATCGAGCTGTAACGCTGTCCAGATTCCCAGTTGCGCGCCCGATAGCTCGCGCAGAATAGAATCGTTCGATTGTTGCATGGCCGCCTGCTCCGCCCTCCGATACCGGCGTCACTATCGGAGACGAGACGATTCGCACAAGGTCTCAGCAGCGGAGCGCCTCTACTTTTCGACTCCGGATACGCATTATCGGAACCCCAGCGGACTGTTTTCGCCGGCGTCGCATATCAGGCGTCATCCTCACGCCGGAGATGAGCCGGAGATTGTAGCTGACCGGATTCGAGAGGAAGCGGCGCGGCGTTAGTTTGGCGCAGCAACAATCGATCTCAGATCTCGACCTCATACCCGCACAGAGTTGAGCGACGTCCTGCAGGGACGCCGCTCCTATGAGCCCTAAATCGATCGCACCAAACCTTCTAGCCTCCAACCGACAGCTCAGAGACATCGAGAAGAGAGCAACCGATCAATTGAAAATTCGATCTATCGAATTACACCGACCAGGCCCACTCAAGACTTGCGCTTTAAGCGCCGCTCGGCGAGCGAAGACGTCGCCGGTGCTGGAAATCCGAAGATCTCGACTTTATACGTTCCACGATCAACGTCGTAAGTCGAAACGACCGCCTTCTCCCCGGCCTTCCAACTGATCGAGAGCGGTACGGGACACTCCTTACCCTCTTCGTCGACATGAGTTAGCGCGGCGATCACATGCCGCTTGATCTCATCCTGCACGGCCTTCGGATAAATCTTCAGGTCGTTCTCCCAGACCTCCTTCTCACTCGCGCTCAATCGATAGAACAGAGCTGTGAGCGCGCCGAATGGATAGTCTCCACCTGACGTCTTGATCTTCTTGAAGTCGGCAAGCGACTTTCGAAGGTTTGCTGCAGAAAATTGCGCGTTGATGTCTGACCTGCCAGGATAATGCCTGACTGTCGTCCTCGTCATCGGTCCCACCTTTGAATCAGAGACAAAATGTCCCAGGATTGACCCTACAATGGGCTCACACACGGTCAATCGACGCATCCGGACTTGCGAGTTTCCCCCCAACAATTTGGCCAACGCGACACCCGTCGGGCGCGCCTGGTTCTTGCGGGCTTCCTCGCAACGTCCAGCGCGCAAGCCACCGCTCGGTACAACAAGGCGCTCCTCGCAATCTCAAATTGTCACGAATTTACTTGTGGCGCAAAGATATTAGCGGCCGAACATTGAATATCCGCCTTGATGCCGCAGCCAAGGCAGAGCTATAAGTTCGAAGAAAGCACGATCTTTCAGGACTCTCAATGAACTGCCCCGCGTGCGGCTCCGACGCCCCACCCGATAGCTCACACTGCAAGAGTTGCGGCGCATCGGTGCGAAGGGCTTGTGATCAATGCGGGGCTGAAGCCCCGCTGTCGGACAGGTTTTGCGGCAAATGCGGGAGCCTTTTGGCTCCAGAGCCACCGAAAACGGTGCTGGCGCAGGACTGGGATCATATGACAGCCCCAGTTCGCCTTCCCGCAAATCTGGCCAGACGCATCCTGGACACTCGCACCCTTATCGAGGGCGAGAAAAAGCAGATCACCGTGCTTTTCGCCGACATCAGGGGCTCGACAGCCCTGATCGACGGCCTTGACCCGGAGGACGCCGATCAATTCCTCCGGCGTCCGATCGAGGCGATGGTTCGCGCCGTCCACCGCTATGGCGGCACGATCAATCGGATCCAGGGGGACGGAATCATGGCGCTGTTCGGCGCTCCACTGGCGCATGAGGACAGCCCTGTCCGCGCAGCGTATGCGGCCCTGGACATGCAAAAGGACGTCCGCGAGATTTGCGGCTCGCAGATCCTGCTCCGGGTCGGGCTGCACACCGGCGACGTCCTGGTTCGCGCGATCCACAACGATCTGTCGGTCAACTATGACGCGATCGGCCCGACGGTGCACTTGGCGGCGCGCATGGAGCAGATGGCTTCACCGGGCACGATCTATTGCACGGACGATATCATGCGCCTGGCGTCAGGGTTCATTGATGCGCGTCCACTTGGACTCCTGCCCGTGAAAGGCGTTCATCAACCCGTCCAGGTCCATCAGATTGCGGGCCGCACGGGAGCGCGGACGCGATGGGACGTCTCAGCGGCGCGACAGCTTTCGCCTTTCGTCGGGCGAAGGCTCGAACTGGCCGAGCTGCAACGGGCCTTCGAAAGGGCCCAGGCAGGTGGGGGTCAGGCGATTGCGGTGCGCGGCCAGCCCGGCAGCGGCAAATCGCGTCTCGTGCACGAGTTCATGGCCGGCGCCGAGCCCTCGGATTGGACGGTGCTGAAGATCGCCGCGGTCGAATTCCAGCGCGGCACGCCATTCCTGGCCATCGGCAATATGCTGCGCGCATGGTGCGAGATTGCAGAGGATGCCTCGCCTGCCGACGCCGAGCAGCGTCTGCGCGTCCGCCTCGCCTCCCTGCCCAGCGGCGCCTCCGTGTCGCTTCCGGCGCTCCGAGCGCTGCTGAACCTGCCCGCCCCTGACGGCGACTGGTCCGCGCTCGATCCGGCGGTGCGCCGAAGCAAAATGATCGAAAGCGTCAATCAGCTGCTGCTTTGCCTCGCAGAGACAAACGGACTCCTGTTGTGGGTCGACGATTTGCAGTGGGCCGACGCCGAAAGCAGGAACGTTCTCGACAGCCTGATCGATCGTATCGGCGCGAGCCGCGTCCTGCTGATCATGACGTTCCGCCCGGAGCACGAACACAAATGGAGCGGCAGTCCCAAGCTTCCCGAGGTCACGCTCGACCGCCTGGCCCCGGCTGCCGCGGAGAAGCTGTTCGAAGCCCTCGTCGGCGACGGCAAGGCCGCGTTGCGAACCCTCGTGGTCGAGCGGACCGACGGCATTCCGCTGTTCCTGGAGGAGGCCGTCCGGGCCCTGCTGGACAATGGCAGCCTGCAGCTCGGCGCACAGGGGTATGAGCTGACGCGCGACGTCCGCGAGATCCAGATTCCGCGCTCGGTGCAATCGGTCATAGCGACACGCATCGACCACCTGCCCCCAGAACGCAAGGCGCTCCTGCAGGTCGCTGCGGTGATAGGATCGGAGATCAACATTCCGCTACTGACCAGCGTGATGGGGGCGAACGAGAATGAGCTCAATGAGACGTTGCTGGACTTGAAGATCGGGCAGTTTCTCAGTGAGACGCCGAACACTAGATCGCTGATTTTCAAGCACGCGCTCATTCACGACGTTGCGTATCACAGCATGGTGGGCGCGCGGCGCCGGTCCCTGCACGCCGACGTGCTTCGTGCGCTCAAGGCCCTGGATCGGGACGAGGTCCACATGGCGAGCCTTGCCCATCACGCGCTGCATGCGTTGCGGTGGGAAGACGCGCTCGGCTATCTTTGCCGCGCGGGCGACAAGGCGATGGACCTGTCGGCCTATCGCGATGCGCGAGCTTTCTTCGATTCAGCGCTCCAGGCGCTGACTCATCTTCCGCAGGACCGCGATCATATCTGCAAGGGCATTGATATTCGCCTCAAACTGCGCCAGGTGTTCGGAGCGACCGGCGATTACGAGACCCTCGATCAATACCTGACCGAGGCGGAATTGTCCGCCATCGCAATCAACGATCGCGGCCGGCTGGCATCCATCAACGTCGCGCGATCCTTCGTTTACAACTTCCGTGGCGAACTCGACGCGACCATTCAGTGTGGCCTGCGAGCCTGCAGCATCGCTCGCGAGATCGGCGATCCCGCCATCGCACTCAGCGCGAGCTTCTTCCTCGGCCAAGCCTATATGTGGCGCGGGCAATTCCGGGAGGCGGTGGCGCTGCTCGCGGACAACCTGAGCTGGATAGACGGCCCGCTACGGCACCAGCGCAGCGGCACGACCGGGACCGGATCCGTGCTCTGGCTCGGAATGCTCGGAGCTTCGCAGGCGCGGCTGGGAAACTTTCCGGCCGGGATCGCGGCGACGGAGAAGGCGTGCCTGATCGCCGACGAGGTCCAGCGGCCGGCCGATCTGGTCCTGGCCTACTGGTGGGCGGGCTTCGTTCGGTCGCACCAGGGCGACATTGGCCCGGCGCTCGAACACCTCGAACGAAGTCTAGAGATCTGCAAGGCCAGTCAGATCGACTATCTCGTTCCCGTGGTCTTGACCTCGTTGGGCTACGCTTATGCACTTGCCGGACGAGGGGCGGAAGGCATCGCCCTGCTCGCAAGGGCCGAGATGTACACGCGTAGCGCCAAGTTCGCGTATGGCGAGGCATGGTCGAGCGTCTATCTCGGCTTTGCCAGATTGATGCATGGGACCAATGCGGATATCCGCGCGGAGGCCGAGAACGTCCTCGAGCTGACGCGCAAGCACAAGTATCGGGCGATCGAGGCGGATGCGCTCCGCCTTCTTGCGCAAGTCCACCAGAGTTCCAGCTCGCCGTCCGACCTGGAGCTGGCCAGCAGCTACTACAACCAGGCGAGCGAGATCTGCGACGAGCTGGGGCTCGAACCGGAGCACGCGCGCTGTGAAATCGGACTGGGTCAGCTGCGACTGCTATCCGACGAGCGCGCGGAGGCCGAGGCCCTGTTCGACTCGGCGGAGCGGCGCTGCCGCGGGATGGGCATGCGGCTGCCCGATTGCTCGCTTGAGCGGTTTGCCGGCCTCAACCGAACTTGAAGCGGATCGGCAGGCTCTTCGGTCCACCGATGAACAGCGATGCTGACCGTTGCGGCCGTCCGGTGATCTCGACGCTAACAAGCCGCGCCAGCAGTTCCTCGAAGAAAATCCGCATCTCGATGCGAGCGAGGTGCTGTCCCAGGCAGGCATGAATCCCCTGTCCGAAAACGATGCTGCGAGAGCCGTCACGATCGATCCGAAAGCTGTCCGGCTCCTCGAAGGCGCTCTCGTCGCGATTGGCGGACAGGTAAGACAACATCAGCCAGTCCCCCTTCTTGATCAGGTTTCCATGCAAAGTCACGTCATCGGCCGCTGTCCGCATGACGTGCTGAACGGGAGAGGTCCATCGGATCGCCTCCTCGACAAGGCGAGGCACTTGTCTCGGGTCGTCCTTGACCTTCTGCAGCTCGCCGATGTTGCTACACAATCCCCATAGCCCGCCGGAGATCGATGACGATGTGGTGTCGTGCCCCGCGGTGGCGAGGATGACGTAATAGCTTACGGCCTCGAAGTAGTCGATCGGCTTGCCGTCGACCCTGGCATTTGCGATCACACTGATGAGATCATTCGCTGGAGCACGACGGCGCTTCTCTAGCAGCGGCACGAAATAGTCACGAAACTCACCTAGGAGACGATGAAGCTCGCGGGCATGTCGGGCCGGATCTCCTGCGGATGAGCCGCCATATCCGAGATCGGCATCCTCGCTGGCGAACAACTGCTGCGTGAGCTTGAGCATGCTAGCCTCGTCTTCCGCCGGAACGCCGAGAATGCGCATCAAGACACGAAGCGGGTAGTGCACGGCGACGTCCCGGACGAAGTCGCAGGTTGATCCGTGGTCCACCATGCGATCGATGGCAGCGACCGCCATGGTGCGGATCTGGTCTTCGAGCGACGACATGTTCGCCGGGGCAAACCACAGCTGGGTCAGCTGCCTGTACTTCGCATGATCGGGCTCATCCATGTGCACGAGCGTGCGGATCGGATTGGGGCTGCCGTTGGACTGCCGCCTTGCGGCTTGGTCGGACGCGCGCGGCACCAAGGTGTGCGACCGGTCTCCATTGCGAAAACGGTTATGCCTCTGGCTGATTTGAAGCACGTCTGCATGACGCGTGACGATCCAGAAAGGATCGAAACCATCCACCTCAACACGTCCGACCGGATGATCCGTCCGCAGCCAGCGCAGGCCTGAAAGCAGCGTCTTTTGCCGCGCGTATGCTCTCGGTGAAGCGATCAACCTTCCCAAACGACGAGGCACGCCCCAGGCATCGTCCATTGGCTTCATCTTGGAATTGCCGATAGCAATCGGGCTGATGCCGGACCCAGATGCCGCCATCGAAACCCGCCGCTCATCAGACGAGGCGGCCCCGCTCGCCTGGCATCCATCCGGACGACGCCCTTCGTGCTTCTGACGATCGATTTCACGAATGACAGCCTTTTCGTACAACTCAGGCAATCGACCCATAGCTAATCGACCCATAGCCGAGCACAGCAGGGCGCAATGTCGGCGCGATTGAAGCCAATCCGCTACAAAGATTCAAACAGGCAGATCGGATTATCACTATCCCTATTTCCATTCGAAGACCCGGCGGTCAATGCAAAATTACCATATGTCCACAGAGCCCGGCGGCTTGGAAGAACAATCAAAAACTGAGACGCAAGCAGCCGGCACCAAATCGCGCTTCGATGAGTTTCTGACTGAGCAAGTTGGAAGAGGCCGACAACGTAGGTCATGGGGACACTTCATTTCAGCAATCAGCAAGCATCCTGCGCTTCGTGGAGCAACCTCCGCAGACTGTCTGGCCGCAAATCCCGGCTCTATTTTACGACGACGCGAGCCGGCATCTGACTGCATACGCTCCGCGATCGATACGTTTGTGCGTGCAATCCGAGACAACCTAAGACCAGAAACCGATAGCTTGGCAGTGGCCAAAGATCGAATCTGTGACAGGCGTAGCTCAACCGAGTGTCGGGCCGCCGAGGCCTTAGATCGTGCCCCGCGAGATCTGGGCGGGGCACGATCACGACCTCACTCCGCCGCCTTGCGCGGGCGCGACCACAGGAGCGTGTAGCCCTCGCCGCCCTCGTCGTCGAACAGGTTCGCGTAGATCGGCGCGTTGAAAGAGGGATCGTCGAGCTTGAGCGAGAGATAGTCGCGTCCCTCCTCGGAGCGGCGGGCCCAGGCGGCGCCGATCTCGACCCGTCCGGCGTAGACCCGATGGCTGGGCGCGTTCTCGCTGGAGCGGTTGGCTTCGGGGACGATGCGTACGCCCTTGGCTTTGAGGCTCAGGGTGATGATCTCGCCCTGGAAATCGTCGCCGACCTTCTTGAAGGAACCGATGGAAGCCATGTTGTCTCTCCTTGGCTGGTTCGGGCCGCGACCACCGCGGCCTCGATGGCGCATCTCGGGCGAATGGCGAGCGACGGCGCACCCGAAGGGTTGAAGCGACAGCGGAGGACGACGCCGGCCAACTTTCTTGTCCCGCGAGGAATGGGCTTCAGCCCAGGGGAAGAAAGTTGGCCGGCGGCGTTGCGCTCAGGCGATCGAGGCGTAGCCGTTCTTCGGCCAGATCAAGCCATCACGAGGCAAGGTGCGTTGCTGCCCCGATCGGCTCACAGGAGAGACATGGTGAACTGAGGCTGCGCAAGAGGACGGCAGCACCAGGCGTAAGATCAGAAATCGCCGGAAAGAAAAGAGCGTCTGGATCGCACTCAATGCCTTGCTAACGCGCCGCTTCAGCCGTCCAACCTATCGAGCTGGGTCGAGATCCTCGCCAAAGTGGCCGCAAGCTGCGCGGTCAAGCGCTCTTCAGCTCAAGACGCGCTCATCATGCATACCTGCCATCATCGACGCCCACTCGAGAACCGGGCGGCTTGGCGTCCCCACAGAGTTCATAGCCGCAAGGAACGAAGAGGCTGGTCGTGATCCCGCTCGGAGCGAGACGGGCGACGCAGTTCGTGACCAAGCAACTGGCGCAAGGCGACACAACACACCAGCAGCGCTCCTGACCATCCGATGATCTCGCGCCAGAGAGGTAATGGGCCGACGAGCAGAGCCAGCCCCAGCGCCGCGTGACGCCCAGCGATCGCAGCGGGAATGAGAAAGGCAGCCGCAACGACGCCGCGCACCAGAACAGATCCCGATACGGCGAACAGAACCCGACCACAGACCAGAGTGAACACTCCCGAGATGAACCCGGCGAGACATGCCGAGCCGACACCGCCTCCGGCATTCACGAGCGCGATGCCGATGCTGACGGCAACGAAGAATGGCAGCGCGTGCACGGCCAGCGCAAACAGCGCTCGGCACATCAGGCCAAGGCTGATCAGTCCTAGAATAAGGGCAATGGCGAGCATGGTGGCGGCCTCCGCACATGACTTTGACGGATGCGCCTTCCACCAACCACCGCGGCGCGATCCAAACGGCTTAAATCTCGATTTGGACAAAGTTGCGGAGAGTCGCGCCGACTTCCGCGTCTCCGCTCGCCTTCCATAATGGTTGGCGTCGGCGGCGCTCACGCGCCGCCCTGCCCAAAGGTCCAAACGGGAATACCGAGGCGACGAGCCTTGTCGGCGAGGTTGCCTTGGATGCCCGAACCGGGGAAGACCATGACGCCGATCGGCAGCGTCTCCAACATGGCGTCGTTGCGCTTGAAGGGTGCGGCCTTGTTGTGCCTGGTCCAATCGGGCTTGAACGCAATCTGCGGTACCTTGCGGTTCGCGGCCCATTTGGAGGCGATCAGTTCGGCACCTTTCGGCGAGCCGCCGTGCAGGAGGACCATGTCCGGATGCTTGGCGTAGACCTTGTCGAGCCGGTCCCAGATGAGTGCGACATCGTTGAAGTCAGGTCCGCCGGTGATTGCGATCTTCGGACCCTTTGGCAGCATGACCTCGGTTTCGGCGCGGCGCTTGGCCGCGAGGAAGTCGCGGGAGTCGATCATGGCCGCTGTCAGCGTGCGATGGTTGACCTGCGATCCCGACCGAGGGCGCCAAGGTGATCGCGTGTGGAGCTCGAAGGCCTCTGTGGCTAGGTCGCGGAACAGCTCCATGGCGTTGCGGCGCTCGACCAGTGACAGCCCTTCCGACGTCAGGCGCTCGAGCTCGACGGAGCGGACCTCCGAGCCGTTCTGCTCCCGCTGGCTCGCGCGCTGCGCCTGCTCGTTGTCGTCGAGCTCGCGCTCGATGCGCATCGTCGCGCGGTGGAACAGGTTGACCGTCGACCACAGGAGATCCTTCAGCTCGGGCTCGAGGCGGGTGTCAGAGAGCGTCGCGACCAGGGCGTCGAAGATGTCGGCGACGGCGCCTGCGATAATCCTGCCTTCGGGTAAAGGCCGCGGATCAGGCTCGTCGTCGAAGGGACGGTAGCCATGCAGCTGGAGTTCGGTCAGGGCGTCGTCGGTCGTCGATTGGATGTCGTGCGGCTCGTGCATCTCGTCGTGCGGGTCGGACATGGGGACCTCGTCTGTGATCGTCAGAGCCGCGCCCATCGCGGCCTTCCATAGCGATCTCCAAGACGGCGGGCGGCCCGGACCAGAACCCGCTGCACCTCAGCAGCGGGCCGGAGCGACAGCGGAGGATGGCGGTGCGCAGCTATTTTGCTTCGCGATGCAAAGGCCCGCTTGCGGGCCGGCGGAAAATAGCTGCGCACCGTCATTGCCGGACCGGACCGACTGACGTCCGATCGCCTCTGAAGAAGGCCCTCGGCGCGGCCCTCTCGGGCATAGACGAGATTCCCCTTGCACCCGCACGCGTCGCTGATGCCGAACGGCACCCAAGCAAAGGCTGGGCGTCTAGGCCGCACCCACGCCCATGAACCGCGCGGCGTCTTCGGGCAGCAACTGAGGCCGCAGCAATTCCCGAAGCTGGGTTTTCCCGAACGCGCGGAGATCTTCATTGAAATCTTCCAGGCGCGGACAAAGTTCGACCGCCTCAATGCCGGAGTCCAGCGCACGTGTCGTCAAAGCCTTCGCCGCACTGGAACCTGCGGCATCTGCGTCGGCAGCGACATAGAGCCGGCGCAGTGTGGCTGGCCACAGCAGCGTCGCGAGATGATTGGCCGAGAGTGCGGCGGCAACCGGCAAGGTGGGCAGCACCGTGCGCAACGACAGCATGGTCTCGATGCCTTCCCCGGCCGCCAGCACATCGTCAGCGACGCCGAAGCGAACGGCATTTCTGAGCAGGTCGCCCATCGCTCGTCGCGGCGTGTCGATCGGGGCTTTGCCAAGTCTGCGATCGTCGAAGCCGTCGGGATCGAGCCAGGTTCGATGGACGCCCGTGATACGGCCCTTGAGGTCGGTCACAGCGGCGATCAGCGCCGGCCAAGTCTCCACAATGTCTGTGCCTTCCGGACGATAGAAGCAGCGCGGGTGGAAGCGCAGAGCATCGGCGCTGATCGGTGCGTCGATGTTGCGGTTGGCAAGATAGGTCTCTCCGAGCGTTCCAGGCAGCGGCTGCGCCATCGCAAACAGGCGCCTGGAAGCTTTGATCGCGTCGCGCGGGCGGATGGCCTTGGCCTCGACCGGCGGCTCGCGCTGCCACCGCGGCAGCTTCAAGAAGCGCCGCGCCTCCTCGGCAATCTCGCGAAAGCTCCGCAAGCCACACGTTGTCCCGATGATGTCGAGCAGATCGCCATGCTCGCCGGTCGCGGCATCCACCCATTTGCCAGCAGCTCCCTTCGATGAGGCGTGCAGCCGCACGAACAGCGAGCGTCCGGGCGTGTTGTGGACGTCGCCGACCAGCCAATAGCGACCCTCGCGCCGGCCGTTGCAGAGATAGTGACGGCACACCGCCTCGGCCTCACGCGCAAGCCGGCCTGCCAGTTCGGATGCAACGCCCGACATCACGTTCGCTCCCGACCGCGGACTCCTGCAATAGGAAACCGCTCCAGCACCTTGGCCAAGACCGCAGCACCGCTCGGATCGGTCGGCACGAACATCCTGAGCTTCCAGGAGATGATCTCAGCGAACAGACCGTAGGCTCTCAGACAGTCCCTGTGACCTTCAGCAAAGCCCGACAGCTCCATGCGATGCATGCCCATGACACGGACGCGCCGGAGCTGCAGACCTTCGGCGAGATCGAGCGCATAGCCGTCGCGGAGCAGCGCTGCGAACGCGTCCTCGGGCGCGAGCGCTGGGGCATCCGCCGACATGGCCGAGACCCAGCTGAGCGGGACCTTGCGACCGATGATGCGCTCGCCCGCGTCGGTCTGAAGCCGGTAGACCCGCGTGAACTCCTGGGGCAGGCGCTTCCAGATCGGTAGCAGCAGGCCCGTGACGAGGTAGATCGTACTCGTCGTGAACTCCGGGATCGATGCGAGCTGCGCGGTCCAGGCCTCCTTGAACTGCTCATGATCCGCTTCCGCCCAATCGCGCTCGGCCAGCTTTGCGATCGGCAGAGTCTGGCGTCCCATCGGTCCCAAGAGATGGACGCGTCGCTCGATCTCTCCGTCCTCGAGTAGAGCGCTCAGCGCCGGCAGTTGGATCGCTGCACGTCGCGATCGGACGTTAAGCAGCGGAACGGCACGGCGCTGCAGGAGCCGCTCCAAGGCCTCGTCCAGCGGCATCGGCCGGTTGCGGTCACGCTGGGTGATGGTGACGAGATGCGTCTCTGCGGCCGTGGCCGGATGGCTGTAGATCGTCCTCCGCCCGGTGACGACGAAGCTCTCGGCGCGCAGCGTCTCCAAGCCGACGTCCAAGGTCCCAGAGGCGATCGCCCCCTCGATGCGTGCCGCAAGCAACTGCTCAAACACCGTGAACAGAATGTTCTGCAGCTCGATCGTCAGCGCCAGCAGTCGGTTCAGGAACGTCGTGATGGGCGGCAGCTCGTCACGCAGACCATTCTCGTCGGTCAGCTTCAATCCCGTCGCCTGCTCGAACCGCTCCAGCGAGCAGCTCCCGACTTGGCCGCGGACCAGAAGCCCATAGAGCTGGTGCAAGGCATCGCGGGCGTGCGGACCTTCGAGGTTGTCCTCCGGGCGGAACAGCCCCTGCCCGCCGGTCTGACGCTGGCCGCGGGTAATGGCCCCTAACGTGTCGAGCCGGCGCGCGATCGTGGACAGGAAGCGCTTCTCCGCCTTCACGTCCGTCGCGATCGGACGAAACAATGGCGGCTGCGCCTGGTTGGTGCGGTTCGTCCGTCCGAGCCCTTGGATCGCAGCGTCTGCCTTCCAACCCGGCTCCAGGAGATAGTGGACGCGCTGCCGCGTGTTCTTCGCCGACAGCTCGGCGTGATAGCTGCGACCAGTTCCTCCGGCATCGGAGAACACGAGAACGCGCTTCTGGTCATCCATGAAGGCAGCCGCCTCCGCCAGATTCGCCGAGCCGGCCCTGGTCTCGACCGCAAGCCGATCACGGATACGAACGATGCGCCTGGAACGGCCGGTGACCTCGGCGACCACGTCGGTGCCAAAGCGCTGGACGATCTGGTCGAGCGCGCCGGGCACCGGTGCAAGCGAGGCGAGGCGTTCGATCATCTCCGTCCGCCGCGCCACTGCCTCACGACACTCGACCGGCTGGCCGTCGCGCGTGACTGGTCGCGAGGACAGGTTACCCTCGCCGTCGGTGAACGGCTCGTAGAGCTGGACCGGGAAGGAACGGGCGAGATAGTCGAGGACGTATTCGCGAGGCGTGATGTCGACCTGGACATCTCCCCACTCCTCCGTTGGGATTTCGGCGAGCCGGCGCTCCATCAAGGCCTCGCCCGTCGAGACGATCTGGATGACAGCGGCATGGCCAGCGTCGAGATCCCGCTTGATCGCGTTGATCAGGGTCGGCGTCTTCATCGAGGTCAGGAGATGCCCGAAGAAGCGCTGCTTGGCGGATTCGAAGGCTGAGCGCGCCGCCGACTTGGCCTGAGCGTTCAGCGTCCCGGCTGCCGCGGTGATGTTGGCCGCGCGCATCGCGGCCTCGAGATTGTTGTGAATGACCGCAAACGCCTCGGCATAGGCGTCGTAGATCCGGACCTGTTCATCCGTGAGCCGATGCTCCAGCAGCTCATATTCGACGCCCTCGAAGGACAGCGACCGCGCTGCATAGAGACCGAGCGCCTTGAGATCCCTGGCCATCACCTCCATCGCCGCGACACCGCCCTCCTCGATGGCCGTCACGAAATCCGCACGCGTCGGAAACGGGAAGTCGGCACCGCCCCACAATCCGAGCCGCTGCGCATAAGCCAGATTATGGACGGTCGTCGCGCCTGTCGCCGAGACGTAGACGACGCGTGCATTGGGAAGCGCGTGCTGCAGCCTCAAGCCGGCGCGGCCCTGCTGTGAAGCGGCCTGCTCGCCCCGATCGCCCTTGTTGCCTGCGGCGTTCTGCATCGCATGGCTCTCGTCGAAAATGATCACGCCGTCGAAGTCGCGACCTACCCAGTCGACGATCTGGCGGACCCGGGAAAGCTTCTCGGCCTTCTCGTCGGTCCGTAGCGTGGCGTAGGTCGTAAAAAGGATGCCTTCGCTGAGCCGGATCGGCGTGCCCTGGCGGAAGCGCGACAGCGGCGTCACCAGGAGCCGCTCCATGCCGAGCGCGGCCCAATCGCGCTGGGCGTCCTCGATCAGCTTGTCGGACTTGCTGACCCAGATCGCGCGGCGCCGGCCCTTCAGCCAATTGTCCAGCAGAATGCCTGCGACCTGGCGGCCCTTGCCGGCGCCAGTCCCATCGCCGAGGAACCAGCCGCGCCGGAAGCGCACCGCTCCCTCGACCTCGTCGGCGGCCGCGCGGATCTGGTCGAAGGTCTCATCGACGATCCACGAGCCCGCAAGGAAGCCACCATGCGCCTCACCGGCATAGATGAGGCTCTCGAGCTGCGCATCGGAAAGAATGCCGTTGGAGACGACCTGGGGCAGCACATGCGGCCGATAGGTCGGCTTGGGCGGCAAGACCGAAGCCATCGCCGCTGATTGCACCAGCTTGGTCGGATGGGGTTTCGCACCCGGGATCCGGATCGACTGCAGCCGATACGCCTCATAAAGTGCCTCAGTCAGGCGAGGTCCCTCCTCGGGCACATGATCCACGAGTTCATAGGCGAGCTCGCAGCCGGCCGGCTCGCGGGCCGGCGCCGAAGAAGGTTCGCAGGCAGTAGGCAGGACGCGTCCTGCTCTCGCACGGAGACCAACAGGCTCGCCCGCCTGCGGGACAATGCGCCCCGCCATCGGCAACCGTGGCGGCGCGAGCGCCGTGATCCAGTCGAGCAAGGTCTGGACATCAGGTGCCATTCCCGCCGACTGCGGAAGCACGCGAGGATCAGGCGCCGGCTGCTTGTCGATCACGAGCAAGCGCGTGGCAGTCGTGGTGCCTTGTCGTGCGTAGACAGAGCCGTCGATCGCGGCGGACAACACGACACGACCTCGCTCCTGCAGGCGCACGAAGGCGTCCGTCCAGGTCGGATTATCCGGGGCAAAACCGGCGGCGGTAATCGCGACCAGGCGCCCGCTCTCTCCAAGCCGTGCCAGTGCCGACGAAACATGACGCAACGTCGTATCCGCCTGAAAACAGTCCACGTTCACTGTTGCCGAGAACGGCGGGTTCATCAGGACCACGCTCGGGACGCACGCCCTATCGAGATAGTCATCGATCTGCGCGGCGTCAAAGCGCGTCACGGTCAACCCCGCGAATACCAGATCGAGCAACGCGGCGCGGCTTGCTGCGAGCTCGTTGAGCAGAAGCGATCCGCCGGCGAGCTCCGCGAAGATAGCGAGGCTCCCCGTCCCCGCAGACGGCTCCAGCACCCGATCGACCGAGGTCACTTGCGCCGCCGTGGCGGCGGCGAGCGCCAAAGGCAGCGGGGTCGAGAACTGCTGAAGGGACTGGCTCTCCATCGAGCGCCTGGTATGGCTCGGCAGAAGCGCTGCTATCTTGCTGACCATCGGCAGCATGGCCGAGGGGCTGCCATTGCTGGCCTTGATGATCGCTGGACCGTACTTCGCCAAGAACAGAACGGCGGCGATCTCACAAGCCTCGTATGCCGTCTTCCAGTCCCAGCTGCCCTCGGCGTCACTGGCACCGAAGGCGGTCTGCATAGCGTGGCGCAGGCACCTTGCATCGATGCGCTCGCCGCGGGCAAGGTTCTGGAGCAGCAGCTCGGCCGCACGATGGATGGCCTTGGCGCGTGCAATGAGTGCGAAGGGAGCCGTCTGGCAGCTCGTTTCGGTGACCATGGCGAAAAACCTCAAGGGAGAGCGAGGATGCGGAACGGCCGCCGAACGCTCTCTCTTGTCGGCGACCTCACCCGCGCTGAACCGCCTCTCTCACTCTCGCCTCTCCTCAGTTCACCGATGACCTGCATGACAAAGCCCGGCCCACCTGGCCGGGCTTCCATCATCGATATCTCCACACTCGGGCCCTCCCAACCGGGGGTCACTCCGCAGCGATGATCTCCTCGACTTCGTCAGCGCCCTCGGTCGCCTCCTCGTCCTCGCTGAGGAAAGCCGGGAGACTGTCGCCACCTCCGCCTTCAGCTGCCGGGGTGACGTCGGTCTCCGCTCCTCGCAGCGACTCCGGCAACCAGCCGCTGCCATCGAGCAGCCGCTCAGCTTCGCGGGCCATGTCCGGCTTCTTGAGATGCTCGATGAGCTGGGCCGAGGCCGCACCCTTGGCCTCGCGCACGGTTTGCAGGATGCGATGCTTGGTCACACGGCCGAGATAGTTGTCCACGGTGGGTTTCCAGCCGGCACTGATCATGTCGAGCCCGACGGCGCGCGACAGCCGGTCCGCCTGTTCGAGGCGACTACGGATGCCGTGCGCGGACAGGCGCCCTTGATGCACCCGGCTGGCCGGCTCGGAGATCGCGTTCACGGCCTGAGCCGCGCAATGAGCAAAGAGTTCGGCCTGCGCCGTCCCATCCATCGCCGTCAGTGCCTCCCAGAGGTCCTTGTCGCTCGCCGGCAGCTTTGCCTTCCAGGCCGAGTGACAGGCGGCAATCGCCTTTGCCGGGATGCTGTCCTGCAGACCCGGAGGCTGCTCTGGAAAGCTCGGGCTGCGCAGCGAGATCTCCAGGCAGTTGAACGCGGAGCCGAACGGATAGAACGTCGCCAGCACAAAGCTGTGTAGCACCGCCTGGAAGGCGACCTGTGGCTGCTGACCGAGCGCATCGCGCAAAGCGAGCGTGCGATAGGCCGAAAGCTCGCTGATCAGCCGCTCCGGCAAGGGTCGTTCGACGTCCTCCCCCTCCTCATTGGGCTCTTCCGTTTGGCTGCCGCCGATCACGATCTTCGGAGCCGTTGCCCGGACCTCCGCGTCCGGAATGCCGGTCCGGCCATCAGCGTCCGTCCCAGCTTCGGCATCCGGCTGCTCACTCGTCGCGACTGGCTCATCCTCCGGGCGGACGAAGCCGCGGGCGACCCGAAGCCGGCCCTCGGAGTCGACGCTGACGAACGCGCCGGCGCGCGCCATCTCTGCGGCATCGAAGATCATGGGCCGTTCTTCGAAGGATTGCAGCGCCTGCTCGATCTGACCGATGCGTCGATCGACCTCCTCGGGCAGCTCATCGGCCTGACTGTAGTCGGCTTCGAGCTTAGCCTGTTCCGCCCTCAGCGCTTCGATTGCCGCCTGCTCGCCGGCGGTGAGTTCGGCCGGCTCTCCCTGAATCTCGCGCAAACCATGGGTATGCCCGAAGGGGAAGTCGACGGCGGCCGCGATCCACTTCCAGCCCTCGGCGCCGATCCGCTCGGCCTCGGTCTGCAGCTTGTCCGCCACGAGGCGATCGAGCAGCGCGACATCCTGCAGCCAGCCGCCGTCATCGGCCTCGAAGAGATCCCGCAGCACCACTCCACCTGCGGCCTCATAGGAGGCGAGCCCGACGAATAGGCCCCTGCGATCGAAAGCCCGAACCGTCTGCTCCGTGAGCTGGCGGCGGATCTGGTAAGGCGCGTCACAGCCGGAACGGCTGACACTGTCCCAGACCTCCTGCTGACGCGCATGATCGATCACGACCGTGAAGGCCATCAGTTGCTCGAGCGTCATGCCGTCGGCAGCGTAGACGTCGAGCAGCGCCGGCGAGACAGCGGCCAGCCGCAAGCGCTGCTTGACGACCGCGACCGCCACGAAATGCCGCGCCGCGATCTCCTCCTCGCTCATGCCGCTGTCACGCAACGCCTGGAACGCCCGGTATTGATCGAGGGGGTGCAGACCGATGCGCTGGTCGTTTTCGGCGAACGAGTCATCCAGGGCCGATCCGGAATCGCGGACCACGCAAGGCACGGCTTGCGTCTTGGCCATCCGCTTCTGCTTCACCAGGAGCTCCAGCGCCCGGTAGCGCCTGCCACCCGCGGGCACCTCGAACATTCCGGTCTCCTTGCCGTCGTCATCGAGCACGGCGCGGACGTTCAAGCTCTGCAGCAGCGTCCTCTCTACAATGCTTTCCGCGAGCTGTTCGATGGAAACGCCGCCCTTGATCCGGCGGACGTTGGACTGGCTCAGGACGAGCTTGTTGAAGGGAATGTCGCGCGACGGCGACAGCGTGATCTTCTGGGTAGCCTTGGTCATCGGTCGTTCTCCACGACGGGCGGCCTAAGAACCTCTCTCTCAGGCCTTCACCCCGTCGCAGAGCACCTCTTGCCCTCTTGCTCTCCTCTACTCGGCCCCGGACCGCCGCACTCAGGCAGCGGCGCAACCCGCTCCAATCGTCTCGACCCGCGTAGCCGCGTCCGATGCAAAGCCGAGCAGATAGTCCGCCACACGGCTTGCCTGGCTCGCCGCACGGACGATGGCGCGATTGTCCTCGCGCAGGACATCAAGCCAGGCGCCGATATAGTCCGCATGGCGCACGGTCGGCACGATGCCGAGAGCGGCGCAACTGAAGGCCGACGCGATCTCCGCGATCAACTCCTCGAAGGCGTATTTGCTGCTGCCGAACCGGCCTGAGAGATCGCGGTTCAGCCGCGACGAATGCCCACTCGCATGGGCGAGTTCATGCAGGGCCGTGCGGTGCCAATTGATCGGCTCGAAGAACGCAGCAGGCGGCGGCACCTGCACGAAATCCTCCGCGGGAGCATAGAACGCCCGGTGGCCGCCAATCCGAAAGTCGACGCCACTGTTCGCGATCAGCGCCTGAACCACGGGCTCGATTGCGTTAGACGGCGGAGGCGGTGCTGCGGTCGCAACGTCCTCCGTCAGGTCGTGGCATTGATCAGTGTTGAAGACCGTAAACCGCTTCAGGAACGGGATGGCCTGTACCTCGTCGCCCGTCTCGCGAGCGCGCTGCCGCTTGTCTGAAGGGATGAAGCGGTCAGCATAGACGACCGTAGTCCCGCGCTCGCCCTTCCGAACATGGCCGCCTAGAGACAGCGCCTGCCGGAACGTCAGCCAGTTCTGTCCGCCAAACCCGCGCTCGATAACGGCTCCCCAGAGGATCAGAACGTTGATCCCGGAGTACGGCCGTCCGGATGTGGCATTCCGCGGCAATGCGAGCTGCGCTTTCGCCGCCCGCGTGCCCCATGGCTGTACCCAAGGCACGCGCCCGGCCTCCAACTCGCCGATGATCTTGGTCGTGATCTCCTCATAGAGGCTCGCCCGGCCCCCACCGGCACGCGCTCCAACTCTCCGTCCGTGCATCGCGGATCTCCGCGACGGGCGCGGCGGAACTCTCTCGCCGCTTCCAACCCGTCACGGCCAACCCAGCCTGCACTCTTCCTCTTCGTTTACTTGCGGACAAACGTATTGCATGTGGCTAAACCAACGCGCCTCATTCGAGGCTTTAGAGATGGATGCAATAGAATCAACAGATTGCAGCTACAGCGATGGAGTCTTCGGCCAATGCTGAGAACACCTTCTTGGGCGCGGGCCGACCAGATCGGCCCGTACCATCTTGATTGTTTTGCGTTGCGACGGACGTCTGCGCGGTGAGGACCCGACTGGCTTTCGACCAGTCGGGCTAGTCCAGTTGGGTTGCTTCCAGCACGTACGTTGCTGCTCCGGCCGCCACCTCAGCTACATCGGGGGTGGCACAGACTGCTGAGGCTTAGGTTTGTCACCGGCAGCAGGAGCTACCTTCCACGTTAGAAGCGATGCGATAGCCTGATCCGCCTTTTTCAGGAGTTTGCGTAACTGCGGGCACTCCGGATAATGCCGAGCAAGAGTCGCTTTGATCTCGCCAAGGCTCGCAATATGCCGCTGCCAACTGCCTGGCACTGCAGCGAGCGGATCGCTCTCCGGGAGCTCCTGATAATAAAGATTGAAGAACACATCATCGGAAAGCTCGTCGCGGCCGTACTCACGCCCGGCCTTACTATCGAGCTCGACACGCATCGCCTCGATCCTGCGGTGAACGCCTGCGCGGCCTCTCGTTCCGATCAGCACGGACTTCAGCAGCCTTCCAACCGCCTTATGTTGTTCAATCGGCATTCGGGCATTCGGCCAGCGCCGCGCCTCCGATAGAAGGCTATTGTCTTCAGTAGAATCGATTGGTCGCGCCCGGTTACCGACGGTCTTGGCCTTGCGAGCCTTTGCTGCGATCTCCGCCATGCGGCCCGGACTGACGAACGCGGGCGCCGTCGGCCTTGACTCTCCCTGCCAGCCAGAAATCACGATCGGAGGGGGCGCATCTGCCAATCGCGAGATCAGCGGCTCTAGCGAGTATCCCTTCGACAGGTCAGCCAAAAGAAAGAGCGAGGTGCCATCGTCAGGCCGATACATGCCCTTCCATGGTGCCTTGACAACACCCCAGCCATACCGGGCCGCCCATTTGTGCTGCTCTGGCGTCACACCACCACGCGAGTACGGCTCGCTGGTACGGATGAAGCCTTTCGAGACCGGATCATACCAGCCAGCATCATGGTCAGACCCAGGCATCCGATTTTGGAAGGATCCCTTGGGGAAGGAGCGATTTGCACCGGAAGGAACAAGTCCCGTTGCTTCCATAAACTGGATCTTCCTTGCAATCTTGCAGGCGGTTTCACGCGCATCCGCCTGCGACGGTTCGGTGTAGAGATCCGCAAGATGATCCGGACCTTCGCGCCGCATCGCGGCCAGCCCGTTCTTGTATTGCGCGGGCTTCACCAGCGCATCGAGCGGCTTTCCAAGCCGCATCTTAAGAATCTCGCAGCCCATGGAACTGGTCGCTCGATCCCGCCAGAGGACGGAGATGTAGAGATCGAATCCGCGCTGGGTATTAGCGCGCTTTTCACCAAACGCTCGCTGGGCATGCCTGTAGTTTTCGAATCCGGCAGCCATCGAGGCCTTATCCAAGGCAATAGTATGCGAAACGCACTCCGATTTCTTGAGGCGCTTGGCAAGTTGCTTGATGCCAGAGATTGAGGATGGACGAACATGATCGTTCGACATGTCAGGTCTCCCGGCTCTTAACGAAGCGTCGCCCGTCAACCGCCTCTCGAGCCCGACAAGACATGACGGGAGCGATCGATAAGGACAGCGCCTCAACGGCTTCGCTATGACGGGCGGCAGGCTCCTGCCGGGAGCCGAATCGAGCATGCCACAACTCTGACCTTCATGGGAAGGCCGCGACTTCGAAGCGGGTGCAGAACTCACAGCTTTCAATGGTTCCTTCACGACAAAAAGTCCGCGCGCAGAACGGGACGGGCTTTGCGAGCGCGATCAGTGCGGTGCGAGAAAGAGCAGCACAGGCTGGAGTGCGCGGCCGGGCGATGCTAACGCTCGCATATATGGGCTACGTGCCGACAGGCCCGCGGACGCTTGTCACGATGATCCGTGAAATTTCCGTCGACGTGCTTCACCGTCGCCGGCCATTGCAGCCACCACATTAGCATCTCCTCGACGTTGCGAGGTGGAGCCCCCCCGAAGCCAAAGCGTCTGCCTGACTTCTGCTCCGCGCTCATCAGACGCGGAATGGCTTTCTTCAGCAATTGCACCGATAGGCTCACGGCACACCAAGCATCGCGATCGGCGACCGGACCCTTGCGAAGCCACGTCCCAGGCGCATCCTTTAGCGTCAAAATCTCTGAGTTAAGTCGATTTTTACTTTGTCCGCCTATTTTGACCATGCCGACATCCGGCAGAATCAGCATTTTTGAGGCGACTGATGACTGAGACCGCGGAAAATGTTGCAAATTTGGACATTCACGAACCGACATTCCTTGGCTCGCCAGGAATTACGGGGGCGGATTTGCGAGCATGGCGGAAGCGGTTCGGCATGACACAGGACATGCTGAGGATCGCGCTGCAAGTTGGATCACGTCAGACGATCATTTCTTGGGAGAAGTCCACCAAGCTGCTTCCGCGCTATGTTCACCTTGCTCTGATTGGGCTGGAGCATGCAGATGGGCATCAGTTCATGACCGGCTATCGCTTCTCCGCGTCTGAGGCCAGGAAAGCACGGAAGCGGGCGACGTACTGAAATGAAAACGCTCGGCTGGGCAGCAATCGTATATGCAGTGCATGACGCCTACACGTTTGGGGCCCTTGTGCTGTTGATTGCTGGCGAACTTGCCGTCGCCCAGCTTGCGAAGCGAAGGCCTTCTACGCGGCGTTAGCTTGGCTTTCGGCTCCAGCCTTCATCTTGCGATCTTTCATCGTATCGGCTGCTACGACGAGCTAAGGCCAGACTTAAAATCACCTCCTGAGATGGCCTGCCAAGCCGCAATAGACAGCCTCTGCAGGAGCGATACGGTCCAAAGACTCGCGAAGACTTGAGTAAGAGCGAGAGTGAAGTGTACATTCTGTACTACAAGGGTTGGGGGCGCCTGTGGACTCCGCTGGTGGCGCTAAGCTGGCGCGAGGCTATTCCGTCTCTTGCCGCTGGTCCGGCCAATCATCCGGAACCAGCGCTGGCGGTTTGGTCCAGGAAGGTTCTACTAGCGCGCTTTGGAACCAATCATCTCGCAGGTTGGCGTGCTCAGTGACGATGATCTGGAAACCAGGCGCATCCTTTTCGGCAAAGCGCAAAAGGACTTCGAACAGCCGCCGCACCGCCTCCAAATCCGCATCCATTTCGGTTCTTTCAATCGATCCGGCCGCTTCGGCATAGACCGCTTCAGAAGGGAAATAGACCTGTGTGGGCTGATCGATCATCAAGAAGCGCGGCATCGGCTCACCATTGTTCGTTGCGAACCGGTGTAAAGCAAGCAGAGCCGAAAGGTGATAGGCGAGGTGGTTCTCTCCGCCGCCCGTCCGGTTCATATAGATTGGGCGATTTGGCCGATCTATCACAACGGTGAGATTGTGAAGATCCAGCCGGGCTGGAAACTGACTGAACTCGCCGCCCAAGTCCGCAATATAGCCCGACATATGCATTGAGATGTTGTTCAACGTAGAGGCCAAACGCGCGCCGGAATCGTCCGCGCCGATTTTTCGCTCCAGGTCATCCGCCTTGGCCTTGAGCCGCCGCTCCTCCGCTTGCAGGCGATTCAATTCGTTGTTGGGCACAAGATTTTCAAGGAAGAGGCTGATACGTCCCACAACACGCGAGGCTGCATTGTTCCGATTGCCCATCTGAGCGATTACCTCGCTCGCCGCGATCGCTCCGGATAGCTCTACCTCTTTATTTCGAATCTGGTCGCCGATGAGCTGTAAGTCCCGGCGCTGCTCATCTAGATAAGTATCGAGCGCCGGACGCTCACCGACCACCGCTGTCATCTCGCGATCGAGCGATTCAAGCTCAGCAAGCAGAATGCCGGCAATCGAACTCTTTAGGGCGAGATTCGCCTCGGCGAAGGGCCACTGCCATTCGCCGGTTGCCTTGTTCACCGGAAGTGCCTTGATCGAGGTGAGACGGTCGCGCTGCTCGCCTGCCTCGGTCTGGTATCCATCCGCCCGCTTCGCATATTGCTGCGCCGCTTCAATCCCCCTTTGAACCTCGCGACGCCGCTCTCGGAGCACTACGAGCTCATTCTCGATTCCCGTGACCCGTTGTCCGTCGTCCTCGGGCACAGGGGTGGGTTTCCATGTGAGCGCGGGTCGCAGCCGTTCGACGACGGATTCCTGGTCAGCGCTTTCGGAAGGAAGGATGCCAACAGCGCGCGCCTCGGACAGCAGACCCACTGCGCGATCTTCCGAGTTATCAATGGCATCCCTGGCCTGATCGAGAAGTTTGGAGATCAACCGCAACTCGCGCTGTGTGACGCGAAGGCGGGATTCCAATTCAAACCTCTCTCTCGATGATACTCCCAGGAGGATTGGCAGGGTGTCTCTAATGGATTGGGGCTGAAAAGGTTCGTTCTGACGATAGAATAGCTGATCCTTGTTTGCGACGATCGTTTGCTTCTGAAATAGGTAATAGTGCGTATGCTTGATGTTCGCGTCATAGCTTTCACGGCTGCTGTCCAGTGGCACGTCGGTCGTGTTTTCTGGTATACCCAAGAGCTGTGAGAGAAGCCTCTCGACCCCGTTATCGTCGTCGTTCACCGTCAACTCCTGGACGCCGGGCGCCTCAATCTTCGCACCTCGACGCACCATTGCCGTGCTGCAACTAGCGCGCCCTGCGTCCGGCGATGGCTTGGCGATCAGGACCTGCTCGCCTGCGAATTGATAGATAACAGCGAACCACGCCACGCGATCACGGATTATTCCTTCGGGCACGTTGAACGTCGACCGACCCATGCAGTATTCGATGATGTCGGACAGAGCCGATTTCCCGGTGGATGATCGGCCGGTGATCACATTGAGGCCACCGTGGAACGGCAGGTCGCGCCTGCGACCGTCATAGCTGTAGATGTGGATCGACTTGATCTTCATGGTCTGACGCCCAAGGTCGTATAGATGGTGCTGCGATCTCCGACGCGCGCGAATTCCTTTCCAAGGAAGCGAGCGACCCGCTGGCAAGCCACAGTTTCTGCCGTCCCCGTCAAGGCTTTGCGCACGCCGCCTGAGATGGCTTTCAATCTACCCTTTGGATCAACCTCGAGCGCGCCAAGCTGCATGAGAAAACCCATAGCCTCGAAGGTAAAAGGTAGGACGTCCGTGGCCCGGCGGCCGAAATCGACCAGCAGCTCTGGATGGCTAGACACGACCTTTAAAAGATAGCTGCGGTTACCCTGCAGAAGGATGTTCCGGGACTGCTTATGCAGGCAAAGCGGCAATATCAGAAGTCCTAGCGAAAATGGCATGCCTCTCGCATCCTCCTCCTCATAACCGCAGAATGACCGGAAGAGCACGAGACCGCAGAAGGCGGGATTGAAGAGATTACGAATCTCGATCGGTCTTTGGTCCCAAGGTTTCATGCTGCGACCCCGAGAAGTTCTCCGAGACGTTGGAGGAAGCGGGGATGCCAATAAACCCGGGGGCTGGGTCTGGTGTTGGCGAGGATTTGGAACGCGCCGCGCACGACGTAGGGTTCGGTCACCCGCTCTCGAATGCGCAGCATCGACGTTTCAATTTCTGCCCAACGATACAGTTCTTTGCCGGCAAGAAGGCAGGCCTCATCTTCGCTGGAGTCGTTGAGGCCTTCGAAAACTATCTCTCGATAGCGCGTCCATTCGTCGACGAGCCGGTCCTCGTATTCCTCGATCTCCCTCGAAATCAGGAGGCTTTCTCGAGCCCAGCTGGATCGCTGCTCGAAGGCTCGATAGTAGTCGATAATAGCATTTTGAACGCGAGTCGCCGATAGTTCCAGCGCGCGCAACTGTTCGACGAAGAGGCGGGGATCGTTGGCAACATCAATCTCGCCTTCCGGCAGGCGGTTGCGAAATGTGATTGGGAGGTTATCGGTCCGGTATTCCTCCGCGAGGGCTGATAGCTTGTCGGATACCTCATAGCCGTAGACCGGTTCTTTCCGATGACCAGAGAGGATTTTGATGATCAAATCTGTCCACCACCCCTCGAGCCGTTCAAACAAAGCCCCGCGGGATTCCCGCCTAATCGTACGCAAGTGCCGATCGATCAGCGCTGGGATGTCCGTGATCCGGGGCGCAGCATCGACGATCGTTACGCGAGCATAGAAGTCTCGGAGTTCATTCTCGCTCAACTGCGCTAATTCGGTCCGAATGGTGACGATCAACTCAGACCGGCTTTTCGCGATCGCAGCTTTAGCCGCTTCGGCCCGCACGTCATGATCGACTGCGTCTTGAGCGAATATGCCGAGAAAGGATTCTTCGGAAATGGTCGCTGTCGTGAAAAGAAAAAACTGGGCGTCTGAAGAGACTCGACCATTCTCCAGATAGTGAGTTAGCCAGATCCGGACGGACTTCCAGAAATCGGTTGACAAGTTCGTCAGTTGATCGCCTGTCGCCTTGTGCTTCAGGGATGCCAAAGACTTGACCCCGGCATCGGAGACGAACTCTACATCATCATCTTTTTCGATGAGGACAGAGCCGCTTTCCGGCAGCGCAAGGATCTTCAAGAGAGCAAATCGCGCCTGATAGAGATAGCCCAGGCCCTGTTCTGCAGCAGAGAAACGTGAGCGCGTCGTGTCCATCTACGGATACACCCCCGCACGTATGGACCAGCTATTCTTGGCCTCCATCTCGCCCCCGCACGTGCGCAAGAAACAATGCGTGTGCTGATCATGAATGCAAGCTTGGCGGGAGGCAACCACCCATTCGGTGACTCGGCGAGCCTGTGCTCGCCTTTTGGCTGTCGGCTCTAGCGGTCGTTAGGCGGGGGGTCTGCGGGACGCGACGCGCAGTCTCGACAACATAGCGATCCTGGGCCTGACGCAGAACGGCAATCACGTTCGCCGCATTCATATACCGGATCGGAATAGAGCCGAGAGAAGGGTTCGAATTCCGATTGATTGTCCGGTCTGTACTTAATTTCGCCAGAGCCGGCACCGTCGACTGGCATCAACTTTCCACACCAAAACCGTTTGAAAAACCGTTTTAGTTTTCAAAACTCAAACGGTGATTTTGGCTAAGTGCTTGATTTTAATGGCGCGCCCGGAACGATTCGAACGTCCGACCCTCAGATTCGTAGTCAGCCGGCCCATTGTGTTCCACAGTCTCCTTCCCGAACGCAGTGCTCCACTAACCTTGTGATCCAATCTGCCGCCGGCCTGCTGCGCCGGTTGCTGCAACCATCGGCCCTCTCGATCCATCCTTTTGCACGCCAAGGCCGCCGCCAGCCCTACGCCGAACGCGCGCTTCTGTGCTCTCCACTCCGTTTGCGATCCTATCGGCCGCAACGCAAACGTGGAAACTGGTATGGGCGGCAAAACCGGTAAGACCCCCGTCGAGGCAACTGGATCGACGAGCCCCGATCAAAGCGCGACCGCCGCCAAGCGGCCGCGCAAGAACCGTGGCGTTCCCCCGCCAGCCCGATTCGACATCGACGTCTTACCGGGGAGCTCGAACCTGACCGCGCTCGAGGCGGCGGCGGTCATTCGGCGGACCCCAGGCGCTCTGGAACAGTGGCGGCGCAATCCGGATCATCCTCTCAAATGGCGTTACGTCGACGGCCGCCCGCTTTATCGGGTCGATGCGGTGCGCGAGTATCTATCTGGCCGCACAGAGGCTACACACCCCCAGCCGCAAAATGCTCGCGAAGACGGCCGAGCAGCTCAGCCTTGATGGGATCGAGCGGATTCGTCCTCTGCAGACGCACGACCTTGCCGGCACGCTCCGCGCCCACCAGTTCCGCGATGTAGTCGTGAGCAGCCTCGAACGCCATCTTGCGGATGATCCACTGCTCATCGTGATTGTACACTTGATCGATGCCGCCGGGCTTCTGTCCGACGCAGAGCCGCTGGATCTCGTTGTCGTAGCCGCAACGTGACATGATAGTGCGCAGGCTGCGCCGCAGATCATGCATGGTGAATTTATCCACCTCGGCTTCCTTGATGAGGCGCTTCACCATCTTGGTGAAGCCCGACATCTGGCCGCCCGTCTTCGGCGAGGGAAAGACGTAGTCCGAGGTTGCTCGCTGGAAATGCCTGGCGGCCGCCAGCACGTCGTCGACGAGATGAGTGCGCGGCACGTCGTGGTGCAGACCCATCTTCGTCCACGCGCCATCGAAGGTGATGCGATCCTGCATGACGTGCCGTTTCCACTCGATCATCGTGGGCTCGCTGCGACGCGCGCCTCCGAGAAGGCACATGCGCGTCAGGAGTCCAAAGGTCCCGAGCTTGCCGCATGCTTGCCAGACCTTGACGATCTCGGCATCGGTCAGAGCCCGCCCCTTCATGCGCCGCCCGACCCGCTGCGCCCGCGTCTCCTTCGGCGCGCGATAGCCGGCCAGCACATTGTGCTCGACATACCCTTCGCCGACGCACCATTCGAGGAAGGTGTGCACGTGCTTACGGAAATCCTTCGCGGCCCCACGCTTCCCCGTCTTAGCGATCTTGTCGACAGCCGCCATGATGTTCCGGCGCGTGAGATCCGCGGCGCTGCCCTCGACATGATCCTTGAGCCCACGCCTCAATGCGGACATTGCAGGCCTCCAATTGACGACCTGCCGCCCGGTCAACGATGTCTCGTATGGCCCGTCTTCAACGATCAGGTTTGCCAGAGTGGTCCGCTGCTTCTCAGCCGCCTGCAGCCGCCTCGCCTCTCGCTTATCGTCGTTCGGGTCGAGGCCGCGGATCACTTCGCCCGCGGCGATCGTCGCCGCCTTGCGCGCGGCCTTCTCATTGAACTTGGGCCACGGGCCGAGCGTCTTGCGCTGCGTCCCCCTCTCACCCGGCTTGGTGAAAAGATACACCCAGGTTCGGGCGCCGGTGGCGCGCATACGCAGGGCAAGACCGGGCAGCTTATCGTCGTGGAGATAATGCTGCGCCTTGCCCGGCGGCAACGAGGCGGTGCGAATGAGAGCATCCGTGAGTGTCAGCTGGCTCGCTGCTTTCGCCATCAACCCGGTCCTTTCCATGTCCCGCGTGTGCCCCGCGACGAGGCCGAAACAGCCCGAGAACAAACCGGGTCTGAAACTCTCCCTCTTTTGTGTGCCCCCGGGGAAAATCCGTCGGGGGCACAACAGGGGCACACAAAATGCAGTAAGGCGCGCTATGGCCTGCCGTGGTCAAAACAGACACAAGCCATTGCTATTACGTACATTTTCTAGATTTCGAGTGTGGCGGGATTAGGCTGGCCGTGGTCTAGGGATTGTGGTTCACACGGGAGAGGTCCAAGGTTCGATCCCTTGTGCGCCCACCATCCGGTCCTCAGCTCATCGACATTCACAACCCCTTCCGATCATGCTGTCGGGCGTCATCGCGCTTCAAGCAAGCGAGAGATATCATCCGAGCATGACGCCACTCCGCACAGCTGATCGCCGCGGCGCCGTGACCGACCGATGTCTCGAACTCGTTCGCGACCTGCAGCCGGTGCCTGCCAATGCTGCAAACGATCTTCGATAGGCTCTGCGGCCAAGAGGCGCTCGCGTTCGAGAGCGAGTTCAGCATCGATGAGTCTGTGCGGCGACTGTCGTCCTCCCGGGTCGAGCCCGACCTGCTTGGCCTCGCTCCCCTGGCCGCAATGAAGCTGGTGGCGGTCGTCGGGCGGGTGACGGAGGATCACGTCTCGCTCCGGTGCGAGCGGCTCTTCATCTTCAATGGCTTGAGGTCCGTCTTCGTCGGTCGCTTTCAGACGTTCGACGGTCGCGTCATCCTGATCGGACAATTCGTGGGGGTGGACGGGCATGCTGGCCCGATCGTCGGCGCCGGGCTGGCGATGGGTCTTCTCATGATCGTCGGTCCGCTGCTCGAATTGCTTGGCGGCTCCCATGATCCCATGCTCTGGCTGATGCCTTTGTTGGGCTGGCTTCCGCCGCTGTTCACGATCGGCATTGTCCGGCTTGGGCGCTGGCTCTCGTCCAGCGACGAGAAGCGGATCATCGGTGCGATCAAGCATGCCCTGCTCAAGCCGCAGCGCACGGGCGTTGCCTGATCGAACTGCGCATCAAGACATCGAGCGCGGACTGCTGGCGGCGCGCCCCGTCAGTCCGGCCGTCCTGCAGAGAAGCAGCTACACAATCAATCGATCGAAATCCGAAGCAATGCGGGTGGCCCGAAAAACCGCCTTCGCCTCCGCGAGGATCTCGTCATCTGCATAGCGGCCGGAGATGTGGTTCAGCACGAGCTGGCCGACATTGCTGGACGCCGCCAGCGCTGCAGCCTCTGCCGCCGTCAGGTGACCGTAGTCACGGGCCATGGCGGTGTCGCGCTGGAGAAACGTCGCCTCGATCACCAGCAGATCGGCATCGCGAACATGCTCCTGCAGGCCGGCGGTGGTCTCGGTGTCACCGACAATGACGAGCTTCTTCCCTCCGCGCAGAGGGCCGAGGACGTCGTCGGGCTTGATGATGCGGCCGTCGTCGAGCGTGACGGATTGCCCCTCCGCCAGCGTCTTTCGCAACGGACCATCCGGCACCGCGAGGTCTGCGAGACGCTCCGGCAGCAGATGGCGGCGAGCTGGGCTGACGAATGCGAAGCCGAAGCTGTCGGTGTCGCGATGCCGGACGGGAAAACAGTTGATCGTGAACGCACCGGCGTCGAGGACCTTCCCGCGCGCGAGCGGAACGAGCTGAAGCGGGATCGGCGCGCGGCCCTCGCCCCACAACCCTGCGAGCATGCGAATAACGACATCGAGCGTGCCCGGGCTGCCGTGGACGCTCATGATGTCGGCGCTCCTGCGCAGCCGCAGGGTGGAGAACAGTCCGGGAATGCCGAGGATATGGTCGAAATGGCCGTGGGTCAGTAGGATGCGGTCGAGCCGGCGGAAGCCCGCGCCGCTCGTGAGCAGCTGGCGCTGAATGCCCTCGCCGCAATAGATCAGAATTCGCTGGCCGCCTGCCTGGACCAGCAGCCCCGGATGATTGCGGCCCTGCGACGGAACGCTCGCCGAGGTTCCGAGGAATATCAGCTCGAACATCGGCGCCATGTCACTTCGGCCGGCCGCAGACGCATCAGCGATTCTGCCCCTGACGCCTGCGCCAGCTTTCTCATCTGGATCAATTCGACGCTCCTCTTCTCCACTTGGCAACCTCATCGCCCGGCCTCACGCCACGACGCGACCAGCCTGCCCCAAACCGCTCACTGGGGGTATGGATCCCGGCTCAAGGCCGGGACGACGCCGGAGTTTGGAGCTGACGTACCGGCACGGGGGGACAAACGCCCGGGTCAAACGGACGTTCGTCCCAGGCGACGCATGTTCGAAAGACCGGTCGAGCGCCAGCCGTTCCTGCTGACAGACTTTGGCGCCAAGCTCTGATAGATCTCGGCCATGCCAAGCTCCGGTCCAGACCCGGATGCCGCGCCGACGGTCATCCGCAAGATCATCCACATCGACATGGATGCATTCTATGCGTCGGTCGAGCAGCGGGACAATCCCGAGCTGCGCGGCAAGCCCGTGGCCGTCGGCGGCTCGCGCGAGCGCGGCGTCGTGGCGGCCGCGAGCTATGAGGCGCGCAAGTTTGGCGTGCGCTCGGCGATGCCGTCGGTAACCGCCAAGCGGCTGTGCCCGGACCTGATCTTCGTCAAGCCGCGCTTCGAGGTCTACAAGGCGATCAGCCAGCAGATCCGCGCGATCTTCGCCGAGCACACGCCGGTGATCGAGCCGCTGTCGCTCGACGAGGCCTATCTCGACGTCACCGACAATCTGCAGGGCATTCCGCTGGCCCGCGACATCGCACTGCAGATCCGCGCCAGGATCAAGGCCGAGACCGGCCTCAATGCCTCGGCGGGCATCTCCTACAACAAGTTTCTGGCAAAGCTCGCCTCCGATCATCGCAAGCCGAACGGCCAATACGTGATCTCGCCGGAGATGGGAGCGGCCTTCGTCGAGGGGCTGCCGGTCGGCAAGTTTCACGGCATCGGCCCGGCCACCGCCGCCAAGTTCAATGCGCTCGGAATTCACACCGGCCTCGACATCCGCAATCAGAGCCTGCCGTTCCTGCAGCAGCATTTCGGCAAGGCCGGCAGCTATTACTACTGGATCTCGCGCGGCATCGATCATCGCCCCGTCCGAGCCAATCGCATCCGCAAATCCATCGGCGCGGAAAACACGTTTGCAGCGGATCTGACCGAGTTCGAGCCGATGGCGGCCGAGCTGCAGCCGCTGATCGACAAGGTGTGGCGGCACTGCGAAGCGACCGGCAACAGGGGCCGGACGGTCACGCTGAAAGTCAAGTTCGCCGATTTCGAGATCATCACGCGCAGCAGGTCGGTCGTCACGGTGGTTGCGACCCGCGCCGAGCTGGAACGCCTGTCGCTGGCGCTGCTTCAGGCCGAGCTGCCGTTACCCAAGCCGGTGCGGCTCCTCGGCGTCTCTCTGTCATCGCTGCAGGAGGCCGAGGCCGGCGTTGAGACGCAGCTGGCCATGCCGATCTGAGCCGCGATCGCCTGTGCTAACCATCGCGGCTGTTCAGCCTCGCCGATAAAGACTCTTTGCCCGGCGAACTGCGTTCTGCCCGCTCTGCACCTCGTCCCCGACACCGAAAGTGTCGCTAAGCCCACGAACCTGCTTGCAAATCCTCGCCGACCGCCGCTCCCTCGGCCTACTACCTTCCGCCTATGAGAGTCCGGCTGAGCTGATGCTGTAATCGCTGCCGATGGTTGCAGCGCGACTGCACATCTGGGGCTTGGCGCGCAGGCGCCACACGACCACAACAAAGACACATGCGGAGGGAACTGATGAATTTCACGAGCAGGAGATTCTTGGCTGGCATCTCGACGGTTGCCTTCCTAGTTGCCGGCACGCTTGGCGTCCGCGCCAACGACTCGGCGCTGAAGGCCGCCGCCGAGCCCGGCGCCTGGGCCATGGCGGGCCACGATTACGGCAACACCCGGTTCAGCCCGCTGAAGGAGATCAACACCGAGAACGCCGGCAAGCTGTCGCTGGTCTACTCGTTCTCGCTGGCCTCGCTGCGCTCGAACGAGGCCTCGCCGATCGTGATCGGGAACACGCTCTACGTCTCGACCTCATGGGGACCGAAATACGTCTATGCGCTGGATGCCGCGACCGGCGCGCGCAAATGGACCTACGAGCCGGAGATTCCGGACGACACGCTGCAATATGCCTGCTGCGACGTGAACAGCCGCGGCATCGCCTATGCCGACGGCAAGCTGTTCGTCGGCCGCCTCGACGGCAAGCTCACCGCGCTCGATGCCGCCACGGGCAAGGAGCTGTGGACCTCGAAAGTGGTGGACTACAAGCAGGGCTCGGTGATCACCTCGCCGCCGCTGGTCGTCCGCGACAAGGTCATCACCGGCTTCGGCGGCGGCGAGTACGGCGTGCGCGGCTCGCTGCAGGCCTATGACATCAACTCCGGCAAGATGGTGTGGCAGACCTACACCGTGCC
Organism: Bradyrhizobium sp. ORS 375; assembly: GCF_000239775.1. Taxonomy (GTDB): domain Bacteria; phylum Pseudomonadota; class Alphaproteobacteria; order Rhizobiales; family Xanthobacteraceae; genus Bradyrhizobium. Next base: position 79,748 of record NZ_CAFI01000494.1, read on the forward strand.
GGCGCCCGGCGAACCCGGCAGCGAGACCTGGAAGGGCGACACCGGCCTGCATGGCGGCGGCGCGGCGTGGCTGGTCGGCTCTTATGATCCGAAGAGTGACACGGTCTATTGGGGCACCAGCAATCCCGGTCCCTGGAACACCGCCGTGCGCTCGACCGGCAACGGCGATTTCGGCAAGCTGACGAACCTCTACACCGCCTCGACGCTGGCGCTCGATCCGAACACCGGCAAGATCAAGTGGCACATCCAGACCACCCCCGCCGACGCGTGGGACTATGACGGCGTCAACGAAGCCGTGCTCGCCGACCTCAATGTCGGCGGCACAGCCGTGCCGACCCTGATGAAGGCCGACCGCAACGGCTTCTTCTTCGTCGCCAACCGCGAGACCGGCAAGGTGATCTCCGCCGAGAAGTACGTCTTCGCCAACTGGGCGCAGAAGTGGGACACCTCGACCCTGCGCGCGGTCGAGGATCCCGACAAGCGGCCGGGCCCGGGCCATCCGGTCAAGGACGTCTGTCCGAACCTGATCGGCGGCAAGAACTGGCAACCGATGTCGTACAATCCAGGGACCGGGCTGGTCTACATTCCCGCCAACAACGTCTGCATGGACTGGTCGGTCAGCGACGTCTCCTACAAGCGCGGCGTGTTCTATCTCGGCGCCGAATTCCCCACCAAGGAAGGCCCGGGCGGCTTCCTCGGCGAGCTCATCGCCTGGGATCCGGTGAACAACAAGAAGGTCTGGTCGCTGCAGGAAGACCTTCCCTTCAATGGCGGCACACTCACCACGGCGGGCGGACTGGTGTTCTCCGGCAATCTGCATGGCGATTTCCGCGCCATCGACGCCAAGACCGGCAAGATCCTGTGGAAGAAGAATCTCGGCTCGGGCATCGGCGCCGGTCCGGTGACCTACTCGGTCGACGGCAAACAGTATGTCGCCGTCGTCGTCGGGCGCACCGCCTCGATCCCGGCCTTCCTGGGCGAGATCGGCAAGAAGATGACGAATGCGGCCCCCGAAGGCGGCGCGCTGTTCGTGTTCGCTGTCCAGTAGCCGCAGACGGTGAGCGCGCGTGTCCGCGACAACGCGGCACACGCGACGCTCAGCCGATCTTCCGACGTGACGAGATGACGGCCCGGCACGGCCACGACGACCGTGCCGGACCAGACAAACAGATAACAAGATAATTTATGGAGGGATCGAGGATGCGCCCGAACCGTGAGACCGGCTCGAAGTGGCGGGCCAGCGCCGAACTGTCAGCACGTGCGACGATCCTGGTCGCATTGGCCGCGTCCACCCTGCTGACGTCGGCGGCGGCAGGATGGGCCAGCCAGCCGGACCCGCTGCGCCTGTGCGCGGATCCGACCAATCTCCCGTTCTCGAGCGATAGTCCATCGCAGCCCGGATTCTACGTCGAGATCGGCCAAGCCCTTTCGCAGCAGATCGGCCGCCCGGTCACGTACGACTGGTACAAATCCTATTTCGGCAAGCGGACCGTGCGCGTGACGCTGCTGGGCCGGCAGTGCGACGCGATGATCGGCCTGCCGTTGTCAGCTGATTTCATGGGGCCCGCCGTGATCTTCTCGAAGAAGATCCTGACCGAAGCCTATGTGCTCGTCAGCCGCCCCACGCTGACCTTGAGCGGCATCGACGACCTCCGCGGCAAGCGCGTCGCGGTTCAGTATCAGACGACGCCGCAAAATCTGCTGGCGGAGCGCGACGATATCGAGAAGGTCACGGTGCTCACGCCGGAGGAGGGTATGGCCGCCCTCGCCCAGGACAAGGCCGACGTCGCCTTCGTGTGGGGGCCGGTCGCGGGCTGGCTCAACAAGACAGCCTACGAAGGCCGCTTCCGGGTTCAGCCCGTCGAAGGCGCTGGCCTGTCGTGGGATGCTGCGATCGGCTTCGCGCGAACCTCCACGCAGCTGCGCGACCAGATCGACGCGGCGTTGCCGCAGCTCGAACGCCGGATCGCAGAGCTCGCTGCCAAATACGGCCTTCCGAGCGACCCGCCGGTCAGGTTCGGCGCCGCGCCGTCTCCGATCCGGCTTGCCGCGCTCGGCAGTCCTGCGCAGTTCCTGCGTCAGCCGGCCGCCGCGACACCGGTGACCAGAATTGCGGACACCAGTGCGAGCGATCCGAAAGCCGAGGTGGTCGCGGCGGGCAAGGAGATCTTCAACGGCACCTGCGCGCATTGCCACGGGCCCGACGCCGTGCAGGCGGAGCGCCGGATCGATCTGCGGCGGCTGCAGACCCGCTATGGCGAAGACATGCGCGACAAATACTGGACCACGGTGCACGAGGGTCGTCCGTCCAAGGGCATGCCCGCTTGGAAGGAGGTCTTTACCGACGACCAGTTCGAGAGCATCTATACGTTCCTGCAGACCGTGCAGTCGTCGGAAACGGCCAACTGAAGAAGCGCAGGCGGGCCGGCACGATCTGGCGGGTCAGCCGGAGCGTGCTGGTGACAATCGAGAGCCGGACATGACGCGCTTCCTGATCATTGACGATCATCCGCTGTTTCGCGAAGCCCTCGGCAACGCCGTGCGGCTGGCGCTTCCGGATGCGCAGATCTTCGAGGCGCTGTCGATTGCCGATGCGCTCAACATCCTCGGATCCCAATCCGATATCGATCTGGCGCTGCTCGATCTGACGCTGCCCGACGCCGCCGGCTTTTCGGGATTCCTGCGGCTTCGCGCCGCGCATCCGCGGCTGCCGGTCGCGATCGTGTCGAGTGAAGAAGACCAGCACGTCGTGCGCGAGGCGCTTTCGCTCGGGGCTGCAGGCTATCTGCCGAAGTCGACCTCGAAGCGCGAGCTGACGGCCGCCATCGAACGGGTGCTCAGCGGCTCGGTGTCGGTGCCCAAGGACCTGCTTCCCGCGGCCGAGCGCGGCGGGAATGGCTCGTCACGCGCGCTGCAGGCCCGCCTGGCGCAGTTGACGCCGCAACAGCTTCGCGTCCTCGACCTGATCAGGCGCGGCTACCAGAACAGGGACATCGCCGGCGAGCTGCAGCTCGCAGAATCGACCGTGAAAGCGCACATCACCGAGATTCTGCGCAAGCTCCGCCTGTACAGCCGCAACAAGGCCGTCGTCGAAACCGGCAAGATCGATCTGCACCTTCCAACCGAGCACCAGAACCCGCGAAACGCGGCGCGCAGGAAGCACCAATAGCCTTTGACGGATTGCTGCAACGCGATAGGCGGCTCCGCAGGACGCCGCAGCGTCAACGGCGTCCGTTGATTGATCGGGTGCAACGCGCTATCGCTATGGCTATGGCTCTGCCGTTCGCTCGAAGACGATGCGAAGATATCGCAGCGAATGTCAGTCCGCGACGCTGCAAGACTGGATCTCGATCCGGCGGGGGAGTGCAGGCACGTGGCTCGATTGCTGATCATCGAGGACCATCCGCTGTTTCGCGAGGCGCTGGAGAATGCGATCCGCGTCGCGCTGCCCGACGCCGAGCTGCGCGAGGCGACGTCCATCGAAGCGGCCATCGGCCTGCTGTCGTCTCCACCGCGATTCGACCTGATCCTGCTCGACCTCTCGACGCCCGGCACCACCGGCCTCTCCGGTGTCATTCGTATGCGCAAATCGGCACCGCGGACGCCGATCCTCGTCGTCTCGGCGCATCAGGACCCGCGGCTCGTCGCCCATGTCCTGGCGCTAGGGGTGGCCGGCTACGTCTCGAAGTCGGCATCCAAGGAGCAACTGGCTGACGCAATCAACAGCGTGCTGCGCGGCGACGTTCATGTTCCGGCCAGTACACGCGTCGCGCCTGCGCGCCGCACCAGGCTTCCGGCGCAGGATCTGCTGAAACGTCTGCACGACCTGACGCCGCAGCAGCTACGCGTGCTCGACCAGATCCGATGCGGATTACAGAACAAGCAGATCGCCTATGAGCTCGGGATCAGCGAGACCACGGTGAAGGTCCATGTCTCGGACATCCTGCGAAAGCTCCAGGTCGCGAGCCGAACCCAGGCCATCATCGAGATGGAGAAGCTCGACTTCGTGAACCTGATCGGTGAGGCACGCGCGTCGGCAGAGGATGCCGCCTCGCTCACGTCAGCAGGAACGACAGGAGCGCGCGGAGCTCCGCCGGCCTGACCGGCTTGGTCAGGATCTCGAGCCCGTACACGCTGGCCTCCTTCGCGGCGGCCTCCGAATAATCGGCGGTCACGATCATCGCCGGCACATCGCTGCCGATGAACTGCCGGATGCCGCGAATTGCTGCGATTCCGCTCTCGTCGGCATCCAGGTGCAGATCCGCAATGATCGTCTCGGGCACCGCGCCGAGCGCGCTCAGGCGTTGCAAGGCATCCTTCAACGAGACCGTCGCCACGACGTCGCAGCCCCACTTCTCCAGCAAGCTCACCATGGCCTCGGCGCCGGCCGGGTCGTTTTCGATCAGCAGGATCTTGGCGCCTTCGAACCCGCTATAGTCATCATAGATCTGATCCACCGGCAGCGGCTCGGACGGAACCGCCGCCGGGTCCGCCCGGTCGAGCTCGAGCGTGAACGTGGAGCCATGGTCGATCCGCGACGCCAGACGGACCTGATGATCCAGGGCATTGGCGAAACGCCGGACGATCGACAGGCCCAGCCCGAACCCGGCCTGATCCTCGGCGCTCGGCTGACCGCGCTGAAATTCGAGGAAGATCGCTTCCTGCTGCGGCTTGGGGATGCCCGGCCCGGTGTCGTACACCTCGATACGAACGCGCCCCCGGCCCGGCCCGCGCCGGCATCCCATCACCACCCCGCCGCGCCGCGTGTAACGCAAGGCGTTGGCGAGCAGGTTCTGCAGAATGCGCCGCAGCATCATCGCATCGGACACCACGGCGAGCGAGGTTGGACAGATGCGCAAAGACAGCCCGCGTTTGGCGGCGATCGGCGCGAACTCGCGTTCGAGCGGCTCGAACAGGGTCGACAGCAGGATGGGCCGCACATCCGGACGCAGGGCGCCGGCGTCCAGCTTGGCAATGTCGAGCAGCGACCGCAAAAGGTCTTCGAGCATGGCCAGCGAGCGGTCGACCTGCCCGAGCATGCTCGTTCCGCGATCGGACTGGACCTCGTCCGCCAGGGTCGACAGCGTCAGCCGCGCCGCATTGAGGGGCTGCAGCAGATCGTGCGTCACGGAGATCAGGACCGAGGATTTCAGCGAGCTGGCCGCTTCGGCCTGCTGCTTGGCCCGGTACAGATCCTTGTTCGCCGTCTCGATCGAATGCAGCGCGTCGCGCAACTGCCGCGTCCGCTCGCGCACCTGCTGATCCAGCGCGATCGCGGTCTCGAACAGCGAGAACGCGTTGAACTGCTGGTCCATCGAGCGTTCGACACGGGACATCAGCGCGGCGTTGATCTTCCTGAGCTTGGCCGCCTCGCGCTGCAGCTCTTCCGCGGAGTTCGACCCGCTCATTGCGGCGCCCCGGCGCGTTTGCCGATCGCGACTCCCGTCAGCGTCTGATTGACGTGCATCGACCCGTACTGCTCACCATAGGTATGGAAACCGACGATGCGGTTGTCGCGATAGAGCTCGGACATCTCGCGTGCGAACTGGTGCTGCTCGGCGTCGAGACGCCGGAGGATGCATTCGAAGCCGATGAAGATCGAGACATCGCCCAGGTCATCGCGGACCTCGGCCAGCATCTCGCGCGCCGCCGCCACCGAGTTGCGCGACCGCGCCGCCGTGAGCACCATGCCCTCGTCGATCGCGCAGAAGAAGCGCAGCGAGCCATCCGGGCTGACGCGCTGGATCGAGCGCGCGAAATACGAGCCGCCGACGCGCACCAGCACCGGGTGAGCCGCGAACAGGAACGGGTCGAGCTCGGAATCGGCGATGCCGACGGCGCGGCAATATTCCTCCGCCGCCGGCTCGGCGTTGAGCTGCTTGACGATGCGCTGCTCGAGATCGGCTTCCGTGACCACCATCTTGGTCGAGGTCGGCTCGAAATTGTCGCACTTGAACAGCCGGAACGGCAGTGAGGTCCTGATCAGGATCAGCAACGCCGCATCGGTGTAGGCCTTGCCGTCATGGAACACCCAGGTGCGCTCGAAGCGCAGGCCATCGCCGGCCGAGCCGCCCACCAGCGGAATGTTGTCGAGCGACGCATAGATCGCCGACATGATCGCCTCCTCGCGCTGGCACATGCCGTCGATCAGGACCAGGCCGAACACGCCGTCGTCGACGCCGCCGTTGCGCAGCAGCTCCTGCCGAAGCTCGTTGCCGAGGCGGCGCCCTTCATCGACGCGAAAGCCGGACAGGCCGAAGATCGGCTGCGTCTTCACGGTGAAATCATCGGCGGCAAAGGCCAGGGCAACCACGCTGTTATCCTCCCAGCCGTCGGGCGACAGCTCACCCGCCGTCGTGCAACCGTACACCGGGGTGTTGGGGAGGCGCGCCGTCATGGCGGCGATGAAGTCGTGGGGATCGTAGTGCGGCGACAGGAAGATCAGCACCATCGCCAAGCCGTCGGCCGGCAACTGGTCGCAAATCTCCGCCGCCGCGGCCGCGACCGTCGCGGCCTTCGACTTCGTGGCGATCACGCCGCACGGGCGCGTCGGCCGAGACTCGGCTTCTGCCACCAGGCACCTCCCAGGACGACATTCGCGCCCGCTTGATTTCATTCGTTTTTTTAGAAGAATAGGCGATTTGATCTGTAACGGCAACCGCATGACTTGATCCAGAACAAGGACGCCGGCCCGCCTCCGGCCTGATCATGCGGAGGTCGGCTGACGACGCGGCCGCGAACCTGGTCTCCGCGTCAAACCTTGGGGGAAAAGCATGCTCCGACGCATCGTTCTCATCGTCGCCTTCGCGACCATCGCATCGGATGCCAGGGCGCTGGACGGCGATCCCGCCGCAGGCAAGAGCATCTTCCTGCGCATCTGCCAGAACTGCCACTCGCCCGAGATCGGCATCAACAAGGTCGGCCCGAGCCTCTGGAACGTCGTCGGCCGCCAGCCCGCGGCGGTGCCGGACTACGCCTATTCCGAAAGCATGAAAAACAACAAGGCGCCGTGGACCGCTGCGGCCCTGGACGCCTACATCGCCGATCCGCGCGGCGACGTTCACGGCGTCAAGATGTACTTCAAGGGATTGGCCGACGCGAAGGAACGCGCCGACGTCGTTGCCTTCCTATCAACGCTGAAATAGCGCGACGCGTGCTGCAGTCATCACGCCTTGGCGCTTCGGCCGAGGTTGGCGATGTCGCGCCTGTTTCCCAAACCTCACCCGCCGCGCGACTCACGCCGTGATGCCGGGCCCCCGAGCCACTGCCATCACGACGTTGTCGCCGTGCCGCCATGATGCGGCCACGCGCGCGCGTCGCGGCCATTACGGCGGTTTCGCATGGCGCTCTGCGCCGCGGGCATTGCCACGAAAGCTGCGCAGCCTGGGCTGCGGCGAATAGACAAGGCGGCTTTTGCAGGGCGCCACTCTCACGTTTTCCTGATTCATGCGTCAGAACGCCGCGGATCGAATCCGCCTATGGTCCGCGCGTTCCAACCACGGAGGTTTTCCGCATGCGTAAACTGATCATCGCCACCGCCGCCCTCGCATTCGTCTCGTCGGCCGCTCTTGCCCAGTCGACCGAGAAGCCGATGACGACCACCGGCCAGGCGGCCAAGAGCGGCGATGCCATGGCTTCGGGCGACGACATGAAGATGAGCAAGACGAAGAAGAAGTCGGCGAAGAAGCCGGCGGGCGACGGCATGTCGAAGTAGGCTTGCAGCGCGGGCGTGCCTCCAGGGCACGCCCGGCGTCCGCCACTGCCTCGGGCCACATGGTCTCGTCACAGCAATGAGGCCGGGCCTTGTTCGGCATTTCGGGCCTCCTGGTTCGAGACGGCGCTGCACACAAGCGGCCACTCACCACCTCCGGCGGTCCCGCAACGGAATTCCTTATCCCGCCGACAGCCCCATCTGCTGCAATCGTCCCGCGAACCAGGCCGACAGCGCCGGGTCGATCCTTGCGCCGACATAGACCTCCGGCGTGATCACGCTACGGCGGTCGAGAATCACCAGCACGCCGATCCAATAGGCAAACCACAGATGCGGGTCGGTCAGCGCCATCAGCTTGTGGCGGTCGTGCGCGAGCGGCTGGTGGTTCGTGGCCTTGCGGACCTCGATGGCCAGCAGATTGTGGGGCACGGCGCGCTTGTGCACGACGATGTCGGGATAGATCGACTTTGCCAGCTCGTCGTCGGTCGACACGATGGAGCCGCGCGGCAGCAGCATGGCGCGGTCGCCGAGCCGGTTGTAGTCGCAGTCGACGTCCCAGCCGAGGAAGTTGCGCTCTACATGCACGGACAGCCGGTGCGTCAGGGCGCGCTCACCGAGATCGCGGTCGAGGATGAAGCGCTCGCGCGCGTAGAACTCCTGCAGCGCAGATATCAGCCGGTTCAATTCGCTGTGCATGCCGCCCAAACAGAACAAACGATGGAGACGTCACCATCAACACGCGTTCGTGCTGAGTCGCCAACCATCAAAATGCGGCAATCACGCTGCCATCGACCGGCGGCCGATTTGCGGCCGCCGGCTGAGGCAGAGGGCTTACATCTGCACTTCGATCAGGCGCGGGCCGTATTCGGCGTTGGCCTCGGCCAGTGCCGCATTGAACTCGTCCGCCGTGGTCACGGCGCGGCCGGGAACGCCCATGCCCTTGGCCATCGCGACGAAGTCGAGCGTCGGGCGGTCGATCTTCAGCATGTCCTGGGCGCGCTGGCCGGGCTGGCCGGCGCCGACGCCGTCGAACTCGCCGCGCAGGATCTGGTAGATCCTGTTGGCGAACACGACGGTGACGACGTTGAGATTCTCGCGCGCCTGGGTCCACAGCGACTGGATCGTGTACATCGCGCTGCCGTCGCCGACGAGGCACATCACCTTGCGATCGGGACAGGCCACCGCCGCGCCGGTCGCCACGGGGGTCGAGAAGCCGATCGAGCCGCCCATGTTCTGGAGCCAGTCATGCGGCTTGGCGGCGGCCGTCGGCGGGAAGAAGCCGCGGCCGGTGGTGATGGATTCGTCGACGACGATCGCGTTCTCCGGGATCGCATAGGCGATCGCCTGGGCGATGGTGGTGTGGTTGAGCGCGCCGGTCGGCTTGATCAGCTCGGCGAGCGCCTGCGGCTTCACGTCGGCGGCCTTGGCGCCGAGATGGCCGGCCAGCGCCTCGAGCGCGGCGGCCGAGTTCTCGCCCCAGGCGGTCATGCGGTGCACCTCGGTACCCTCGGCCTTCAGCATGCTCGGCTTGTTCGGATAGGCGAAGAAGGCCACGGGGTCGTTGGCCTCGACCAGCACGATGTGCTTGTAGTTCTTCAGGATCGGCAGCGCCTGCTCGATCACATAGGGAATGCGGTCGATCGAGAAGCGGCCGGCGCCGCGCGCCATGCGGGGGTGATAGGTCTGGCCCATCACGCGGCAGCCGGTCTTGCCGGCGATCTGCTGGGCGAAGGTCAGCGCCTGCTCAGTCAGCGCGCCCGCGGTCATCAGCACCAGCGTGTCCGGGCCGTGGGCATGCAGGATCTTGGCGGCCTTCTCGACCGCGTCGTCCGAATAGCTCGGGCGCTGCGCGTCGGTGGGAACCTGGGCGATGCCGTCGGCCTCGTTCCAGGCGGTGTCGGCGGGCAGGATCAGCGTGGCGATCTGCGGCGGCGCGCTCTTGGCGGCGGCGATCGCGGCGGCGCCGTCGGCAGCGACGGCCTTGGCGGAGGGCGAGGTCCGCACCCAGTCGGACATCGGCCGCGCCAGGCCCTCGATGTCCGAGGTCAGCGGCGCGTTGAAGCCGATGTGGTAGGTGGCGTGCTGCCCGACGATGTTGACGATGCCGGAGCGCGCCTTCTTGGCGTTGTGCAGGTTGGCGAGACCGTTGGCGAGGCCGGGGCCGAGATGCAGCAGGGTCGAAGCCGGCGTGCCCTTCATGCGGAAATAGCCGTCGGCGGCGCCGGTCACCACGCCCTCGAACAGGCCGAGCACGCAGCGCATGCCCTCGACCCGGTCGAGCGCGGCGACGAAATGCATCTCGGACGTGCCCGGATTGGTAAAGCAGACGTCAACGCCCCCCGCGACCAGGGTCCGTACCAGGCTTTCCGCTCCGTTCATCCTATTCTCCCGTTGATTCCGCGCGCCATTTGCAATGCCGGGCAGATCAATCATTGTTCGCCTGCGGCGTCAAAGGGGCTGGCCGCATTGCTGCCATCGCCGCGCAGCCCATGCGTGGTCTTGGCTAACAGGATGTTGGTCCAGGCGCTGCGCGATTTTCCGTGGGATTTTGGTCACGGAGCGCCGCCACATACCGGCCTCACGCCGCCGTGGGTTGCGGAATGCAACCGTTTATGGCCTGTCTGCGAACGGATTTTGATGTTTGCCAGGGGATGGAAATGAAGCGGTCTATTGCTTTGGGAATTGCTGCAGTCGCGTCGGTGGCCAGCGTCGGCATGGCGCGGGCGGAGATGTTCGACACCAGGGACATTTTCGGCGGCGGGCCGAACTTCTATCAAAGCGGCGTCAGCCCGATTCCGCGCCAGACCGTGATGTTCCAGAGCGAATATGCGCCGGGCACCATCGTGGTGAACACCGGAGAGCGCCGGCTCTATCTGGTGCTGCCGGGCGGCCAGGCGCTGCGCTACGGCATCGGCGTCGGCCGCGACGGGTTCCGCTGGAGCGGCGTGCACCGCATCACCGCCAAGAAGGAATGGCCGGCCTGGACGCCGCCCTCGCAGATGCTGCGCCGCCGCCCCGATCTGCCGCGCCACATGGCCGGCGGCATCGAGAACCCGCTCGGCGCCCGCGCCATGTATCTCGGCTCCACGCTGTACCGCATCCATGGCTCCAACGAGCCGGAGACGATCGGTCAGGCGGTGTCGTCGGGCTGCTTCCGCATGACCAATGACGACGTCACCGACCTCTATGACCGCGTCTCGGTCGGCACCACGGTGATCGTGAAGAACTGAACCGCGCGGGATCATGTCGCAGGGGCGTGGCGCTCATCCAGGCCGGGAGCCTCTGTGCTCCCGGTGGTCGTTGCGGACCGCGGCCGTCGCCCTGACCGCCGCGCTGGCCTCGCTCGTGATCACCACGGTGGCGCTGCCGGCCTCGACCGCGGAGATCCCGGCGATCGCCGCGCGCCAGCGCGCCGAGAAGAAGAACTTCACCGACGCCGAGATCACCGACGGCTTCTTCAAGACCGCGTTCGGCGCCGAATATCATCTCGCCGGACGCGTCGACCGCATCCGCAAGTACAGCACGCCGGTGCGCGTGTTCGCCGACGGGCGCCGCGCCGATCGCAAGGCGCAGCTTGCCAAGGTGGTCGGCGACATCGCCGCCCGGGTCCGCAACCTCGACATCGCGATGACCGACAGCGACGACGACGCCAACGTCCGCGTCAAGTTGGTGCGCGATCGCGACCTCTACCACACCATCAGCCAGGCCTATGGCAGCGAGCGCGCCCGCGAGATCAAGACCTCGCTCGACCCGCAATGTCTGTCCGGTTTCCGCAAGAACGAAGCCTTCGAGATCGAGCATTCCGACGTCATCCTGACCGTCGACAATGGCGACTTCGTCTTCCTCGATTGCGCCTATGAGGAGCTGCTGCAATCGCTCGGGCCGATCAACGACACCTCGAGCGTGCCGTGGACGATGTTCAACGACAACGTCTCGATGGGCTATTTCGACGTCTACGACCAGTACATCCTCAACCTGCTCTACGACCCGCGCGTCAAGGCGGGCATGACGCTGGCCGAGGTCAAGGCCGTGCTGCCGGCGGTGCTGACGGATGTCCGCGCCTGGGTGAAGCAGGTGAACAATCTGGCGGAGTGAGGCGGGGGGTTGATCGAAAGCGCTCTGACAGGCACCGTTGAGAGCCCAGACGCCGCCCCAAACTCCGCTGTCGTCCCTGCGAACGCAGGGACCCATAACCACCAAACTTTGTTGTTAGAAGCCGGCGTCGCTCAGTTTGCCTCTTACAGAGGCCGCGGCGTATGGGTCCCTGCGTTCGCAGGGACGACAACGAATGTGGGGCAACGCTGTTGGCACAAATCGACACCAGGCGCACCATCGTCGCCGTGACAGGTCGCGAATGTCATCACCGCCTGCTACCTGCAAATCCCCTTCAGCGCCTTCCACTCCTCCGCGTCGAGCAGCGGCGGGCCACTGGCGGGGCGGTCGGCGGCGCGCATGCGGGCGAGGCGATCCTCGGTCAGGGGATGGCTCGCCCATAGCGACGGCTTGCCGTCCTCCTTGCCGGTGATGCGGAACAGCAGCTCGCCCATCGGGCGGGTCGGGCGTCCGAGCTTGTGCATCACGTCGATCGCGAAGCCGTCGGCCGCCTCCTCCGCCTCGCGCGAATAGGATGCGCTGATCATGGTGCGCGAGGCGAAGATCGCCGCGCCCGCGCCGGTGACGTCGCCGAACAGCAGGCCGATCAGGAACGAGCTGCCGCCATTGTGGATCAGCTGCCGCAGGTTGTCGCGGTGCTTCAGATGGCCGAGCTCATGCGCCAGCACGCCGGCGACCTCGTCCGCCGCATCGGCCTTGTCGAGCAGGCCCCTGAACAGGAAGAAGCGTCCGCCCGGCAGCGCGAAGGCATTCGGGATCGGCGTGTCGAGGACCTCAGCCGTGAGCGACTCGTCGAGCCCGGCCGGCTTGCGCAGCGCGGTGACCAGCTTGCCGAACGCGGCCTGCCCGGCCGCCTCGCTGCAGACCTTGTCACCAAACACCGTCTTGATCTGCACCACGGCGGCCTCGCCGAGATGCCGCTCCATCGTCGCCGGCACCAACGGCGTCAGCCGGTCGGCGGCAACGGGCAGCACGACCAGCACGACGGCCACGATCGACGCCGCGGCCGCCAGCGACCAGCCGATGATGCGCGCGATGGCGCCCCGGGTGAGGCTGTTCTGGTCGATATGGCTGCAGCGAGCGATCAGCTCGGCGGCCAGCGCGGGGTCGCGGAGTTCGAGCCTCGCCAGCGGAGAGGCGGACAGGCAGCTGACGCGCAGCGTGCCGCTCGGTCCGTCGACGCGACGGATGTCCTCGTAGGGCCAGGAAACGAAATTGTCGGCGCTCCGCATCACCAGCTGATTGGCAAAGCCGATCGTGACGCTCTGCCGCCGATTGGACAAGCCGTCGAAATAGGTGCCAGGGCCACTTACAGGGCCGCTCGGCGGAGCAGCGGCCGGTTCAGCCGGCGTCCCGCCCATGGGACCGTGCGCCATGGGACCGTGCGCGGCGCTGGGCTCGGACTCAGAATCCGGCGACGTCGAGTCCATCGGCAAACCCTTCGCCGAGCGCGCTGGCCAGATCGCCCTTGGCGGCGACATCGGCCATGGCCTCGATGCCATGCACTTGAACGGACTGGAGCACCGTCGTCCACATGTCGCGCACCAGATAGAGGCGCATCACGACGTTGAGCGCCAGGATCAGCGCGATGTAGCCAAATCCCATCAGCACCAGCATCGGAATGTTGTTGGAAAGCGCCTGCGCCTGAAGCTGGCCGGCCTCGACCGGCCCCATCAGCTTGAACATCAGCGCGGCGACGCCGCCGAAATAGATGCTCGAGGCGATCGACAGCAAGAACCACCAGCCGATCACTTTCCAATACAGCCCGTAGAACGCATTGCCGGGCAGGTCCGATTCGATGCGCACGCCGCCGAAGCGAATACCCGACAGCCACCACCGCCACTCGACGGCCTTGAACCGCGCATAGACGAACGGCAGCAGCGGAAACAGCACGAAGGCGAACGGCGCGAGCAGCCACAGCACCCACGCCCGCTTGAAGAACTCCCAGCCGCGCCCCTCGAAATCGCCGCGCAGGTTGCCGTAATGCGAGTGCCGCATCTTGTAGCGTTCGAGCGCAGCCGCCCGCCACGGCCATGCCAGCCCGACGGTGACCACTGCGAGCAGCGTCCACAGCATGGCGCGCCCGGCATAGGCCCAGCCCGAGCCGTCCATCCAGAACCGCACGCCGCGCCACACCGTGCGGGTCAGGCGATAGCGCCGGGCCCGATAGATCGCAAACTGGCCGAACGCGTAGAACGCAATCACCAGCGGCACGCTGGCAAATCCCTCATAGCGCTCGGCTTCGACCGTGACGAGAAAGTAGGCAAGGTAGATCGGCACCAGGATCGCCATGGCGAACAGGAAGCCGATCAGGAGCTCCTTGCCGCGGCCGGTATATTCGGCGGAATCGCCGTCGACAGCCGTGTTGACCCAGAGATGCCTGCGGATGTCGGTCGCGAGCCAGAACCGGTAGAAGCCGAGAGTGATGAGTTCGATGGCCGCACCACGGCTCACCAGCCTGAAGAAATCATTGCGCGAGCCGGAGAAGGTGGCGGTGAGCGGCGGAAGCGGCGGCGGCTGCCCCGGAACGTAGCTCATCTGGTTCACGGGTCACGCCTCCGACACACGCAATGACATACAATATGCCCAAATACCTCGGCAGTTGGTCGCCGGGGCGACTCCGAGGTTCGACGTATTTTGTACGCAAGTCGGCCGGAAAAAAACACCGGCCTGAAAGGTGATGAATCAAATTATTGGCCGCTGGCCGGTTGGCGAACGCGGGTCGCGTCCGCGCGACGGCTCAGGCAGCTACCTCAGGATGTCTTCTCGAACAATTCCCGCCCGATCAGCATGCGCCGGATCTCGCTGGTGCCAGCGCCGATCTCATAGAGCTTGGCGTCACGCAGCAGCCGGCCGGTCGCGTAGTCGTTGATGTAGCCGTTGCCGCCGAGCAGCTGGATCGCGTCGAGCGCGCATTGCGTCGCCTTCTCCGCCGCAAACAGGATCGCGCCGGCGGCGTCCTCGCGCGTGGTCTCGCCGCGATCGCAAGCTTTGGCCACCGCATAGACATAGGCGCGCGCGGCATTCATCGTGGTGTACATGTCGGCGACCTTGCCCTGCACCAGCTGAAAGGTGCCGATCGGCTGGCCGAACTGCTTGCGCTCATGCACGTAAGGCAGCACCACGTCCATGCAGGCCTGCATGATGCCGAGCGGGCCGGCCGCGAGCACGGCGCGCTCATAGTCGAGGCCCGACATCAGCACGTTGACGCCGCGGCCGACCTGTCCCAGCACATTCTCCTCCGGCACCTCGCAATCCTCGAACACCAGCTCGCAGGTGTCGGAGCCGCGCATGCCCAGCTTGTCGAGCTTCTGCGCGGTCGAGAATCCCTTCATGCCCTTCTCGATGAGGAAGGCGGTGATGCCGCGCGGGCCGCCCTGCGGATCGGTCTTGGCATACACGACCAGCGTCTCGGCGACCGGGCCGTTGGTGATCCACATCTTGTTGCCGTTGAGAACGAAGCGGTCACCGCGTCTGTCCGCGCGGGTCTTCATCGACACCACGTCGGAGCCGGCCTGAGGCTCGGACATCGCCAGCGAGCCGACATGCTCACCCGAGATCAGCTTGGGCAGGTATTTGCGCTTCTGCGCCTCGTTGCCGTTGCGACGGATCTGGTTGACGCAGAGGTTGGAATGGGCGCCGTAGGACAGGCCGACCGAGGCCGAGGCGCGCGAGATCTCCTCCATGGCGATGCAGTGCTCGAGATAGCCGAGCCCCGCCCCGCCATACTCCTCCTCGACGGTGATGCCGTGCAGGCCGAGCTCGCCGATCTTGGGCCAGAGGTCACGCGGAAACTGGTTGGAACGATCGATCTCGGCGGCACGGGGCGCGATCTCGTTCTGTGAGAAACTAGCCACCGTCTCGCGGATCGCATCGGCGGTCTCGCCGAGATCGAAGTTGAACATGCGCTGCGCGTTGGCGATCATGATGGCGGCCTCCTGCTAGTCTTCTGCTTTGCAACATTGGCCCACAGCCATATTCCGTGACGTGGCGCTTGTCACGCCCGACATCCTGTTGAATGCCAGCGTTGCGACGCAAGACCGGACAGGTCAGTCCCCGTCAAACTCCGCGCTTGCCCAGCGCTCCCGGGCAGGATGTAATCGCGCCAAATATCGCCGGACACACCAAGAATCCGGCCTCAGGGGAGACGTCCATGCACGGGACCGCCAATACGGCCGAGGCACTCAGGCAGGCCGGCGCAGCCACGCCTGCGATGGATGAAGCCGCCCAGCGCGCAGCCGCGTTGCCGCTCACCGAATTCGATCCTGGCAATCCCGAGCTGTTCCGCACCGACACGCACTGGCCTTATTTCGACCGGCTGCGCCGCGACGACCCGGTGCACTACTGCAAGGAGTCGATGTTCGGCCCCTATTGGTCGATCACCCGCTACGACGACATCATGGAGATCGAGACCAATCACGCGGTGTTCTCCTCGGCCTCGGCGCTCGGCGGCATCACCATCCGCGACGTCCCGCCCGACCTGCGCCGCGAAAGCTTCATTGCGATGGACCCGCCGCGTCATGCCGCGCAGCGCAAGACGGTCGCGCCGATGTTCACGCCCACGCATCTCGACGAGCTCGCCATCAATATCCGCAAGCGCTCGGCCGAATGCCTCGACAACCTGCCCGTCGGCGAGGTGTTCGACTGGGTCGACCGCGTCTCGATCGAGCTGACCACGCAGATGCTGGCCGTGCTGTTCGACTTCCCCTGGGAAGACCGCCGCAAGCTGACGCGCTGGTCCGATATCGCGACCACACTTCCCGGCCCCGGCGGGCTGGTCGCAACCGAGGACGAGCGGCAGGCCGAACTGATGGAGTGCGCGCGCTATTTCGCGCGGCTGTGGCAGGAGCGCGCCAGCCAGCCGCCAAAGAGCGACCTGCTGTCGATGATGGCGCACAGCGAGGCCACCAAGAACATGGATCCGAAGAACTTCCTCGGCAATCTCGTGCTCCTCATCGTCGGCGGCAACGACACCACGCGCAACACGATGTCGGGCAGCATCTACGCGCTGAGCCAGAATCCGGATCAATACCGCAAGCTCAAGGCCAATCCGGCTTTGATCGACAGCTTCGTGCCGGAGGTGATCCGCTGGCAGACGCCGCTCGCCCACATGCGCCGCACCGCGCTTGCGGATATCGAGTTCCGCGGCAGGCAGATCAAGAAGGGCGACAAGGTCGTGATGTGGTACGTCTCGGGCAACCGCGACGAGGCGGCGATCGAGCGCCCCTATGACTTCATCATCGACCGCGCCCGCCCGCGCCAACACTTGTCATTCGGGTTCGGCATTCACCGCTGCGTCGGCCTGCGGCTGGCCGAGCTGCAACTGAAGATCATCTGGGAGGAGATCCTGAAGCGCTTCGATCATATCGACGTGATGGACGAGCCCAAGCGGGTCTATTCCAGCTTTGTGAAGGGATATGAGACACTGCCGGTGAAGATTGCGGCATAGGTTGGATTTAGGGACGGTAGGGTTGGCAAAGTCGGTCGCGCACCGTGCGAATGCTGTGCCCGCCATCTCGCGACTGGCGCGAAAGACGGTGGGCACGCTTCGCTTTGCCCACCCTACGCATCTTATCCACGAACTCCGTCATTGCGAGGAGCCGAAGGCGACGAAGCAATCCAGACTTTCTTTCCGGCCCTGGATTGCTTCGCTTCGCTCGCAATGACGGACGGCAACCATACTTTATTCGTTATCGAGACTCGAAAGTTCAGCAAAGGACCACCCCATGACCGCCCAGGCCGCGCTTCGTTCCGACCATGCCGATCTGCTGCGCGACGCGCGGCTGGAGGCCTATTCGACGCCGATCGAGGACTTCCATCCGGGCGCGCCGCGGCTGTTCCAGAACGACACGCTGTGGCCGTGGTTCGAGCGGCTGCGCAAGGAAGCGCCGGTGCATTACTGCACCAAGGCGCCGATCGAGCCCTATTGGTCCGTGACGCGCTACCACGACATCATGCATGTCGACACCAATCACGCGCTCTTCTCGTCCGATGTCAGCAATGGCGGCATCATGATCCGCGACGTGCCGCCCGGCTATGAATGGCCGAGCTTCATCGCGATGGACGAGCCGCGCCATGGCGAGCAGCGCAAGACGGTGCAGCCGATGTTCACGCCGGAGCATCTCGACGAGATGGCGGTGCTGATCCGGCAGCGCTCGGCCAAGGTGCTCGACTCGCTGCCGCGCAATGAGACTTTCAACTGGGTGGAAAAGGTCTCGATCGAGCTCACGACGCAGATGCTGGCGACCTTGTTCGACTTCCCGTTCGAGGAGCGCCGGAAGCTGACGCGCTGGTCCGATGTCTCCACCGCCCTGCCCAAGAGCGGCATCGTCTCCTCGGAGGAGGAGCGCCGGCGCGAGCTCGCCGATTGCGCCGAGACGTTCGGCCGGATGTGGAAGGAACGCCAGGCCAATCCGGGCCGCGACCTGATCTCGATGATGGCGCACAGCGAGGCGACGCGCCACATGACGCCGGACAATCTGATGGGCAATCTGATCCTGCTCATCGTCGGCGGCAACGACACCACGCGCAACACCATGACGGCGTCGGTGCTGGCGCTGAACGAGAACCCGGCCGAGTACCAGAAGCTGCGCGACAATCCGGCGCTGATCGAGACCATGGTGCCCGAGGTGATCCGCTGGCAGACGCCGCTCGCGCATATGCGGCGCACTGCGCTGGTCGACACCGAGCTGGGCGGCCAGAAGATCAGGAAGGGCGATCGCGTGGTCATGTGGTACGTCTCGGGCAACCGCGACGGCGAGGTGATCGAGCATCCCGACGCCTTCATCATCGACCGCAAGCGGCCGCGCATCCACCTGTCCTTCGGCTTCGGCATCCATCGCTGCGTCGGCATGCGCCTCGCCGAGCTGCAGCTGCGCATCGTCTGGCAGGAAATCCTCAAGCGCTTTGACCGCATCGAGGTCGTGGGCGAGCCGAAGCGGGTCTATTCCAGCTTCGTGCGGGGATATGAGAGCCTGCCGGTGCGAATTCCCGGGTGAGTGCGTTCGCCCATCACTCTGAGGAGCCCGCCGACAGGCGGGCGTCTCGAAGAGCGAGGTTCGAGACCTCGGCCTCATGGTTCGAGCCGCCGCTGCGCGGCTCCTCACCATGAGGGGTGGCGCCGTCGCGCAAGGGGCGGGATTCTTAACCCTCATGGTGAGGAGCGCCGCTCGCGGCGCGTCTCGAACCATGAGGCCCCCGGCTCCCTATGAGAATCCGGCATGACGGGTCAGAGAGAGATTGAATAGGCTTCCCGGTTCATTTCTGGCTAAATCATCCGTTGCACCATTGGTGCTCATGAAACTCAGGACGTCATGGCCGCTTCCGACACGCCGATCCCATCTCCCGACTGGCCGCTCGCCATCTACCAGGCGCTGAAGGCGGCCTCCGTCCGGCAGCTCTGCTATGTCCCCGACGCCGGTCATTCCCGCCTGATCCGGCTCGCGCATGACGATCCGGCGATCGCGACGACCGTGCTCACCACCGAGGAGGAAGGCGTCGCGCTCTCGGCCGGCGCCTGGCTCGGCGGCCAGCGCGCGGTGCTCTTGATGCAGTCGAGCGGCGTCGGCAATTGCGTCAACATGCTCTCGCTGCTGCAGAGCTGCCGTTTTCCGTTTCTCACCTTCGTGACCATGCGCGGCGAATGGGCCGAGTTTAATCCGTGGCAGGTGCCGATGGGCAAGGCGACGCAGGCCGCCTTCGAGATCATGGGCGTCACCGTGTTCCGCCTCGAGCGACCCGAGGACGCCGGCGAGATGGCGGCGGCCGCCGCGAGGCTTGCCTATGACAGCGATCAGCCGATCGCGGTGCTGATCTCCCAGCGCATGATCGGCGCCAAGAAGTGGACGGAGGGCAAGTGATGCGTGCCGCACTCGAACGCCGCGCCGCCGTCAAGGCGCTGCTGCAGGACCGCCGCGACCTGCTGGTCGTCTGCGGCCTCGGCTCGTCGTCCTACGACGTGTTTGCCGCCGGCGACCATGCCGCGAATTTCTACCTTTGGGGCGCGATGGGCGGGGCCGCCATGATCGGCCTCGGCCTCGCGCTGGCGCAGCCGTCGCGGCCGGTCGCCGTCATCACCGGCGACGGTGAGCAGTTGATGGGACTCGGCAGCCTCGCGACCTCGGCGGCGAAGCAGCCGCGCAACCTCTCGATCGTCGTGCTCGACAACGCCCATTTCGGCGAGACCGGGATGCAGATGAGCCATTCGGGGCTCGGCGCCCGGCTGGAGCTGATCGCGACCGGCGCCGGCTTTCCGTCCGTCAGCACGATCGAGGACAGCGCGGCGCTCGACGCCTTCAGGCCGAAGCTGCATGATTTGTCCGGGCCGCATTTTGCACGCGTGGCGATCTCGACCGATCACGTCCATCGCGCGCTGCCCGCGCGCGACGGTGTCTTCCTCAAGAACCGTTTCCGCGACCATCTCGGATTTCCCATCAGCTAGAACGTGACCGCCGGCCCCCTTGCCCTGTTGCTCCGGCAAGGCAGCCCGGCTGCAACGCTGGCATTCCAAGCTTGCCAAGCGTGACCCGCTTGGTCATAGGCTATCAGGAACACGTTCAGGGAGAGAGCCCAGGCCATCGTCACGGCGGCCCGCGGAGCAACACATGACAGAGCAGCATCAGCACGACGATTACGCCGACATCCGCGACGCAGTGGCCAAGCTCTGCGCGCAGTTCCCCGGCGAATATTGGCGCAAGCTCGATCGCGAGATGGCCTATCCGTCCGCCTTCGTCGACGCGCTGACGCAGGCCGGCTACCTCTCGGTGCTGATCCCCGAGGAATATGGCGGCGCCGGCCTGAAGCTGTCGGCGGCGGCGGCGATCCTGGAGGAGATCCAGCGCGCCGGCTGTAATGGCGGCGGCTGCCATGCGCAGATGTACACGATGGGCACCGTGCTCCGGCACGGCTCCGCCGAGCAGAAGGCGAAATGGCTGCCGAAGGTCGCCAGCGGCGAGTTGCGGCTGCAGGCATTCGGCGTGACCGAGCCGACCTCGGGCACCGACACGACCTCTCTGAAGACGGTCGCGAAGCGCGACGGCGACAGCTACATCGTCAACGGCCAGAAGATCTGGACCAGCCGCGCCGAATATTCCGACCTGATGATCCTGCTGGCGCGCACCACGCCGAAGGACCAGGTGCAGAAGCGCACCGAGGGTCTTTCCGTCTTCATCGTCGACATGCGCGAGGCCAAGAAGGCCGGGCTCACCATCCGTCCGATCCGCACGATGATGAACCACGCCACCACCGAAGTGTTCTTCACCGACATGCGCGTGCCGGCGGAGAACCTGATCGGCGAGGAAGGCAAGGGTTTTCGCTACATCCTCTCCGGCATGAATGCCGAGCGCATCCTGATCGCGGCCGAATGCGTCGGCGACGCCAAATGGTTCATCGCCAAGGCGACCGCCTATGCCAAGGAGCGCATTGTGTTCGGCCGGCCGATCGGCCAGAACCAAGGCATCCAGTTCCCGATCGCCAAGGCCTATGCCTCGATGCGCGCGGCCGAGCTGATGGTCAAGGAAGCCACCCGCAAGTACGAGGCCGGGCTCGACTGCGGCGCCGAGGCCAACATGGCCAAGATGCTTGCAGCGGACGCGTCGTTCGAGGCGGCTAACGCCTGCATCCAGACCCATGGCGGCTTCGGCTTCGCCGAGGAGTACGACGTCGAGCGCAAGTTCCGCGAGACGCGGCTGTATCAGGTGGCGCCGATCTCGACCAACCTGATCCTGTCCTACGTCGCCGAGCACGTGCTCGGCATGCCCCGCTCGTACTGAGGCTCGTCGATGCTTCCGCTTGAAGGGATCACCGTCGTCGCCGTCGAGCAGGCGGTGGCTGCGCCGTTCTGCTCGTCGCGCCTGGCGGATGCCGGCGCCCACGTCATCAAGATCGAACGGCCCGAGGGCGATTTCGCCCGGGGCTATGACGCCGCGGCGAAAGGCCAGAGCAGCTACTTCGTCTGGCTCAACCGCGGCAAGGTGTCGCGCGTCGTCGATCTCGCCAAGCTGGAAGGCCGCGCGGAGCTGGAGACGCTGATCGCCAGCGCGGACGTGCTGCTGCAGAATCTCAAGCCAGGCTCGATGGACAAGATGGGTTTCGCCCGCGAGCGGCTGCGCAAGGACTATCCGAAGCTGATCTGCTGCACCATCACCGGCTATGGCGACACCGGCCCCTATGCCGACCGCAAGGCCTATGATCTGCTGATCCAGGCCGAGAGCGGGCTCGCCTCGATCACCGGCGGCCCGGAAGGGCCGTCGCGCGTCGGCATGTCGATCGTCGATGTCGCCACCGGCGCCACCGCG
Organism: Bradyrhizobium sp. ORS 375; assembly: GCF_000239775.1. Taxonomy (GTDB): domain Bacteria; phylum Pseudomonadota; class Alphaproteobacteria; order Rhizobiales; family Xanthobacteraceae; genus Bradyrhizobium. Next base: position 101,867 of record NZ_CAFI01000494.1, read on the forward strand.
CATGCCGCGATCCTGGAGGCGCTGATCAGGCGCGGCCGCACCGGCGAGGGCGCCGATATCCGGATCTCGATGTTCGACGTCATGGCCGACTGGCTGACCGTGCCCCTGCTCAACGCCGAGGCCGGCAACGCGCCGAAGCGCATCGGCCTCGCCCATCCCTCGATCGCGCCCTATGGCGTGTTCACCTCGAAGGACGGCAAGGACATCCTGATCTCGATCCAGAGCGAGCGCGAGTGGAAGACGCTGTGCGCCAAGGTGCTGGAGCAGCCCGGCCTGCCCGACGATCCGCGCTTCGCCAACATGGTCGAGCGCGTCCGCAACCGGGCGCTCACCGACGGCATCGTCGCCGAGCGCTTCGCGGCACTGTCGCGTGACGAGCTGCTGACAAAACTCGCCGCGGCCGACATTGCGTTTGCCGAGGTCAACAGCATGGCGGATCTCGCAACCCATCCGCATCTGCGTCGCATCGAGGTCGACACGCCGAACGGCGTCGTCTCCTATCCGGCGCCGGCGGCGATCGTGGTAGATGACGACAGGCACTATGGTGCCGTACCCGCGATCGGCGAAGCCCCCTCGCCCCATCAGCGAAAGGGCTGATCATGACGGATGCGCTTGATCTCGATCATCTCCGTCAATGGGTCGGCCGCAGCGCCGAGGCCGTCGACATCGTCACCGCGCAACTGACCAAAGGCCTGCGCGCGACGCTGTTCCAGGACATCGGCGAGCCCACGACCGGCGACATCGCGCCCTACACGGTGCACTGGTGCCTGGGTCAGCCGGTGTTTCCGCACGATCAGCTCGGCCCCGATGGGCATCCCACGCGCGGCGGCTTCCTGCCGCCGGTGCCGCTGCCGCGCCGCATGTGGGCCGGCGGCGAGGTGCAGTTCGTCGATCCCTTGCGCGTCGGCGACCTCGCCACGCGCGCGTCGACGATCACGGATGTCACCTTGAAGAGCGGCTCGACCGGCCAGCTCTGCTTCGTCGCGGTCGAGCACGTCGTGTCGACGCCGCGCGGGACAGCGATCCGCGAGCGCCAGGACATCGTCTATCGCGACATGGGTGGCGCGCCGGCTGCGCCGGCGAAGGCGCCGCCGCCTCCGCCGGTCGCGCGGCACAGCGAGACCCACGTCTCGGATCCCGTGCTGCTGTTCCGCTATTCTGCGCTGACCTTCAACGGCCACCGCATCCATTACGACCGCGACTACGTCACCAAGGTCGAGGGCTATCCCGGGCTGATCTTCCACGGCCCGTTGCAGGCCGCGCTGCTGGTCGAGTTCGCCGCCAAGCTCAGGGGCAAGCCGCCCGCCACATTCGCCTATCGCGGCGTGCAGCCGCTGTTCGAAGGCAGCGAGTTCTCGGTCAATGCCAATGACACGGACGGCGGCCTGGAGCTGTGGACCGCCAACGCCGAGCGCCAGCCGACGATGAAGGGCAACGCGAGTTGGTGATATAAGCCCGTCGTTCCGGGGCGATGCGAAGCATCGAACCCGGAACCTCGAGATGAGTGAAAAGAACCGCTCGAGATTCCGGGTTCGATGCTCCGCATCGCCCCGGAATGACCGCACACACGGACACTCGAGGGAAACGCCTGTGGCCAAGACAACGAAAACAACGACCAAGCCCGTCACCGTCAAGCAGGCCACCTTCGAGCTGCTGCGCGCCTTCGGCATCAGATGCGTCTTCGGCAATCCCGGCTCGACCGAGCTGCCGTTCCTCAGCGACTGGCCCGACGACATCGACTACGTGCTCGGCCTGCAGGAGGCGAGCGTGGTCGGCATGGCCGACGGCTATGCCCAGGCGACGCGCAATGCCGGCTTCGTCAATTTGCATTCGGCCGCCGGCGTCGGCAACGCGCTCGGCAACATCTACACCGCGCATCGCAACCAGACGCCGCTGGTCATCACCGCCGGCCAGCAGGCGCGCTCGATCCTGCCGCTGCAGGCGTTCCTCTATGCCGAGCGCCCGAGCGAATTCCCGCGCCCTTACGTCAAATACAGCGTCGAGCCGGCGCGGCCCGAGGACGTGCCGGGCGCGATCGCGCGCGCCTACTACACGGCAATGCAGCCGCCCTGCGGCCCGACCTTCGTGTCTATCCCGATCGACGACTGGATGCATCCGGCTCAGCCGGTGGCTGCGCGCAAGGTCAGCCGCGAGCTCGGCCCGGATCGCGCCGCGATGGATGAGCTGGTCGCAGCGCTGACATCGGCGAAGAATCCCGCGCTCGTCGTCGGTCCCGGCATCGATCGCGCGGCTTGCGTCGATCTGATGGTCGAGGTCGCGGAGAAGGCCAAGGCCGGCGTCTGGGTCAGCCCGTTCTCGGCGCGCTGCTCGTTCCCCGAGCGGCACCCGCAATTCCAGGGTTTCCTGCACGCCTCCCCCGGGCAGCTCTCCGATGCACTCAAGCCCCACGACGTCGTGGTCGTGATCGGCGCGCCGGTCTTCACCTTCCATGTCGAGGGCCACGCCGCGATCTTCGACGGCGCAACCACGCTCTATCAGATCACCGACGATGCGGAGGCTGCTTCCGTGCCGCCGATCGGCACCAGCATCATCGCCACGATGCGCCCCGCGCTGTCGCTGCTGCTGGAGCTGCTGCCGGAGGCGAAGCGCGCCGCGCCGAAGGGCCGCGTGCTGCCGGAGGCGCCGAAGCCCGCGGATCCGATTCCCGTCGACTATCTCCTTCACACGCTGTCGCAGGCGCTGCCCCAAGGCAGTGCCGTCGTCGAGGAGATCCCCTCGCACCGGCCCGTGATGCACAAGTACATGCCGATGCCGGGCGCGGACTCGTTCTACACGATGGCGAGCGGCGGGCTTGGCTACAGCCTGCCGGCCGCGGTCGGCATGGCGCTGGGACGCCCGAACGATCGCATCGTCTGCCTGATCGGCGACGGCTCGGCGATGTATTCGCTGCAGGCGCTGTGGACCGCGGCCCAGCGCAAGCTGCCGATGACGGTCGTCGTCATCAACAATTCCGGCTATGGCGCGATGCGCTCCTTCAGCCAGGTCATGCAGGTGCGCAACGTGCCCGGGCTCGAGCTGCCCGGCCTCGACTTCGTCAAGCTCGCCGAGGGCATGGGCTGCGACGCCGTGCGCGTCAGCCGGTCGGCCGACCTGCCCGCAGCGCTCGCGCGCAGTCTCGCTCATGACGGCACCAGCCTCGTCGAGGTGATGGTCGACTCCGCGGTGCCGCTGCTCTACGCGCAGAAGAGCTGAGGCGCCCGTTCGCTCAGCGTACGGCTTGTCAATCGCCAGTGATGCGACAATGCGTCGCGTCACCATGGCGACAGCATGACCTGCCGTGAAATGCTCACCGCCCCGCCGCAACGGTGCAACCGGCGGTTTCAGCCGCAAGCATTTGTTTCGAAAGCTTTCTGCTCCCCTGCGCCACCGCGCCGCAGCCGCTCCGCCGCAAACATCGCGAAATCCTGCCGTCAGGATGCAGGCGGACGCCTTGCTGCTTGCAAGGTCCGACCATCCTGCAAGCCAAAATCATTATCAGAAGGTTCCATCATCCAATCCAGCGTACCAATGGAGTTGAGCTGATGGCGGACAAGAAGAACCTTCAAACGGCGACCTCGAGAACCGACCTCTATCGCCACGTCAGCGTGCTTGCCCTCATGTCCGCGCTCGCGGTGGCGGCCTTGCCGCATCAGGCTCATGCGCAGGCGATGACGACCGCGCTCGCCACCTCGGCCACGACCAATGCCGCGGCGAAGGCCGCGCAGGAGGCTGCGGCCAAGGCTGCTGCCGCAGCCGCCGCAAAGGCTGCGCAGGATGCGGCCGCCAAGGCCGCTGCCAACGCCGCCGCCAAGGCCGCGCAGGATGCCGCCGCCAAGGCGGCCGCGAAGGCCGCGGCTGACGCCGCCGCGAAGGCAGCGGCCAATGCCGCTGCGAAGGCTGCCGCCACGTCAGCCGCAGCCGCGGCGAGCAACGCCGCCAAGACAACTGCTGCTACCGCTGCCGCCGCTGCGACCACCGGCACCGCAACCAAGCCCACCACCGTTGCCACGGCTGCGACGCCAACCCCGGTCGCCAAGCCCGCCGCAGCCGCCGCGGCAGCGACGACCACGGGCACCGCCAAGGCTGCCGCTGCCACCACCAGCACGACGACCGCCGCTGCCAAGCCGGCTGCCACCACCGTCGCTGTCGCCAAGGCGGCTGCGGCGCCCGCTGCCGCCGCCGCAACCCCGGCCAAGGCCGCGGCCGCGGGTGCGGCGAACAACGACGCCGTCGCCAAGGCCAATGCGGCCGCCGCAGCCGCAGCGCAGACCGCCGCAAATGCGGAGGCCCAGGTCGCCGCCGACCGCAAGGCGATCGACGTCGCGCGTCAGGCCGAGCAGAACGCAAAGGGCGCCGCCATCGAAGCCCAGGAGCAGTCCGAGAAGAACCCGACCGCCGCCAACAAGGCCGCCGCTGCTGCGGCCGCCGCGAAGCTGACCACCGCCTCGGCCGCGCTGCAGGCCGCCTTCCAGAAGCTCGACAAGGACATCGACGTGTCCAACGAGGCCAAGGAAGCCGCCAACGCCGCCAAGGACACGGCGCGCGAGACCGCGGAAGCCGCCGCGAAGGCCGGCCAGGCCGCCGGCAACGCCAACAATGGCGGCAACGCCAACAACGGCGGCAATGCCAACAATGGCGGCGGCGCGGCGGCCGGCAACGGCGGCAACAACAACAACAATAACAACAACAATCAGCAGGCCAATGAGGCGGCTGAGCAGGCCGCACTCCAGGCGGCGCTGAAGACCGGCGAGCAGGCCCGTGCGGTCGCCCAGCAGAAGACCCAGGCGGCCAACGCCGCGGCATCGGCGAACCAGAAGACCGTCGAGGCCGCGTTGAACCAGAAGATCGGCGCGATCGATGCGGCGGTCGAGGCGGCCGAGCAGAAGGTCAATGCCGACCGTCAGGCGTTGGAGCAGGCGCGCCAGGCCGCGCAACAGGCCAAGCAGGACGCGCAGGAGGCCGCCGAGGTGCTCGAGCGCGCCAACAACGCCGCCAATCAGGCCGCACTGGCTGCCGCTCAGGCGAAGGCGCAAACCACCGCCAATGCCTTCAACGCCGCCAACGCCACGCTGAACGCCGACAACCAGGCCCTCACCCAGGCCCGCGAGACCGGCGAACAGCAGGAGCAGGCCCTGCGCGCCGCCGCGCAGCAGCAGATCCAGGCCGGCTACACCGCCGCGCAGCAGGCGACACAGGCCGCCTGGGCCGAGGCGCAGAAGATCGGCAACGCCGCCCTGGCCGCGCTCGAGCAGTAAGGCCACGGCGTCCCGCGCCGCGCGCCCCTTACCCCTGGGGCGGCGCGGGGCCCGATAACGAGAACAAGGCCATCACCAGCCGCATGCCCAACCGGCCGGGGAATGATGCTCACGAGACGGGACTTGACCTCACCCCGCCGCGTGACCCGCTCCCCGGCTCCCCATCAGCCCGGACATGCCATGCCTTCACCCCCGTCCCCCATGGCGGGGCTTTTTTTTGCGTGGCCGACACGCGAGCACGGTGAGCTCGCTGTCAGCCCCTTTCCGCGGAAGGGTCGGCGCGAGGGGCAGCGGCAGAGGCGGTGCGGCTATGCTGACTCCTGACGTTCTGCCAGTTTCAGGAGATGATCGTGAGCACGCCTTCGAGGCTTTCATCGATGCGGAGCCGTCGTGCCCGTCCGATGAACCTTACATGTAGTTGCGCATGCGCCATGCCCCTCACCCGGATCGCTGCGCGATCCGACCTCTCCCCGCAAAAAGCGGGGAGAGGTGGCACCGTCGGCACCGGCAGAGTTCGCTCCGACCGAACCGATTAGTTTCTGACGCCCCATGCAACCCGAGCTCTTGGTTGCAAGTACGTGCGCGACCCTCTACTCGCTCTTCACGGGGAGAGGGTCGGGGTGAGGCTTAGCCACACGGGTGGTCCTGCTCGTACACGACGAACTGATGCGAGGTTCGAAAACGGATCGTCGCGACCCGTCTCAGTACTGGACCCTGACGCCGACCACGCCCACCACCGCCATGAAATTGTTGAGCGCGACATTGGAGCGAGTCCATTCGGTGCGCACTTCGCTCTTCAGGTGGATGTTGCGGCTCATCTTGTAGACGCCGCCCGCGGCGACGAACATGCGTTGGTCAACCCGGCCGATGCCGACGAACTGATCCTGGCCATAGCCGGCGCGCATGGTGCCGATCAGCCAGGGTTCGAACTGATGATCCATCTGCAGGATCACGTCGCGCGACAGGATGCCCGAGACGTTCATCGCCGGCGTCTCGGACGCCTGCGAGCGCGCCACCAGCACGAAGGTCGTCGCATCGGTCGCGGCCCAGGCCAGCGTCGCGTCGGCAATCACGCCGCTGATGTTGGGCATCATCGGCGAGTCCATGCGACGGGTGAGATAGCCGACCGAAGCCTCCCCGGTCAGCGATCCCATGTTGACGACGGCGCCGGCGCGGCCCGCGATGCCGGTGGAGTCGCGCCGCTGTCCGTTGAAATCGACCTGCAGATCGTGGTTGCGGCGGTCGAAGCTCATGTCGACAAAGGGCGCGATGTTCGGCGTCAGCACATAGGTGACGCGCAGCTGCGCGCCCGGCTGCGTGTAGTTGCGATCCTGCGTCCGCAACGGCACGTTGGCCGTGATCACGGCGTCGTTGAAGACGACGCGGTCGGCCGATCCCTTGAACGCGATCTCGGTCGGGCCGATCTTCTGCAGCACGCCGGCGCTGCCGCCGAACGTCGTGGCGCGCGGCAGCTTGAGCGCCCCCGGCAGCGCCAGCGCGTCGTTGACAAAACGGGCCTCACCGGTGAGGGCCGTGCCCTCGATCACGTCGTAACGCCCCTGCGCCCGGGCCTCGAAGGTCGGATGGCTGAGCGAGCGGACGTTGGTGTCCTCGGTATAGGCGCCGCGGATATCGGCATTGAGCTGATGCCGCTCCCATTGCGAGCGCACCGAAACCTCCGTGGCCGCGATCACGACCGGCGATCCCTGCCCGCCCTTGCGGCGCGTGGGATTGGTGTCATAGCCGGCCTGGATCTCGACCGCCGGCTTGACGAGGAACGAGCCCATCGTGATGCCGGTCGGATCATAGGGCTTGGCCTCGGGCGAGAGCGGCGGCGGCTTCACGGCGTCGAGGTTTCGATCAGGCAGAACGTCGCGATTGCGCAGCACCGCGGCCGGCTGAGCTGCAGCAACGGTCTGCTGCGGCTGGACCGGCGCCGCCGCAACGGGTGCCGCAGGCGTTGCCGCGATCTGCTTGGGAACGGATTGCGGAGCTGCCGCGCGCGCCGGCACGAGGGCGCTGCGCGCCGGCTGGAACGCCGCGAAGCCAAAGCCGCCCGCCGGCACACCTGCCCTGCCCGGCGCAGCGAGCGCCGGCGCTCCGGCCTCCCGCACCGGCCGCAACAGCGCGCTGACGCTGCGCGGATCCTGGCGCATCATCAGCGTCCGGCTGTCGTTGGCGATTCTGGGCACGTTGTAGTAGATGCTGCGCGCGGTGATGTGACGGAAGAACAGCCGATCGGCGCGTCCTGGAACGACGTCGGTCGGCTTGGCCTTGATGGTCTGCTGCGCCGACGCCGCATCGACCACCATCACGGTCAGCAGCAAAACCTCGACGAGCGCGAGCGTGACCCCTTTTGGGGATCGCGTCACCATGAGCCGCTTCGTCCGCAGGGCGAACGCGCCGGTCTTATGAGGTGAGTGAGCTTGCAACGGAACGCCGGGCTGTGCAGAGACGATTGCGATGACGTCAGGGCGCCGGCCGACATCACACGCATGTGTGCGCCATCTGCTCCCCTTGCCCTGAAATGACCGGCAAAGGTCGGCGGAAATTTTGCCGAGCTGGGGAGATTTCATGCGGTCGTGAGGAGCATTCGCAACAAGCCGCTCCGAAGCGTTGCGGCGGCGACCGCTGATCGCACATTAGCGAAACTAATTAGTCGACATTCCATTCGTCCACAGTCGCGCCGCAGGAGAGCCGCAAACGATACGCGTCATTCGACAAAAATCCACAATCGGCACGGCTTCTGGCCGTCGATCTCGCGCGATATGCCGCAGGCCTCGCGGCGGCCATCATTTGCCCGACGGGCAGTTGGCACATCGCAGCCATGCCGAAACTGCCCGTCGTGTTGAAATGTCGCAACCAGACGCCTTGCGCCGTCGGGCAAATCACGACGATTGTCCCGCGCATCCCGCCTCACCACGAAGGGGCGTTGCGCGCGATCGTCACGACACGCGAGGCGGGGATGCGGTGGCCGCGAGACGTCGCAGCGCTTCCTCCGAGGCGCGGACGAACGATGTGCTTGCGGACGTGAAGTTGCGTGGTCCTGGCGCCCCGAAGCTGGCGCCAAGTTCGCGACGGCGCTCAGGCGTCGCGCTGACGACGGTGGCTAACGAGCCGGACACCGGGGAGAGCGCAAAGTAAGCGTGAAAACCGCCGCGCAGGGAATGCCGGGTCGATCC
>NZ_CAFI01000493.1 GCF_000239775.1 Bradyrhizobium sp. ORS 375
CCTTGATCGACCGCTCGGGCGGCGGCGTGGCAGAGAGCAGCTCCGGCGCATCGACGGATCCGACGCTGAGCGCGGCGATCTCGCGGATCGACAACGAGCTCGCTACGCTCAAGGCGAGCCTCGACCAGACCAACCAGACCAGCCTGGTCGAGCTGAACAAATCGGCCGAGCGGCTCGACCGGCTCGAGAAGGTGCTGGGCGATCTGGCGACCAAGTCGTCGGGCAAGCCGAGCGAATTGCAGCGGCTCAGCGAAGCCGTGGAGCGGCTGCGCGCGGCGCAGGCCTCCGCCGCGACGCAGGCGGCCACGCGGGACACCACCGCGTCCGTGCCGCAGGCGCTCGGCGCGATCAACGCCGCGGTCCCGCCGTCCGGCGTGCCGATGCGGCAGGAGGCGAGCCGGGCCGAGCCGGCCAGGACAGACGCGAACCGGGCCGAACCGAACCGGGCTGATGCGGCGCGCACCGAGGCGGCAAGAGCGGAGGCCGCAAGGACGGAGGCAGCAAGGGCGGAGGCCGCCCGTGCCGAGACCAACAAGCCCCGGGTCGTCGAAGGCTGGGTGCTGCGCGACGTCGGCCGTGGCGGCGCGCTGATCGAAGGACGCGGCGGGCTCTACGAGGTCTATGCCGGCGATCCCGTGCCCGGCCTCGGCAAGGTCGATGCGATCCGCAAGCAGGACGGCCGCTGGGTGGTGGTCACGACGAAGGGACTTGTGGTCGCGCGCTGACGAGCCATCTCTCCCGTAGTGAATCCGACGAGGCGCCTCACCGCGACGTGAGGCGCCTCGTCGCACAATTGTCCGCCGCCGCCGCCTTTCGGCTATGTTCGGCGCCTAGCACACCGGCGCGCGGCGGCAAGGTTGGCTTTGCTCGCGCAGTGTGGTTCGGAAGAGGAGGCGCGTCGTGCGACGGTTGGTAGTTGGCCTGGCCCTGCTGTGTTGCGGCTCGCTTGCATACGCCGACGAGAGCGCGCCGCTCGAGCGCGGCACGGCGATCCTGGAGCCATCGGCGTTGCGCGCGCTCGATAACGGCCCGTTCAGCCTCGCCCGGATGCTGGCGCCGGCTTCCGCGAGCGATGCGCCGCTGACCGACGCCGCGCTGTTCGCGCTGCCGTCGATGCAGCCGGTGCGCAGGGGTCTCGAGGCGGAGTTCGACCGCTATGTCGAGACGCACAAGGCGACGCTGCCGAACGAGAGCATCGGCGTCGGCAACTTCTACGCCTTCCAGCTGTTCGATCGCGCGCTGCTGGATTCACCCGACGCCCGCTTCGTGCTGGCCGGCGTCGTCAACCGCATGGACCGCGCCTTCGTCGATCCCGAGCATTGCGGCGAGGTGCGGCTGTTGTATCGCCTGACGCGAACGACGCCGCCGGAGGCCAAGAACGGCGAGGTGGCCTCGCCGCGGCTTCCGATGACCTTGAACATCGTGCTCAAGGCGCGCAGCGACGCCGAGGCGAACAGCAACACGCCGAGTTGCGCCGACATCGCCAAGCGCTGGCTGGCGACATCGGATCTGCAGCTTACCGGTCCTGAGCTGGCCGCGAAGCTGACCGCGCCGGACGGGCCGCTGGCGCTGATCAGGCCGGAGAACATCCACCGCATCGAGACCAATCTGCAGATCGCGCATGCGCCGAAATCGGCGATCCACGACTTCCGCACCGACTACATGATGAAGGTGTTCGACTATCAGGCCGCGAGCCGGACGTTCGAGGAGGCGGTGCTGGAGGATCAGATCGATCGCGACCGGCTGCTGGCCGATGCCGCATTGGCGCGCGAGTTCAGGGACTGGCTGCTCGATCCGGTGCATCTCGGCGAGCTCGATCGGGGCATGGCCGTCATTCCCGACAAGTTCCTGGCCAAGGTGGCGGTCGCGCCGACGCCGACGGGCTTCGTCAATTCCGACATGCTGCCGGCCTATGGCCTGGTGCAAGGCGAGGCCGGCGGCGCGGGAGCCGTGTTCAGCGAGGCCGATGTGGTCGGTGCCCTGGAGAAGGCGGCTGCGCAGGGCGTGACCCTGCAGAACATCCAGTCGGTCGCGGGCTTCGAACGCCGACTCAACGATTCCAGCTGCGGCGGCTGCCATCAGACCCGCGGCATCGGCGGGTTCCATTTCCCCGGCGTCGACTGGATGGCGGAGAAGCCGTCCAACACCGTCGTGGTGCCCGGCTCGCCGCACTTCTTCGGCGACCAGGTCCGCCGCCGCGACATCCTCAATGCGATCGCCGAGGGCCGTACGCCGGACTTTTCGCGCGGCTTCGCCAGCCGCCCGCAGCTGCGCGGCAGCGATGAGCTGGCCGGCACGGTCTACAATGACGGCTGGGGCGGGCACTGCTATGCGCGCCGCGCTGACGCCGCCGACAACGACAAGAGCTTCTCGCGCTGGACCTGCGCCGCGAACCTGTCCTGTCAGACCGGGCCTTCGACGCGGTTCGGCATGTGCTTCATCGCGACGCGCTAGCTCAGGCGACCGCGCCGGCGGCGCGCAAGGTCCGGATGGCCTCGTCGTCGAAGCCGGCGGCGCGCAGGATCTCGTCGCTGTGCTCGCCGATTCCGGGCGGCTTGCGCGGCGCGACCTTGCGCTGGCCGTCGATGAAGATCGGGCTGTTGACGGTCAGCATGGTGTCGTTCTCGAACGGCACCAGCACCTCGTTCTCAATCATCTGCCTGTCGTTCGGAATGTCGTCGAGAATGCCGACCACGCCGAACACCAGGCCGCTGCCGTCGAGGATCCTGCGCCACTCGGCCAGCGGCCTGGTCGCGAACACCGCGTCGAACTCGTGGATCAGCTCGACCGAGCGGGCATGGCGGTCGGCCTTGGTCCTGAAGCGCGGATCGTCGATCAGGTCCTCACGGTCAAGACAGCGGGCCAGGATCGGCCACTGCTTCTCCTCGTTGAGCAGCGACAGCATGATCCAGCGGCCGTCCTGGCATTGGTAGTGGTTGGCCACCGCGTTCAGGGCCCGCTCGCGCGGCCGCCGCTCCACGAAGGCGGCGCCGCACAGCTTGGCCTGGGCCAGCACCGACGCCGCCCACACCCCGTTCGCCATCAGGTTGGAGGCGACGTGGCAGCCCTTGCCGGTCTTTTCCCGCTGATACAGCGCCGTGACGATCGCGCCATAGAACGCCATCGCACACGGATGGTCGCCCATGCCGGCCACCGAGCGCGCCGGCGTCGTGGTCTCGTCGGCGCGGACGAGGTCCATCAGCCCGGACCGCGCCCAATAGGCGTTGCTGTCGAAGCCGGGCTTATCAGCCTCCTCGCCCTTCTCCCCGTAACCCGTGAACGATGCATAGATCAGCCGCCGATTCAGCGGCGCGAGCTTCTCGTAGGTGAGGCCGAGCTTGGCCCTGACCGAGGGCGGGAAGTTGGTGATGAAGACATCGGCTTCACGGACCAGCCGCTGCAGCACCGCCTGCGCGTCCGGCTTCGACAGGTCGAGCGCGATGCTGCGCTTGTTGCGGGCTTCGAGATACCAGGCGTAGTTATGCTCGCTGCGCGGATAGCCGGGCAGGTTGGGCAAATTGCGATAGGGATCGCCGGCGCCGGGCGGCTCGATCTTGATGACGTCGGCGCCGAAATCGGAAAGGACGGTCGCCGCGGCGGGAGCTGCGATGAAGCTCGCGCAGTCCAGCACCTTCAGGCCATGAAATATGCCCTTGTCGTCCATGAGGCGTCGCTCCCGTCCATTGTTTCCGCGCGCTGGAATTCTGTGACCGGCGCGGTTCGACAGCCATTTGACCCAGGTCGGGCGGTCGAGGCAATGCTTGCGGAGCGAATTCGAACTACAAACAAATGTCAGTATGGTCAGGAGCGGGCACCGCTCCTGTCTGGTCTCTTGGTGCCTGATGCTGTCTGGGGAGAGGAACGTACGCGCCGATGGGCCATGAGGCGGAATGGCGCGGAACGTCGTCTGCTACACCTTCAGGTTCTCAGCCGAGCTTCTGCCGCGGTTGGCGATCTCTTCGTACTCGATCGTCTGGCCCTCGTTGAGGGTCGTGAGCCCGGCCTTCTGAACTGCAGAAATATGGACGAAAATGTCTTTGCCCCCGGCCGCCGGCTGAATGAAGCCGTAGCCCTTGGTCGGGTTGAACCACTTGACCGTACCTTTAGCCATACGTTGCCTCCGCGGGAGCAATCCAGTTCGGGCCGGCGGTCCCCGCAAACCGTCAGGCCCGGAAAATGAGAATACTGCGGTTGCGACAGGCTTGATAGCGTAAACAGCGGGCGCTTTGGGCCCGAAGTGGTCGATATCATGGCGGCTTTGCGGCTTTTGGCCGCCCGCCGCCGCGCCGCGCGACCGCTCTTGGTAGGACAGCGGATGTCACCAACAGGTTCAACGAGAGCTCATGCAGCTTCGCCTTCGCCGGGTGCTCCAGGGTCTGCGAGCTCGCCGGCGTCCATGGCGGTCCTGACGCGCATCGGCTCGGCGCGGCCCCGGATCTCGACCTCGTGCTGAGGCAGCATCCCGGCCGCAAGCCCCGCTCGTGCGTAGACGTCGTCGGAAATGATCACTTGGCATCCAAGCGTCTTCGTCAGGTCCTGCAGCCGAGACGCGACGTTCACGGCATCGCCGAGCGCCGTGAACACCATGTGGTCGCGATAGCCGATCTCGCCGACGATCACCTCGCCGCCGTGAATCCCGATGCCGAAGCGGATCGGGTCATCAAGGTCGTGGCTGAGCACCGCATTGAGCTCCGCGATGTTCGCCGCGATCGCGTGAGCGGCCTGGATCGCCTGCCTGCAGGCGACTTGAGGATCGACCGCCAGTCCGAACAGCGCGAGCATGCCGTCACCGACGAACTGATTGGGTTGGCCGCCATGGCTCAGGACGGCCTGTGAGACGGCGCCGAGGAACCGGTTGACGATGAACACGACATCGAACGGCAGCCGCTTCTCGGCGAGGCTGGTCGATCCGCGCATGTCGATGAACAGGCTGACGAGATAGCGCTCCTGCCCGATGCGCGTGCGCTGGTTGCCGTGCTCGCCCGGAGTCAGGTTCGGCATGAACAGCTGAAAGAATGACAGATCGTCTGTCGGGCGCAACTGGCAGGCCAGCCTGATCGAGGGATCGTCGGCGCCGACCTGCGCCAGCACGAAGGCCTCGCGCGGTGAGGGGGCGGGCAGTCCGTTCAAGTCGCCGATCACCCTGATGCGGCAGGTCGAGCAGCGTGCCCGACCGCCGCAGGTGCTCGCGTGCGGCACGTTGTTGCGCTGGCTTGCTTCGAGAACCGAAAGGCCCTTCGGCACCCGGATGATGCGTCCATTGTTGTAGGACAGGGTCACCATTCCACCACGTCGTTCATGCAACGCGCGAGCCCCTCGCGCCGCGAGCACGGCGCCGATCAGGCCGAGATAGCCGATCAGGAAGCCGTTCATGATCGCCTCGAGCGTCGCCTGCTCCGAGGGTGTGCCCGTCTGCCTGGATGACAGGTTCTCAGCGCGCCATTGCGACGCAGCGCTTGCGCTGATCACGTCGCGGCCGCCCCGGTAGAAGCCGAGCAGCGCCAGCGCCGGAATCAGCACCGCGCAGGCGAGCAACCATGGCGCGGCTCGTCGGTAGAACGGCTTCAGCCGCAGCCAGAAATGCAGCCCGATGCAGCCATGCGTCCATGACGTCAGCAGCGCGGCCGACATCAGCCAGACGCGCCAGGATGGTCCGGTCCAGTAGGAATACAGCACCTGCGGGTAGAGCTTTTCCTGTCCGTACAAGGTCTGGCCGAGGCGCACGCCGGCGATGTGGCTGAAGATCAGCGCGGGGATGCTGAGGCCGAGTACCAGCTGCAGCGGCTCCAATGTGGTGCGGCTGAATTGCCGGCGCTGGTAGAGCGCCCACACGCCGAGAGCGCCGTGGGTCAGGACGGCGGCGTAGAAAACGATCGCCACAGGGAGAAACTGCCAGAACGCCACATGATAGGCCACGCCCACGGCGAGCGCCTGCAACGAGATGTTGCCAAGCGCATGATTGAGAAAATGGCTGAGCAGATAGCTGAAGAGAATGATGCCGCAGATGAGCCGCAGCTGGCGGATGCCGATGCTGCGCAGGGTGGTCCGGAAACGATGGGACATCGAAAGGGTCATGCGGTCCGCGTGAGCTTGAGCCGCGATGCTAGAGATTTATTCCCGGACGGCCTAGAGGGACGGATCGCGAGCCCAGGCTGGCGATGCCGGCACGAGGAAGCGTTGACTCGCCCGGCGGAGTCGGGGAAAAGCGCCGCGTGACGGCCTTGTCCCCCAACATCGACAGCCCACCTCCGCGCTCCCTGCGTGCCGCATGGACGATGGCTGTGGCGATCATCGCCGGTATGACGATCATGCGCATCGTCTACGCCGGCGCGCTCGATCTGCGGACCGACGAAGCCTATTACTGGACCTGGTCGAAGGAGCTTCAGCTCTGTTTCCTCGACCATCCTCCCATGATCGCCTGGTTCGTCCGGCTCGGAACGGCGCTGTTCGGCGACACCAATCTCGGCGTTCGTTTCGCGGGGATCCTCGCGATGGCGGCGTCGCAGCTCCTGCTGGCCGACATCGTTCGCCGTGTCACGCATGATGCCCGCGCGGTGATCCTCGCCGTGCTGTTGCCGGAGGCCGCGCTGTACTACGGCCTGCTGATGGCCAAGGTGGCACCGGACGTCGCCGCCATCCCGTTTGCGCTGGCGATGGTCTGGGCGCTGGTGCGGCTCGTCGACAGCGACGACGGCCGCTGGTGGCTGGCTGCCGGCCTGTTCGGCGGGCTCGCGCTGTTGTCGAAGTTCACCGTCGTCATGCTGCTGCCGGCGGTGGCTGCGTTCCTGCTCGTGCCGGGCTGGCGCGGCCGCTGGCTTGCCCGCCCTTATCCGTGGTGCGGCGCGCTGATCGCGCTGATCGTGTTCTCGCCGGTGCTGATCTGGAACGCGCAGCATGACTGGGCCTCGTTCCGTTTCCAATTCGTCCGCGCCGCCGCTCCGCATGATTTTTCCTGGCGGACGCTCGGCGACTATATCGGGCTGCAGTTCGGACAGGTCGGCTTTGTCCTGTTCCCGGTCACGCTCACGGCGCTGACGCTCACGGCCTGGCGCGGCTATCGCGCGCGCGAGCCGGTCGCGATCCTGCTGTCGACCGCGGTGCTGGTGCCCTTTCTCTACTTCCTCTGGAAGTCTCTGACGCTTCGGATCGGCGACACTTGGCCGATGTTCATGTGGCCGATCGGCTTTGCCGCGGTCGCCATCAACATCGTCAAGCTGCAGCAGGATGGCGCGCCGGCCTGGTTCATTCGCTCGACCTTGCGCTGGGCGCGCATCGCGGTCAGCACCGGCATTGCCATGGTGGTCCTGATTTTCTTGTACTACGTCGCAGCTCCCTGGAACTTCCTTGGCCGGACTGATCCGATCGGGGCCGAGGCGGGGTATCAGCAGGTGGCGGCGCGGGTCGAGCAGGAGCTTCACAACGCTGGCGCCAGCTGGATCGCGACCTCGGACTATCGCACCTATGCGATGATGCGCTGGTTCTTCCGGGGCCGCGTGCCGGTCATCCAGATCAACGAGCGCGCCCGCTTCATGGGCTTTCGTGATCCCGGCATGGCCCTGATCGCTGACCATCCCGGCCTCTATGTCGTGCGCGAGCCGGACGGCACCGGCCGGCTTCTGGCGGAGACGGGCGCGCGCCGCGAGCCACTCGGCCGCGTGGAGCGGAGCTGGCGCGGCGTGGTCATGGACAGCTACGCGCTGGACAAGCTGACCGGCTGGACGCCCGAGCTGTCGCCGCATCCGGACTCGCCATTCTATCAGTGGCGCTGGCTGGCCGGCGAACTCGACACCACGCCACGCGCCTGATCATTTCTCCTCGTCCTCCTGCTTGCGCAGCAGATCCTTGGCGAGATCGGCCAGCGCCGGGCGCGGCAGCGCCGCGAACGGCATCGGCCGAGTCACGTCGATGGCGGCGAGGCCGAGCCGCGCGGTGAGCAGGCCGTTGAGCACGCCTTCGCCGAGCCGTTGCGACAGCTTGGCGGCGATGCCATGTCCCAGCACCTGCTGGATCAGGCTGTCGCTCGCGGCCATGCCGCCGGTGATGGCGAGATGGGCGATGACGTGGCGCAGCAGGCTGATCATGCCGAGCGCGCCGGGACGTCCGCCATAGAGCATGGCCAGTTGCCGGATCATCCGCAGGCTCGCGACGAACACGAACAGCACGTCGATCATCGCGCGCGGGCTGACGGCCGTCACCACGGACACGCGCTGCGCCGCGACCGACACCAGCCGCCGCGCCTCGATGTCGAGCGGCGTCATCAGCTCGCGCTCGGCGAGCTTGATCATGTCGGCGCCGTCGATGATGTCGTCGGCATGGCCGGCAAGCTCGGCGCGCGGCCGCGCCAGCCGGGGATTGGCGTGCGCGATCCGCAACAGCTCCGCAATGACCGCGCGGCTCTCGGCGCGATCGTCCGACAGCAGCACCGCGGCGGCGCGCGCGTGCAGCTTCTCGATCGTGGCCAGCCGCACCAGCCCATAGGTCTCGCGCCCGATCACGGCCGCGAGCGCGATCGCGGCCGCCGCGGCAAAGCCGGCGCCGACATAGCCGAGCGCCTCGCTGCGTGCGAACAGGTCCTCGATCAGTCTGGTGACGCCGAGGCCGAGACCGAGCAGGACGAGGCCGCCGACCGAGCCCCAGAACAGCGCGCCCCAGCGGACGCCGCGCCGCGCCGGCAGTACGACTTCCACCGGAACCGGCAATTGCGCCGGATCGGCTTCCGGCGTGATCTGGATGCTGCCGCGGCCGGGCCGGCCGGCGTCCTCGGTATCGACCACCACGACATCGGGATCGTCGAGCCGGAAGGTCTGGGGCCGACGGGGCTTGGCGCGATCGCTCATTGCAGCCGGTCTCCGATCAGGAACTGAAGGGCGCGGTCGAGACGAATATGGGGCAGCGCCGGCTCGCCGCCAGCGTCGGGGGCCAGCAGCGGCGGGCGGAAGCGCAGGAAGCGGAAATCGGTGCCGTCGGCGGCGGCGCTCGACAGGCCGCGATAGGCGCCGCCCTTGAACAGCTCCTCGGCGTCGGCCGGCAACTCGCCCGGGAAGGTCGCGACCTCGGTGTTGCCGTCGAAGATCTCGCCATTGGCGCTCTCGCCGGCGGCCGGCGTGCCGAGGAGCGAGGGCAGCTTGTCGCGGCCGCGCGCGACCAGCGCCTCGCGCGTCGCCCTGACTGCCGCCAGCGCCACCACGTCGATCGCCGCACCGGTGCTCTCGGCGCGGCTGACCGCGCGATTGACCGCGCGGCGCAGCACCGCCTCGAGCCGGTCGTGGCTGGTATGATGCAGATGGTCCGCCTTGGTGGCGGCAAACAGGATGCGGTCGATGCGCGGCCGGAACAGCGTCGACAGCACCGAACTGCGTCCGACGCGGAAGCAGTCGAGAATACCCGTCAGCGCAGCCTCGAGATCGTGCAGCGCCTCAGGTCCCGCGTTGAAGGCGGCGAGCGCGTCGACCAGCACGATCTGGCGGTCGAGCCGGGCGAAATGGTCGCGGAAGAACGGCCGGACGACGATGTCCTTGTAGGACTCGTAGCGGCGCGCCATCATCGCCCACAGCGAGCCGTCTGGCGCGCTGCCTTCGCTGGGGAGATCGAGCGGCGCGAAGGTCAGCGCCGGCGAGCCGGCGAGATTGCCGGGCATCAGGAAGCGCCCCGGCGGCAAAAGGCTCATCGCGAAGCGATCGTCGCGGCAGGCGCGAAGATAGTCGGTGAACAGCCGGGCCGCTTCGAGCGTCGCCGGCTCGTCCTCGCGCCCCGTGGCGGAGAGTGTCGCGAGATGCGCATGCCAGGCTCCGGCCAGATGCACCCGCGGCTCGTTGCGCGACAGCGCCAGGCTCTCGCGAGCCCAGTCCTCATAGCTCTTGTTGAGCAGCGGCAGGTCGAGCAGCCACTCGCCGGGATAGTCGACGATATCGAGCGTCAGCGTCCGCTCCGCGCCGTTGCTGCGCTGGAATTCGATAACCAGCCGAAGCTCGCTGATGTCGACCGTCGAACTCGGCCAGCGCCGCTCGGCAACGAGGGACTTCACATGGCTCTCATAGGCAAAGCGCGGCACGCCGTCATCCGGTTGCGGCGCGAGATAGGCGCGGGCGATGCGGCCCGAGGCCAGCGCCTCGAATACCGGCAGGCGTCCGCCGCGGACGAGACCGTGGATCAGCGCGGTAATGAACACCGTCTTGCCGGCGCGCGACAGGCCGGTGACGCCGAGGCGAATCGTCGGGTTGAAAAAGCTCTCGCCATAATCGAGCAGGGCGCGGGCCGAGAGCCGCGCTTCCTCGACGAGTTCGGAAAGGGACACCATGAGCGGGGAGGAGATTCGTCTGTTGACATCAGCGTGAGCGATTTTTGACAGGTGGCGATGCAAAACGCCGGATTCAAGCTCACTTTTATAGCTCGTTCCAGGTAGAACCACGGCTTGAACGGAACGTTGACCACTGGAAACCATAATCGTCCCGCCAAGCTTATCTCCGGCAAATCCAGCGCCAGGTTCTGACATGAGCGTCTTTCAACTGAAGCAGTTCGCCTCGACCTCCGTCCACGCCGCCACCGGGGCGATGCGTTGGAATTACGACAAGGTCGAGATGATCGCCGACGGCGTGGTCCACATCGTCGGCATCGCCGCCGGCCTCGTCGCTACCACGGTGCTGGTGGTGCTGACCGCGATCTACGCCAGCCCGGTCGACATCGTGGTTGTGTCGATCTACGTCGCCGGCCTGCTGTCGATGCTGATCCTGTCGGCAACCTACAATCTGTGGCCGGTGTCGCCGACCAAATGGGTGCTGCGCCGGTTCGACCATTCGGCGATCTACGTGCTGATCGCCGCGACCTACACGCCTTTCATCGCCGCGTTGCACGACACCGTGTTTTCGGTCGCGCTGCTGCTTGGCGTCTGGGGCGTCGCCATCTTCGGCATCGTGCTCAAGCTGCGCTGGCCTGGCCGGTTCGATGCGCTGTCGATCGGGCTGTATCTCGCGCTCGGCTGGAGCGGCATCATGATGTACGACCGGGTGATCGCGGTCATGCCGACCTCGGTGCTCGCCTGCGTGCTCACCGGCGGCATCCTCTACAGCCTCGGCGTCATCTTCCATTCGTGGCGGCGCTTGCGTTTCCAGAACGCAATCTGGCATGGTTTCGTGCTGCTGGGCGCCAGCTTCCATTACACGGCGGTGCTCGATCTGGTTCTGACATAAATTATTCCGCGGGGAGGATTTTGCATGCAGGTGACCGGCAACATCGTGGTGGTCACCGGCGGAGCCCGCGGCATCGGCAAGGCGCTGTGCGAGGCGTTCGCCCGTGCAGGCGCCGCCAAGGTGATCGTGGCGGATCTCGACGAGGCCGGTGCCAAGGCAGTTGCCGAGGCCATCGGCGGCGCAGCTTTCCGCTGCGACGTCTCGCAGGAAGCTGACATCAAGCACGTCATCGAGGAGACCGAGCGGCAGTTCGGGCCGATCGCGTTGTTCTGCTCCAACGCCGGCATCGGCGGCGGCTTCGATCCGCTGTCGGTGAATGTCGGCGGCACCTCCGACGAGCCCTGGGCGCGCAACTGGGCCATTCACGTGATGGCCCATGTCTGGGCGGCACGGCACCTCATCCCGCGCTATAAGGCACGCGGCGGCGGCTACTTCCTCAACACGATCTCCGCGGCCGGTCTGCTGTCGCAGGTCGGCAGCGCGCCGTACTCCACCACCAAGCATGCCGCGGTCGGCTTTGCCGAGAACCTGGCGATCTCGCACAAGGCCGACAATATCAAGGTCTCGATCCTGTGCCCGCAGGGCGTCGACACCGACATGCTGCGCTCGATCCCGAAAGGACCGCAATCTGGAGACGGCGATCTCTCGCCGGAGCAGGTCGCGCAAGACGTGCTGAAGGGCCTCGCCGAGGAGAGCTTCCTGATCCTGCCGCATCCCCAGGTGCTCGGCTATATGCGCAAGAAGACCGAGAACTACGACCGCTGGCTCGGCGGCATGGCCAAGATCCAGGCCAGGATGCGCGAGGAGTTCGGGAGGTAGGGCGGAGGCGATATACGCCGACGGCTGGCGGGCCATGTCCATCAACGTGCTCCGCTGTCGTCCCGGCCTAGTGCGCAATTGCGCGCGCGGCGCCGGGACCCATAACCCCAGGGAGCAGTTCGAGGCACGCGCGTCGACCATCTCGCTCAACGATGTCTGCCGCGGAGTATGGGTCCCGGCGTTCGCCGGGACGACGATGGGGAGAGACCGCGGACACGTTATCGACAATCGAACTGTGAGAACAAGGTTGGACATGACCTCGCGTTCTCGCTGCGCCTGACGCCCGAGCTTCGCATCGACTTGTCCCTTCAGAATACGAAGGGCGCAGGGAATGCCGGGTGATGGCGTC
>NZ_CAFI01000492.1 GCF_000239775.1 Bradyrhizobium sp. ORS 375
CGCGCATCATGCCGGCTCCTTGGTCGCATCGAGCCAGGCGCGAACGCGCGCGTCAGGATCGGCATTCTGCGTGACGTCGCTGACGACCGCGATGGAATCGGCGCCGGCTGCGAAGATCTCCGTGGCCTGCTCCAGCTTGATGCCGCCGATCGCGACCAGCGGAATGTTGCCGACGCGCTGCTTCCATACGGCGATCTTCGGAATGCCCTGCGGGGCGAAGCGCATCGCCTTCAGGGTGGTCGGAAAGATCGGACCCAGCGCGACGTAGTCGGGCTCGGCCGCGAGCGCGGTTTCCAGCTCGGCATCATCATGGGTCGAGAGGCCGAGCGTCAGGCCGGCGTCCTTGATCGCCTTGACGTCGGCGTCGGCGAGATCCTCCTGGCCGAGATGGACGTGCTCGGCGCCGGCCACGATGGCCGCGCGCCAATAGTCGTTGACGATCAGCCTGGTCGCGGTGCCCTTGGTGATGGCCAGCGCGTCGGTGACGATCTGCAGTGCCTCGCCATCGTTGAGGTCCTTGGCGCGCAACTGCACGGTGCCGACGCCGAGCTTGGTCAGGCGCTCGACCCAGGCGAGGCTGTCGACGACGGGATAGAAGCGATCAGGATACGGCATGCCAGAACGGGGTCCCAACGACAGGGGTGGAGGGCGAGGCGAAATCGCGGGCGTCCATCAGCCCGGCCTCGTAGGCGGTGCGGCCGGACTCGACGCCGAGCTTGAAGGCGCGGGCCATCGCGACGGGATCGGCGGCCTTGGCGATCGCGGTGTTGAGCAGCACGGCGTCGTAGCCGAGCTCCAGAGCTTCGGCCGCGTGCGACGGCGCGCCGAGGCCGGCGTCGACGACAAGCGTGATATCGGGCAGGCGGTCGCGCAAAAGCTTCAGCGCGTCGCGGTTGATGATGCCTTTGGCCGAGCCGATCGGCGCGGCCCAGGGCATCACCACCTTGCAGCCGGCATCGACGAGGCGTGTCGCCACCGTCAGATCCTCGGTGCAATAGGGGAAGACCTCGAAGCCGTCCTTGATCAGGATGGTGGCCGCCTCGACCAGTCCGACGACGTCGGGCTGCAAGGTGTCGTTGTCGCCGATGACTTCGAGCTTGATCCAGGAAGTGCCGAACAATTCGCGCGCGAGCTTGGCGGTCGTCACGGCTTCGCGCACGCTGCGGCAGCCGGCGGTGTTCGGCAGCACGGTGACATTGAGCGCGTTGATCAGCTTCCAGAATGCATCGCCGGTCTTGCCGCCGGCAGCCTCGCGCCGCAGTGACACGGTGACGATCTCCGCGCCGGACGCGCGGATCGCATCCTGCATGATCGCGGGCGAGGGATACAGCGCGGTGCCGATCAGCAGGCGCGAGGTGACGGTCTTGTCGTAGAATTTCAGCATGGAGTGTCTCCGTCATGTCGGACGGTGGTCGCTACGAATACAGCCGTCATCCCCGCGAAAGCGGGGATCCAGTATTCCAGAGGCGGTGTGGTGAAGCCGAGAGGCCGCGGCGTACTGGATCGCCAGGCCAAGCCGGGCGATGACAGCTGCAGGTGTGACGCGACTTCTCTCCCCATGTCGTCCCGGCGAACGCCGGGACCCATACCGCGTGATCTCACGCGGCGGCACAGTGGGAGAGACCGAGCGTCCTCACCGCGGCCTGTGGTTATGGGTCCCCGCTTTCGCGGGGACGACAGTAGGGGGCGTGGTGAGAGCGCGCGCGCCATCAGCGTTAACCTCCCTGCCGCGGGGTGATGATCTCGATCTCGTCGCCCGCTTTCAGCGATGTCTCGGCCCAGCGGCTCTTCGGCACGACGTCGTAGTTCAGCGCGATCGCGAAATGGGTGCCTTCGTAGTCGAGCTCGGACAGCAGCGCGGCGACATCGGTGGAGCTGATGTCGCGGGCCTCGCCATTGACGGTCACGCGCATCGCATCACCTCGTTGTCGATCTGGCCGCGCTCCACGTAGTTCAAGGTCGCCTGCGCCAGCGCCGGCGCGATCAGGAAGCCGTGGCGATAGAGGCCGTTGACGCGGATCTCGCGCTCGCCCTTGACGGTGATGCGCGGCAGATTGTCGGGATAGGCGGGGCGCAAGCCGGAGCCGAATTCGAGAATGCGCGCCTCGCCGAACGCCGGATGCACCGAGTAGGCGGCGCCCAGCAGCTCGAGCGCCGAGCGCAAGCTGACGCCGGTGTCCTCGGCCTCGAGCGAGGTGGCGCCGAGCATGAACAGATTGGCCTCGCGCGGGATCAGATAGAGCGGGAAGCGCGGATGCATCAGGCGCACGGGGCGCGCGAGCTGCACCTCGGAGGTTTCGATCAGGATCATCTCGCCCTTGACGCCGCGCAGCTCCGGCTCGGCCTCGCGCGCCTCCAGGCCGCGGCAGTCGATGACGAGGCCGTCGAGATCACTGGCCGTCACGTTGCTGTTGAACAGCACGCGGCCGCCGGCCTCGACGATGCGCTGATGCAGCCTGGGCAGCACGCGGCGCGGCTCGACATGGCCCTCGGTGGGATAGAACAGGCCCTCGCGAAAGCGCCCCTCGAGCGATGGCTCGAGTTCGGCGAGCGCAGCCGCATCGAGGCGCTGATAGCCGGACGTGCGGCGCGCGAAGCGGTCGTAGTCGGCGCGGTCGCGGGCATGCGCGATCACCAGCGAGCCGTTGAACGGCGTTTCCGGCATCTCGCGTCGCCACAGATCGAGCGATGACAGGCCCAGCCGGGTGATGACGGGCTCGGAGATTTCGCTCTCGCAATACGGCGCCAGCATGCCGCCGGCCCAATGGCTGGTGGAGAGCATCAGATCGGCGTCGCTGCGCTCGTGAAGCGTCACGTCGTGGCCGGCGCGTGCGAACAGCAAAGCCTGCCAGGCGCCCGCAATGCCGGCGCCGATGATGGATACGGGACGATCCCCGCGGGTCGTTGTCTGCTGCATCCCTGTCCCTTCGCCGGCATGACCCGGATCAGGTTCAAAGGGTCACCGCATTCACGCTGCGGTATCTCAGCTCCCCCTCGGAGCTCCCCTCGGAACGCGCTTAAAATAGACCGAACCGGCTCCGTGTCAACGGAGCGTCACGGAAAGACGCAGGCACCGGCTTAGGAACCAAATCGTATCAGTGCGCGCGGGCGTGGCGCGAGGCGGCGATTTTCGGCGTGATGTCGAGCGGCGCGGCCACCCGCTCGGAGCGGCTGACCGGCCGCGCGTCGGCCAAGCGCTGCCGCTTGGCTTCCTCGTAATAGCCCTTGGCGAAATAGGCCACGGCGCGGTCGTGGTCGCCGCGGGCGGCGCGGTAGGCGCCGGCGAGGTAGCGCACGCCATAGGTGAGATTGGTGTTGGGATCGTGCAGGCCGGCCGCGTCGCCGGTGTAGCCGAGGCCGCGCGCGGTGCCCAGCTTGATCTGCATCAGGCCGATGCAGCCGCAGCGGCCGACCAGGTCCTTCTGATACTTGCTCTCGCGCACGATGACGCGGTGGATCAGCGCTTCCGGAATGTTGTTGGCGGCGGCGTGGACAGCCACCAGCGCGTCGATATGCGGATGGCCGGTGTTCATGTGCTTCGGCTTGGCGTCGGCCGCCTTGCGCTCGCTGTCGCGCGGCTCGGGGGCGTCGGCCGGGACGGCGTCGGCCTCCGCCGGCGCGGCGGCGTTGGCATTCATCGGCTGGCCGGTATCGGCGCTGCTGACCGCCTCGATCGCCTCGACCTCGCGCGCGGTCTTGGTGACGGCGCTGCGTGCGGCCAGCTCCTTGATGCTGTCGGCGCGGACATGCGCCAGCTTGATCTTGCCGGACCGGGTCTTGGCGGCCTCAGGGCTCGCATCCTCGGCCGCCATGACGGACGGCAGGTGACCAGCCATCGCAAAGCCCGCGATGCAGGCCGTCAGCACGAGACGTTTCATGTGTCAGGATCCCCCGGGAACCACGCGCGTGCCGAGCAGCCCCCCGACACGCATTTACACTTTACGCACCGTAATTGGCGCGAACGCCGGGCGATAATGTGGCAAAAATGGGGCGAAGGGGCCTGGGCGAGCCAGCCGCGCCCCGCCGCGCCGCGGTTTACCGCGAATTAGAGCGCGGCGTGATTGGCTGGCGGGTCTCTCAGCCAGGGTCATGCCGCAATGACGCTCTCCGTCACCCACACCGAAGCGACCGCCGGGCGCGCACAGGCGCAGCTCGCGCTATGGGTCGGCGCCGGCGTCTATGCCCTGCTGCTGGTCTCGGGCAACCGGCTGCTCAACGATCCCGACACGCTGTGGCAGATCACCGTCGGGCAATGGATCATCGATCACCGTGCCGTGCCGGAGGTCGACGTCTACTCCTTCACCATGCGCGGCGCGCCGTGGATCTCCACGCAATGGCTGGCGCAGGTCGCCTATGCCGCGGTCTACAAGCTCGCCGGCTGGACCGGGCCGGTGGTGCTGGCCGCCTCCGCGATTGCGCTGTCGTTCGCGCTGTTCACCCGCATGCTGAGCAGGCATCTGCGCGACAGCACGACCTTGTTGTTCGTCGTCGCGGCGTTCCTGCTCTGCCTGCCGCATCTCCTGGCGCGACCGCATGTACTGGCTTTTCCGCTGCTGGTGGGCTGGATGGCTGGGCTGCTCGACGCGGCCGACCGCAAGCAGGCGCCGCCCCTGGTGCTGGTGGTGCTGATCGGACTGTGGGCCAATCTGCACGGTGGATTCGTCTTCGGCCTGTTCTTCATCGCG
>NZ_CAFI01000491.1 GCF_000239775.1 Bradyrhizobium sp. ORS 375
GTGGCGCGATCTCGTTCCCTCAAGGCACGGCCACGCGCCGCGCCAGCGCCAGGCCCATCAGCACGAAGGCCGAGGTCACCTCCGGTCCGCCGACCAGGATACGCGTCGGCGTCTTCATCTTGTTCCATTCATAGGCGCGGTACGGATGCCGCCGGCCGCCCTCGCCGAAGCTCGTGACGAGGCAATGCACCGCCGGCGCGAAGCTCTCGAATTTGCCGCCGAGATGGCCGAGCGCGATCAGCGCCAGCGCGGCGTCGAACGGGTTCATCTCGCGGCCGATCAGCTCGTCCTCGACATAGGCCAGCACGCGCAACCGAATCAGCTCGAATGCGCCGTCGGGATCGATCGCCTGCCGTGCCGCCGGCGGCAGCGCCATGAAGGCGTGATAGCAGCGGCCGAAATAGGCGCAATACAGCTCCGGCAGATAATAGATGTGCGAGCGCGGATCGGCGAAGGCGCCGCTCGTCACCAGCCGCAACTGGAAGCCGACGATGCGCTGGATGAAGGCGAGGCGGGCCTGCGTCTCCAGGATCTGCCAGCGCGCGAGATTGCGGAACGACACTTCGAGCACGTCGAGATTCAGCGTCGGATCGAGATCGTTGCCATAGGGCCGCTCGCCGGCCAGGCTGTCGATCCAGGTCGCGACGCCACCATCGTAATCGACGTTGTCGTTGATCGGCACCGTCACGCGCGGCTCGTTGCCGCCGGCGCGCACCTGATAGCCGGCATAGAAATCCACCAGCGGCTGCGCGAGGATCGGATCATCAGAGCCGGCCTGGGTCGCGGCCGAGAACGAGCAGGCCGTGGTGTCGCAGTCCGGCACGTAGACGCCGAAGCCGAGGTCCTGCTTGATCTGGGTGAAGAAGCGCGAGAACCGCGGATGCGGGTGCGGCGCCAGCGCGGTGACGACGTTGTAGCTCTGGCCGTCGGCGCCGCGGACCTCTTCGCGGCTGGTCTTCAGACAGAAGTCGACCATCGCGGCGACAGCTTTGCGCGCCGCTGTCGCCTGATCGGATGTGGCCAGTCCGGTCTCGAGATAGCTCAGCAGCGCCTCGATGAAGAAGGCGTCGTAATAGGCCGAGCGGTGGCGGATCTGCACCGGCTCCCACATCGGCTCGGCGATGCCGCGCCACGGCGGGTTGATCACCGCGGCCGCCGGCGAGCGCGCGATGAAAACGCGGGCGAGATTGAACAGCAGGGTCGAGTTCTTGTAGCCGCGCGCGTCCAGTCCACGCAGCGCCATCAGCACCTCGCGTCCCTTCATGTCCGGATCGCCGATNGAGGTTGAAGGCCGCATAGGTCGGCAGAAAACCGTTGCGGGCGTAGGAGCCGAGCAGGTCGGCGCCGCAGGCGCGGATCACGCGATCGATCTCGCCGGCCGGCGGCATCGCGACGACGCCGGTCCGGCGCGGCGGCGCCGGATGATGCAGCGCGACGCTGTCGACCAGCGCGGCGACCGGGCGGCCGACCTCTTCCCAGTCCGGCGTCGAATTGTCGCGGGCGAGAACCAGCGCCTGGCGCAGCGCATTGAGGCGCCCGAGATCGTTGAGCTCAGGCAAGCCGGCACGGCGCAGCAGCGCGCGCAGCGCGGGGTTGCCGAGTGCGGTCCGGTAGAATTTCGACAGATGCGGGTCGCCACTGCCGGCGTGACGCAGAACGGGGTCGCACACCTCGTACAGCGAGGGCCCGTCCTTGCGGGCCGTCAAGGCGCGGCAGGCGGCGCCCGCAAAATACTGGAAACTCAACGTGAGGACTCGCGGTTGTCGAGCGGGACGATCGGCTTGCGCGGCCCGAAACGCCCGCAAGGCGGCTCGTCACGGGCATGCAGAGAGCCAAACTGGCATGCGGGACGGCCAAAGACAACGTGACCGGGGTCACTGCGGCGGCTGTGGATTTGGCCGCAATATGGCGCCCGGGCGGTTCCGTCGCGGCCGTTTGGAGATCGGCGCCATGGTTAAATTTGCGTTTCTCTTCAAGTGCTTGAAAAGTCAATGGTGTTCCTATGTTGCCTCGCTTGCGGGTTCGGGTTAAGCCTTTCTTCGTTGCGGTGCCGCAATTTGCGCGCAAAGTGACGACACATCGTCTCGCAACCCCTCAAACCTCAGAGGCGTCCACGCGACCAAAGGGTGCGCCCTTTGGTCGAGAGGATCGGCTCGGACCAGGATTGACGTGATGACCGCAAGGCAGCCTTCTCTCTCGCGGCGTTCGGCCGTGATCGCCGCCGCGCTTCTGTGCACGGTGTCGCTCGCGCTCGGCGCGCATGCTGCCTTGAACAAGCGGTCGACGGACGCCGGCAAGGCCGCCGCGACCGAGCAGAGCGCAGCCGCGGTCGGCAATGGCGCCCGCCTCGCCCTCGTGATCGGCAACGCGCACTATCCGGACGCCAATGCGCCGCTGGCCCAGCCGATCAACGACGCCCGCGCGCTCACCGGCGCGCTGCGCCGCGGCGGCTTTGACGTCGACGTCGTCGAGGATGCCACCAAGGAGGATATGAGCCGCGCCCTCGATCGGCTGAAGTCCCGGATCAGGCCGGACTCCGTGGTGATGCTGTTCTTCGGCGGCTACGCCATCCAGGCCGGCCGCGAGAGCTACATGATCCCGGTCGACGCCAAGATCTGGCGCGAATCCGACGTGCGCCGCGAGGGCACCAGCGTCGAGCGGTTCGTCGACACGGTCCGCGAGCAGGGTGCGCGCGCCAAGCTCGTCGTGCTCGACGCCTCGCGCCGCAATCCCTATGAGCGCCGCTTCCGCTCCTATTCGCATGGCCTGGCGCCGATCAATGCCCCGGCCAACGCGCTGATCCTGTCGTCGGCGACGCCGGGCAAGGTGCTCGACGATCCCAAAGATCGCAGCAACAGCATGCTGGTTTCCGAGCTGCTCAACCAGCTCGGCCGGACGCCGAGCGCCGAAGCCGTCTTCACCAAGACCCGCAACGCCATCGCCCGCAGCACCGATGGCGAGCAGGTGCCGATGGTGTCGTCGTCGCTGGTCGAGGACATCCGCCTGAGCGCGGACGTGGCGAACGCCGGCAGCTGAGACGGGCCATAGGGCCTCTCATCGTCTCTCTGAGATCTCGACGATCGCTCTTGTTGGTTGTCGTGCGGCAAATCGCGCCGCTTGCTCGCGGCCCAGCGCTGACAGGGCCGCCCGAGCCGTCGATGGCCGGCGCAAACCTCCCCCCGCTCTTTGCGGGGAGAGGTCGGATTGCGCAGCAATCCGGGTGAGGGGCATGGCACGAGCGGAGTCCAGATCTGAACTCCATCGGACGGGCCCGAGGGCGCCAAGGTGATTGGGCGACGGGCGCGCGGACCGCAGCACCTCCCGTGCGGCCGCCCCTCACCCCAGCCCTCTCCCGTGAAGAACGGGGAGAGGGGGGGGCACCGTCCGTGCCGCTCCCTCAATTGCTCGCCATCGCCGGCCGCACCGGGTCGCCTTCGCGCAGCAGAGCGCCGGCGCGGGTGACGATGATTTCGCCCTCGGCGAGGCCGTCCTTGATCTCGACCTGGCCGCCGGCCATCAGGCCGATCTCGACGCGCTTGGTCTCGACGCGCTGGGCGCGGACCACCTGCACGACGGTGCCGTCGGAATCGTAGAGGATCGCGGTCAGCGGCACCGCGACGCCGCAGCTCTGGCCGATCTTGATCACCGCGCGGCCGAACGCGTTCACCAGCAATCGCGCCGTGCCGTTGATCGCGATGAAGGCCTGACCGAGCTGGCTGTTCGGCTCAACGGTGGGCGCGACGCGGCGGATCTTGCCGTCGACCTCGCCGGCGCCGACGATGCGGATCCGCGCCGTCTGGTTGACCGCGAGCTTGCCGATCTGCGCTGATGGCACCAGCCCGACGAGGTCATATTCGTTGCGGGCGATGATCGAGAACAGCGCCTCGCCACGTCCCGAGGCGAACGCGCCGATGGTGGCTGACGACGACAGGATGGTGCCGGCGACCGGCGCCTGCACCATGACCGAGCCGCCCTCGGGCGGCGTCAGCCGCGCCAGGTTCTGTCCGGCCGTGACGGTGTCGCCGGCGTCGACCAGGATCTCGGCGACCTTCAGTCCAGGGCGGTCCGGCCGGATCGCGGTCTCGTCGCGGGCCAGCACCATGCCGGACACTTCGACGGTGTTATCGAAACAGGCCTTGGTCGCCTTGAGCACGCTGACGGCGGCGCCCCGGGGCGACTCGGTGGGGTCAGCGGCGGAGGCCGCCGGGGTCAGCGCCATCAGGCTTGCGGCGACCAGCGCCAGCGGGCGGGCCAAGGCGGCAACCGAGTCGGCAACTCCGGACTGTCCCATGCGACACTGATCCTTCGCGAACGCAATTCATTGAGCGGTCCTGGCCGGGATAACAGACGCGCGACCGCCGGGCCAGCAGACCCATCTCCTTGCATAGTCGCCGCACACGCCGGCGACGTTCATCGCCCGCTCGCGCACCGGCCGAACTTATCCGCAGCCGCCACGTTGATGCCGTCCTATCCGTTTGGGATCATCATCATGCATCGGCTCTGGATACCGCTCCTGCTCCTCGCGACGCTCGCGATCCCGGCGCGCGCTGCGGAGCTCACCGCGGATGCGGTCAACGGCGCCGAGCTGCGCAACCGGCCGCCCGCCGAGGACAAGATGGATCCGGTGGCGATCCGCGCCCAGGTGCTGCTCGACCGTGCTCATGTCTCGCCCGGCGAGATCGACGGCCGCTTCGGCGACAATGCCCGCAAGGCGCTGGCCGCGTTCGCGACCGCCAAGGGCCTCGCCAGCGGATCGAAGCTGACGCCGGAGCTGTGGGACGCGCTGCGCCAGGATCAGGCGCCGGCGATCGTCACCACCAAGATCACCCGCGACGATTTGAAGGGTCCGTTCCTCAAGAAGCTGCCGCGGCACATGGAGGACATGAAGGACCTGCCGCGGCTCGGCTACACCTCGCCGCGCGAGGCGCTGGCCGAGAAGTTCCACATGAGCGAGGCGCTGCTCAAAGCCCTCAATCCCAAGAGCAGCTTCGACAAGGCCGGCGAGGAGATCGCCGTCGCCAACGTCATCAAGCCCAACGAGACGGTGCCGGAGATCACCCGCCTCGACATCGACAAGCAGGCCGAGACCGTGCAGGCCTTCGACAAGGACGGCAACCGCGTCGCGGTGTTTCCGGCCACCGTCGGCAGCGACGACAAGCCGACGCCGATCGGCAGCTTCAAGGTCGAGTCGATCGATGCCAACCCGAACTACCGCTACAATCCCGACTACAAGTTCAAGGGCGTCAAGGCGCGCAAGCCGTTCGACATCAAGCCCGGTCCGAACAATCCCGTCGGCGCCTATTGGATCGGCCTGTCCATCGGCCAGGGCTACGGCATCCACGGCACCGCCGAGCCCTCCAAGGTCGGCAAGACCGAATCCCACGGCTGCGTGAGACTGACCAACTGGGACGCGACCTTCCTCGGCCAGCACCTGTCCAAGAAGGCAACGGTGGAGCTGCGGTGAGTGGTGAGCTTCATTGCGGCCCGCCATCCGGCTTCAATAGAGCCTGGTCGCATCGGCAATCTCCGCCGTCGTCCCGGCCTTGAGCCGAGACCCATAACCACAGGACGCAATTCGAGGCAGGCGCGGCGTCGCATCCTGCTCACCACAAGAGCCGCGGAGTATGGGTCCCGGCTCAAGGCCGGGACGACAGCGGTGGGTGATCAACTAACCCTGCCGTAGGCTGCGCAAAGGCGCTCCCGACGCTGACGAGCGCTGCGCGGTCATCGAAGCTTTGGCTTGGCGAGAGTTATCACGTCGCAAACGACCGCTTCGGCGCCACATGCAGCGCGTAGGCATCCGCCGCTTCGCTGACGCGCGGATACAGCTCCGTCACCAGCGGATCGTGCCCCGGAATGAATCGATCCGGATGTCCCGCCAGACGCTCGATGGTCTCCCAGCCCTGCGCCATGTCGCCGATGTTGTAGACGATCGGAAACGGGCTGCGGCGCTGCAGATTGGCGTAGTAATGCGCGGCGTCGGAGGCCAGCACGACCGGGCCGCGCGCGGTCTCGACGCGCGCCACCTGCAGCCCGTCGGAATGGCCGCCGACCCGGTGCACGGTGACGCCGGGCGCGATCTCGCCGTCGCCATTGTGGAAGGTGACGCGCTCGCCATAGACGTGGCGCACCATGGTGGTGACGTGCTCGACCGAGAACGGGTGGCGCAGCAGGCCGTTGCACATGCAGCGGCCCGTCGCATAGGCCATTTCGCGCTCCTGCAGGTGGAAGCGGGCGTTCGGAAAACGGTCGAGATTGCCGGCGTGGTCGTAGTGCAGATGCGTGACGATGATGTCGCGGATGTCGGCGGCACGGACGCCGAACGCCTCGAGCGCGTCGACCGGATTGCGGGTGAGCTTGCGGTTGCGGGCCTGCGCCTCCGCGGCATTGAAGCCGGTGTCGACCAGGAGGTCGCGACCGGGCGTGCGGATCAGCCAGACGAAATAGTCGAGGTCCTGCGCCGTGGTGTCGTGCGGATCGGGCTGCAGGAAGTTCATCTGCAGGCTGCGCGAGCCCATCGTGGCATAGCGCAGTGCGTAGATCTCGGCGGCGTTCCCCATGATGTCGTCCCGTTGGCTGGCTTGTTGTGGATCGGGTCTCGTGTCATCGAGCCACCGGCTCCGACCAAGGTCAACCGCGGTGCGATCGAACCGGGGCCGCCCCGGCGACGACACAGCGTGAGGCTTCTCACATTACAAGGCGCCGGTATCGCTGCATGGTCGGTCGCGTCGTCGAACGAAGGGATCGCGAGATGCTGTCGTCAGCGGCTGCCGCTCGCGAGGATTCTTCAGCTGCCGCAAGCAGTTGACGTGTCGTCACGGCGATTTGATAATGCCTGACGCGTGGGTTAATGTCGCCGCGGCGCAAGCTGGACGGCGCCTGTTTGCTGGACCGCTGGACCGCCATCGTGATGACTTTCCGCCTGCTGTTTCTGCTCGCCTTGATGGTCTCCGTCGCCACGTCGGTCGGGGTCTCCCGGCCCGCGCACGCCGCCGGCGACCGCTTCGCCCTCGTCATCGGCAATGCCAAATATCCCGATGCCGAGGCGCCGCTGAAGGAACCGATCAACGACGCGCGCGATCTGACCGACGAGCTGAAGCGCGACGGCTTCGCCGTCGAGACGCTGGAGAATGCGTCTGGAGATACGATGCGCCGCGCGCTCGAGCGGCTCTACGGCAAGATCAAGCCGGGCTCGGTGGCGCTGCTGTTCTTCTCCGGCTACGGCATTCAGTCGAGCCGCACCAGCTACATGATCCCGATCGATGCGCAGATCTGGCAGGAGGCCGATGTGCGCCGCGACGGCATCAGCCTCGAGCAGGTGCTGCAGGAGATCAACAGCCGCGGCGCCGGCGTGAAGATCGCGCTGCTCGATGCCTCCCGGCGCAATCCCTATGAGCGGAGGTTCCGGACCGCGTCCTCAGGCCTCGCGCCGGTGATTGCACCGAGCGGTACCCTGGTCATGTATTCGGCCGCGCTGTCCTCCGTCGTGTCCGATACTGGCCGCGACCGCAGCCTGTTCGTGCAGGAGCTGTTGAAGGAGATCCGCGTTCCCGACCTCACCGCCGAGGAGACGCTGAACCGCACCCGTGTCGGCGTCACCCGCGCCTCGCGCAGCGAGCAGGTGCCGTGGATCTCGTCGTCGCTGGCGGAGGATTTCTCGTTCGTCCCGGGTGCCGGCGGCCCGCGCCCGGCACCGCCGGTCGAGAGCAACGCGACGCCCGCGCCGGCTCC
>NZ_CAFI01000490.1 GCF_000239775.1 Bradyrhizobium sp. ORS 375
CGGCGCGGCCTTCATCGGCGGCATGATGGGCGGCGTGCTCGGCAGCGCGCTGCGCCGCTGACCACCACCTGAGCGGAAAAGCTTCCCGGCCCGTGCCACAAGGCACGGGCCTTTTTGCTGGGCTGCCGCAATATCGAGCCTCGCTGCAGCCGGATCATTCGGCATATCAGACGGCGCTTCGACAGCTCGGACGCATCCGCCGGTCGGTCGTATCAGCCGGCCTCGGCGCCACGTTTGCGATCGATGGCGTCGCCGATGAAGGCCAGCAGTTCCTCGCGCTTGAACGGCTTCATGATCGTCGGCCGGCCGCCGATGCGATGCTCGCCGGCATCGGCGATGATGGGATCATTCGAGTAGCCGGTCATGAAAAGGATCGGCAGATCAGGATGCGACACCGCGAGCTGCCGGGCGAGCTCCGGCCCGCTGAGCAGCGGCATGACCACATCGCTCAAGACCAGATCCACCGCGTCAGCATGATGGTGAAGAAAGCGCAGCGCCTCTTCGCCATTGGACGTGGACCGAACCGAATAGCCTGCACGCTGCAGCATCGAGGCGGTTGCGCGTTGGGCGAGCGAATTGTCCTCGACAAGCAGGATCCGCTCGCCGCCCCGGGCCTCCCGAACCAGAGGCGCCGGCGCGGCCTTGGTCTGGATCGTCTCGTTCGCACGCGGCAGCAGCACGACGAAGCTGGTTCCCTCGCCGATCGTGCTCCTCACGGCAATGCTGCCGCCCGCCTGCTTCACAATGCCGTAGCAGGTCGCAAGTCCGAGGCCGGTGCCGCCGCCGCGCACCTTGGTCGTGAAGAACGGATCGAAGATGTGCTCGAGATCCTCGGGCGGAATGCCGGTGCCGGTGTCGCTCACCGTCATCATGACGTAGTCACCCGCCTCCATGCCCTCGTCACTGCGCTGGATGGTCCGGTTGGCCACGACGATCGTCAGCCGGCCGCCTGAGGGCATCGCATCGCGGGCATTGAGCGCCAGGTTCATGATGAGCTGCTCGATCTGCACCCGATCCGCGATGACGGGCCAGCTCTGCTCCTCGACAGCAGTGCTGATCTCGATGTTGCTCGGCAGCAGCCGGCTGAACATCTTCTGCAGATCCGACAAGGTGGTGCCGAGATCGAGCAAGGTGAGCGTCGCCGGCTGCTTGCGCGAAAAGGCGAGCAGCTGCCGCGTCAGGTCGCGCCCGCGATCGACCGCCTTGATGAGCTCCATCACATCGGGCAGGCGGGGATCGTCGCCCTGGCATTCCTCGCGCAGCATCTCGGCATAGACCATCATCACCACGAGAAGGTTGTTGAAGTCGTGCGCGATGCCGCCGGCGAGCACGCCGACCGCCTCCATCTTCTGAGACTGCCGAAGCTCCTCGTTGAGCCGCTTCTGCTCGGTCACGTCCTGGATGAGGTGAAGCTGGGCCGGAGCCCCCTCCCATTCGCATCGTGACACGCGCAGCTCGCAGCGCCGAACATCCTTGCCTCGATAGACCTCGATCTCCGAAATCTCGCCTTCGCGGACCGCGAAGCTCACGCGTTCACCGATGAAGTCGTCGCGCGCCTTGCCGAACAGCTCATGGGCCGCCCGATTGACGAATGCGACCTCGTTGGCCTGATTGGTGACGATCAGCGCGTCCGGCACCGCCTCCAGCAACTGCCCGAAGTGACGAGGACCTTCAGCCTGAGAGGCGTGGGTCGCGGACGCGACGAGTGGCAGCCCGAGGCCGGCAGCACCGGCTTTGCCGCGCGCATCAGCCGCAGCCGGATTGTAGAGCAGCACCGGGCTCGCGGAAGCCAGCGCATGCAGGTCCTCCGGGAGCGCAGCAACCGCCTGGGAGGACGTCAGGCTCATCAGGATGGTGTCGTAGGAGCCGGTCTCGAGCTTGCTACGCGCCTCGGCGATCGTCGCCACCTGGCTGAGGTCGACCCCGGCTCTGCTCCCGCCCTCACCTGCCGGCGCGAGCAACACCGGCACGGACTCGCCACCAATCACCAGCACTCGGTAGGGTGATGCGTGCATTCCTGACGTCCCTGCCTAGAGCTCGCTCGGTGGTCTGGCAAACATCTCTGCGAGATGTTCGCGCTCCCGCGCGAACATGTAGGTGGGAGCCCCCGTCAGAATTCCGTGGACGTCGCGGAAGGTCGCGACCAGATGCATGCCGTGACCGTCGATGACGTACTCTCGAATATCCTTGTCATGCTGCGTCCCGCGCATCTTCAGGATCGCCAGGCCCCGCCGCATCATGCCGTAGAGCTCGACGTAGCGCAGCAGCACGATCATGTCGGTGATGGTGGAGATGTGGGTCTCGGTGATCGACTCGCCGCCCATCAGCATCGACGTCGTGTTGGTGAAGAGACCGGTGAGACCGACCTTCTTGATATGGCTGGTCAGGGCGATGACGAATTCCCGATAGGATTTCGGCGAGCCCGCACGCTCGAACGCCGACAGACTGTCCACCCCCAGCCGGCTCGGCCGAAACTCGTTGATCTCCCGCTGGATGTAGAGCTGGTGATCCTCCAGACCCATGGTCTCGGGGTATCTTGCAATGATGCGGAGAAGACCGTCCTTCTCGGCTGAATCGAAGTCCACGTTCCAGTTGGAGGCATTGCGGGTCAGTTGCTCGCGGCTCTCCTCCGCCGCGATCAGCAGCGCACGTTCGCCACGCTCGATGGCGGCCTTGAGGTAGTGCGTCACCATCAGGGTCTTGCCGGTGCCGGTGGCGCCGCTCACCAGGATGATGGAATCCCGGTAGAAGCCGCCGCCGCACATCTGATCGAGTTCGGGCACGCCGGAGGACACCCGGAGATCGCTCGAGCGCTGCTTCAGCTCGATCGCCGACAACGGAATGATCGCGACGCCCTCGGCGTGATCGACCGTGAACGGATACTCGCCCTTCTGATGCGTGGCGCCGCGGAATTTGAGGATCTCGATCGTCCGCCTCCGCTTCTCTTGCTCGAGCCGGTTGCGGAGCACCAGGACGTTGTCGGCGACGAACTCCTCGACGCCAAAACGCGCCAGCCCGCCGTCCTCGGCGAGGCGCTCCATGGTGATGATCGTGGTGACGCCGAGCAGCCGCAGCGCGCTTGCGATCCGGTGCAGTTCGCGACGCACCACATTGGCGTCGGAGAACTGCGGAAACAGCGCGCCGACGGAATCAAACACCACCCGCTTGGCGTTGACCTTGCGAATCGCATTCTCGATGCGGGCCATCAATGCCGAGAGATCGTAGCTGCCGGCCTCGAGCATCTCTTCGCCCTGCTCCGGCGTGGCGTCGACGATCGCGATCTGGCCGTTCCTGTTCATCGCCTCGAAGTCCCAGCCGAAGGAGGCGACGTTGCGCATCAGGTCTTCCGGAGCCTCCTCGAAGGTGACGCAGACGCCATGCTCGGCGCAGGCTTGCACGCCCATGACGAGGAACTGCAGCGCAAACACGGTTTTTCCGCTGCCCGCCGTGCCGGCGACCAGCGTGCTTCGATTGAGCGGCAGGCCGCCGTTCGAAATCTGGTCGAATCCGGCGATCCCCGTCCGCAACTTTTCGAGTTCGACAGCCCTAGTCCCGATCATTCCCTGACCCCTCCTCCTTTCCAAGGCGCACTGCGGATGAATCCTGGAGGATCCCGAGTCCAAGGAGGACCTTCCTGGTATCGCTGAGATCGCCAATGATCTTTCGCACTGGGCCGGGATGGCGCTTCACCAGCGTGGGTGTCGCGACGATTTTCTCGTCTTCGGCGATCTGCGGATATTCCAGCACATCGATAATGTCGATCTCGCAGGGGATGTTCAGCTCCTGCTGGAAAATTCTGCGCAGGTTCTCCATCGCACGCAGCGAGTTCGATGTCTGACCGGTGATGAACAATCCGAGTTGCAGGGTCATGCCCTATCTCCCGGTGCGATGCGGCGTCGATGTCCGAGCCGGTAGTAGTCGACCAGAAGTCCCATCATCTCGATCGCAAGCAACCTGCCTTCGAACACCAGCGTGCTCGTCCGCTCGACCGTCGTTCCGCCGATCGCCCTCTCGAGCGCGACGACGTGGAGGTCGAGAAGATCGCGCGGCCCGCCGCCCTCATCGCCGATCGATGTCGCAATCCTCTCCATCGTGGAGAGCGGACGGATGTGAGGATCGGCGGGAGGGTCCAGGTATTCGTGAAACAGGCTCAGATATTGCTCTACGAGAGTCCCGAAGGCCGCGGGCTTGCGCTCCCGGATCGAACCATGTCCTGCCAGTTGCGCCGTGACGCTGGTCGCGCGGCCGGCCGAGGACATGCCGCGGTCGTTGGCAAGCGAGCGCCTGTTGTCCTCGATACGATCCTGGCGGCGCCGGCCGGTCGCGTAGATCACTGCGCGGCGCAGCGACGAAGGTCCGGCATCCGCGCTGGAAAGGTAGTCACGAGCTCCAGCCTCGGCATAAGCTCGCGCGGCCTCGGCGCTGGCCGGCCCATTGACGACAATGATCGGGATCGCCTGACCAGCCGCTCTGAGATCCCCGACGCCGGACACGCCGTGGACGTCGGAATCGCCGATGTCCAGCACGACCACGTCGATCGGCTGGTGCGCCATGATGACTTGCGCTTCGGCAACTGTTGCAACAGGCAACAATTCACAGTCGTCCATCATCGCGGGGTCGGTGATCGCATCACGCACCGACTGCCCGCTCGCCCGACTACTCTCGACGAGCAGCACACGGAGCGGCGGCTCAGCATCGGCGCTCATGAAACACTCCCGGAGAGGCGTCGAAATCGCACAGTCGGGACAATTCCGGCATCACAGACGACCCGCGACGAGGCTCGCTCCGCGCGATGTCGCCGCTTCACCGGGTGGGGAAACGCAAGAGAGTTGGAAAAACAGCGTGAGATGACGATAGATCAAGAACGGCGCGGTGAGAAGAAAAAGTTCTATCCAGACGTGCGCGATGCAAAACTACCACCGCGGGCCAGGCACGATCCAGCGAAGACGCCGGTGTCATCTGCTTGTGTCAGCGTGGATGGTAACCGGAGCCGATCATCCGGCCGCACAACATCCGAGACAGGTTCGGGGTCGGATCGGCACGATCTGGAGCTTGTCGATGAGAAGCGCCTGGCGTTCAGCCAGGCACGTTGCTGTTCGGCTACAAGCCCGCCGCTTTGCGCAGGGCCGCATTGATGCGGTCCTGCCAGCCCGGTCCGCCCGATTGGAAGTGCTCCAGCACGTCCTGATCGATCCGCAAGGTCACTTGCTCCCGTACGCCGGGCACCGCCGCCTTCTTCGGCGGCGCCTCCACTGGCTTGGTGGTGACCTTCTTGAATGCGGCCTCCGCTTCGGTACGGGCGTCGGCCAGCGTGCGCGGACGTCGCGGTTGATCGGCCATGATCAGATCCCCTCGAACAACGCCGTGGACAGATAGCGTTCCGAGAACGACGGCACGATCGCCAGAATCGTCTTGCCGGCATTCTCCGGCCGCTTGCCGAGTTCGATCGCCGCCGCAATCGCCGCACCCGATGAGATGCCGGCTGGAATGCCCTCGTTGCGCGCCAGCGCGCGCGAGGTCTCGATCGCGGTCGCGCTGTTGATCTTGACGATCTCGTCGATGACCGAGCGATCCAGGATATCCGGCACGAAGCCAGCCCCGATGCCCTGGATCTTGTGCGGCGAATGCTGGCCGCCGGACAGCACCGGGCTTTCCTCCGGCTCCACCGCGACCACTTTCACGCCGGGCTTGCGTGACTTGAGCACCTGACCGATGCCGGTGATGGTGCCCCCGGTGCCAACGCCGGCGACGAATATGTCGATGTTGCCGGCGGTGTCATTCCAGATCTCCTCGGCCGTGGTGCGGCGGTGGATCTCGGGATTGGCGAGGTTCTTGAACTGCTGAGGCATCACTGAGTTCGGTGTGGTTCGCAACAGCTCCTCGGCGGTTGCGATCGCGCCCTTCATGCCCTGCGCCGCCGGCGTCAGCACGATCTCCGCGCCAAGGAAGGCGAGCATCTTGCGCCGCTCGAGCGACATGGATTCCGGCATCACCAGTTTCAGCTTGTAGCCGCGCGCGGCCGCCACGAAGGCGAGCGCAATCCCGGTATTGCCCGACGTCGGCTCGATCAGCACCGTGTCCGGCTTGAGCACGCCGGCCTCTTCCATCGCCAGGATCATGCCGACGCCAATGCGATCCTTCACGCTTGCGGCGGGATTGAAGTATTCCAGCTTGGCGAGAATGGCCGCCTTGACGCCGTGCTGCTCCGGCAGCTTTCGCAGTCGCACAATCGGCGTATTGCCAAACGCATCGACAATTGAATCAAATATGCGCCCGCGTCCGGGACGTTGTGCCGCAGCTGATGCGTCCATGAAATCACTCCTTGCGCGCTTCGGCGCGATATCGCCAATGCTTCTGACCATCTTCAGCGAGCTTGTTGCGCTGCGCAAGCACGTTTACGAGATCGCCTGATCATCGCGGCGCACAACAAGTCGTCGTTAAATTGCGCAAAACCAACGCATTTGTGTTGCGACAAGGTCAACAAACTCGGTGTATGTTAGACTTCAGTAGGGCGGAGATTCACGGTGCGACCCCGGCTGCGGTCCCAGGGATATCAGCAAGATGTCATCTTGGGAGTGGTAGAAGCAAAAGGATTGTGCTGCAGAACATCGCTCGCGTAGAACCGACAATCCGAAATTGGATCGTACAAGAAGAGACCACCAGACAAACTCTTTGTGTGACGGACGTCAGACCCGTTGGAAGTTGGACGAGTTGAGACTTCGAGGGCATTGATCATCGGATGCGTTGACGAGTCGGATTTGCCGGGCGGATTTGCCCGGAAGCCAGATCAGTTCGAAACGCGACACGTCCGCATCGACGCCTTTCAAGCAGAAGCCATTCAAGCAGAAAACGACAACAAAGAGATCGCCCAGGAGGTCACTATGTCAGCACTCGCTGATCTCATGTCGACCGCGTCGCCCCGCCCCGATCCGCGCGGTTGCGATCTGCCGACATGCCCGGTCTGCGCCGACTCCATGATAGCTGCGGAAGCATCGGCGTATCTGGCCGACAATGCGATCAGCTATCTCTGGACCTGCGACACCTGCGGCTACGGCTTCGTCACCAAGCATTCCGTAAAGAGCCGCTTCGTCTGCAACTGAACCGTAGCGCCGCAGGAACGTTCCACGACGCGATGTTGATGCCATCGCGTCGAACGGTACCAGGCATCGCCAGCAGATTCCCCAAACTTTCCGACCACAATGCGCTGGAGGCGCTACCGGTCGCCCTTAGCCGGCACGCGGTGCGATGTCGCCGCGCGCCCAATCCGCCTTGGTGCGCTCATAGAAATCGGTGAAGTGCCCCTGCGCGATGGCCTCGCGCAGTCCGGCCATCAATTGCTGGAAATAGGCGATGTTGATCTCTGACAGCAGCGTTGCCCCGAGCGCCTCGCCAGCCTTGATCAGATGGTGCAGATAGGCCCGCGAATAGGTCCGCGCCGGCGCCCACGAGTTCTCCTCGTCCAGCGGACGCGGATCATCGGCGTGGCGGGCATTGCGCAGATTGACGGGCCCGAAGCGCGTATAGGCGACGCCGTGGCGGCCGTTGCGGGTCGGCAGCACGCAGTCGAACATGTCGACGCCGCGCCTGACCGACTCCAGCAGGTCATCGGGCGTGCCGACGCCCATCAGATAGCGCGGCCGGTCGGCCGGCAGCGCCGGCACGGTGGCCTCGATCATCTCGAGCATAACCGCCTGCGGCTCGCCGACGGCGAGGCCGCCGATCGCATAGCCGTGAAAGCCGATCTCGACCAGCGCCTGTGCGCTGGCCAGGCGCAGCGCCGGCACGTCGCCGCCCTGCACGATGCCGAACAGCATGTAGCCAGGAGGTGCGCTCTCGAAGGCGCGGCGGCAGCGCTCGGCCCAGCGCAGCGACAGCCGCATCGCGCGCTCGATGTCGGCGGGCTCGGCCGGCAGCCGCACGCATTCGTCGAGCTGCATCGCGATGTCGGAGTTGAGCAGGCGCTGCACCTCGATGGCGCGCTCCGGCGACAGCTCGATCTTGGCGCCGTCGATATGCGAGCGGAACGTCACCGCCTGCTCGGTGACCTTGCGCAGGGCCGACAGCGACATCACCTGGAAGCCGCCGGAATCCGTCAGCATCGGTCCGCCCCAGCCGGTGAAGCGCTGCAGGCCGCCGAGCGCTGCGATCCGCTCGGCCGTGGGACGCAGCATCAGATGATAGGTGTTGCCGAGCACGATGTCGGCGCCGGCCTCGCGCACGTCGCGCCAGTGGATGCCCTTCATCGCGCCTGCCGTGCCGACCGGCATGAAGGCTGGCGTCCGGACCACGCCATGCGGCGTCGTCAGCCGGCCGGTGCGGGCCGCGCCGTCCGTGCCGAGGAGTTCGAAATGGTTGGGAAGTTCGGTCGCCGGGGAGCTCATGACCGGCTTATTGCGTCAGGACGATACGCGTTTCAACCGCGATGGCACGGTTTTCGCCGATAACGGCCGTTGACGGCGGAACCGACCGCCCCTATGGTCCCGCGCCATGTCGACCTCGACCAAACGCACCACGAAAACCACCAAGCCCCAGGGGGACTCGGGAGGCGTGCGCGCGTAATCGACCTCGATCGCGACCATCTTCGAACCGAAGCCCCGCCTGATGAAGGTCCGGGGCTTTTTTTATGCCCAAATTTCACCTGGAGACCTGAGACGTGCCCCAAGATTCCCGCCAAGATCCTACCATTGCCATCGTCGGCGTCACCGGCGCCGTCGGCGCCGAGTTCATCGCCACCCTGGACCGCCGCGGCGTCCGTGTCGGCCGGCTGAAGGCGCTGGCGAGCGCTCGCTCGGCCGGTCAGACCCTCACCTTCCGCGGCCAGACCATCGTCATCGAGGAGCTCAATGAGCGCTCGTTCGAGGGCGTCGACATCGCGCTGTTCTCGGCCGGCAGCGGCATCTCCAAGAAGTTCGCGCCGATCGCCGTGCGCTCCGGCGCCGTCGTGGTCGACAATTCCTCGGCCTTCCGCATGGACCCGAACGTGCCGCTGGTGATCCCCGAGATCAACGCGCGCCGCATCCGCGACCACAAGGGCATCATCGCCAATCCGAACTGCGCGGCGATCACGGCGCTGGTGCCGCTGTGGCCGATCCACCAGCAGAACCGCATCAAGCGCGTGATCATCTCGACGTACCAGGCCGCCAGCGGCGCCGGTGCGGCGGCGATGGACGAGCTGGTGCAGTCGACCCGCGCCAACCTCAACGGCCAGGTCTATGCGCCCAAGGTGATGCCGCATCCGTTCGCCTTCAACCTGTTCAGCCACAACACCGCCATCGATCCCGACACCGGCTACAACGACGAAGAGACCAAGGTCATCAACGAGACCCGCAAGATCTTCGAGGACGAGGGCATCGCGATCGGCGTGACCTGCGTCCGCGTGCCGGTGCTGCGCGCGCATTGCGAGGCCATCACGTTCGAATGCGAGAAGCCGATCACAGAAGACGAGGTCCGCCGCATCCTGGCGACCGCGCCGGGCGTGCGCATCGTCGACGACCGCGCCAAGAACTACTTCCCGATGCCGGTCGACGCCTCGGGCCAGGACGACGTGCTGGTCGGCCGCATCAGGAAGGATCTGTCGGATCCGTCCGGCCACTCGATCGCGATGTTCGTCGCCGCCGACCAGCTGCTGAAGGGCGCGGCGCTGAATGCGGTGCAGATCGCGGAGCTGCTGCCGGAGCGGGCGATGGCGTGAGGCGGCCACGCGCTGGCGCCTCCCAAGCTGTCATCACTCGCGAAAGCGGCTGATCCAGTACTCACCGGCCTGTGATCAGCTGATGCACCACGGCGTACTGGATTCCCCGCTTTCGCGGGGAATGACACCGGAACGTGCCGTGACAGGCCGGCCT
The DNA here is from genome assembly GCF_000239775.1 of Bradyrhizobium sp. ORS 375. Classification (GTDB taxonomy): domain Bacteria; phylum Pseudomonadota; class Alphaproteobacteria; order Rhizobiales; family Xanthobacteraceae; genus Bradyrhizobium. The sequence goes on from NZ_CAFI01000490.1 coordinate 9,846, forward strand.
TCACAATGACCTGCAGGCTCCCCTCTCAGCCGTCATTCCGGGGCGCGCGCAGCGCGAGCCCGGAATCCATAGCCACAGGCGGTGATGTAGCGCGAGGTTGATGTGGCGCTCGTCTTCCAGACAACGACCGCTCGTGATTATGGATTCCGGGCTCATCGCTGCGCGATGCCCCGGAATGACGACGGAGAGATCCTACGGCTCGACGATCCGCTCGTCCTGTTGCCGGAACAGCAAGCACGCATCGCCATACGAATAGAACCGGTAGCCGCTGCTAATCGCATGCTTGTAGGCCGCCTGCATCGTCTCCAGCCCCGCGAACGCCGAGACCAGCATGAACAGGGTCGAGCGTGGCAGGTGGAAGTTGGTCATCAGGATGTCGACGGCGCGGAAGCGGTAGCCGGGCGTGATGAAGATCGAGGTCTCCGCCTCGAACGGCGCGAGGGTGCCGTCGGAGAGCGCCGCGCTCTCCAAGAGCCGCATCGAGGTGGTGCCGACGGCGACGATGCGGCCGCCCTTGGCGCGGGCCTCGTTCAGCGCCGCCGCGGTCTCGGCCGACAGACTGCCCCACTCCGCATGCATGCGGTGCCCCTCGGTGTCGTCGACCTTCACAGGCAAGAACGTGCCGGCGCCGACATGCAGGGTGACGCGCTGCAGCCCGACGCCACGCTCGCGCAGGCGTTGCTCCAGGGTGGGCGTGAAATGCAGCCCCGCGGTCGGCGCAGCCACCGCGCCTTCCTTGGCCGCGAACATCGTTTGATAGTCGGCGGCGTCCTGCTCATCGGCCGGCCGCTTGCCGGCGATATAGGGCGGCAGCGGTGGGCGGCCGAGATCGGCGATCGCCTGATCGAGCGCCGGGCCATGAAAGACGAAGGACAGCGTCACCTCGCCCTCCTCGCCCTTGGCCTCGACGGTGGCATCGAGATGGCCCAGGAAGCAGACCTTGCCCTCATTGCCGAAGCGGATCGTGTCCCCTGGCGCGAGTTTCTTCGCCGGCCGCACCAGCGCCTGCCAGCGCGAGCCGTCGAGCCGCTTGATCAAGGTCGCCTCGATCTTGGCCTCGGTCTCGCGGCTGATGCGCCGGCCGGAGAGCTGGGCGGCGATCACCTTGGTGTCGTTGACGACGAGCTGATCGCCCGGCTCCAGCCAGTCCGGCAGATCGCCGACGGTGCGGTCGCGCAGCACGCCGTCGCCCTGCACCACCAGCATGCGCGCGGACTCGCGCGGGCTCGCCGGCCGCAGCGCGATGTTTTCAGGAGGGAGATGAAAATCGAACAGGTCGGTGCGCATGAGCCCCTCGGTCATCGCCCGCGCAGGCGGGCGATCCAGTACTCACGATCTTTGTAACATGAGCCGACTGAGAGTACTGGATGCCCCGCCTTCGCGGGGCATGACACCTTTTGTGAAGCGAAAGCTTACGCCGCGTCAGCAGCCATGTACGCCTTGACGATCTTGTCCGGGTTCTGCACCGGCTCGCCGCGCTTGATCTTGTCGACGTTCTCCATGCCCTCGGTGACCTTGCCCCAGACGGTGTACTGCTTGTCCAGGAAGCGGGCGTCGTCGAAGCAGATGAAGAACTGGCTGTCGCCGGAATCCGGGTTGGCGGCGCGGGCCATCGAGGCGGTGCCGCGGACGTGCGGCTCGGCGTTGAACTCGGCCTTCAGCTTCTTGCCGGAGCCGCCCATGCCGGTGCCCTGCGGACAGCCGGTCTGCGCCATGAAGCCGTCGATCACGCGGTGGAAGACGATGCCGTCATAGAAGCCCTCGCGGACGAGCTCCTTGATGCGCGCGACATGGCCGGGCGCGAGATCGGGCCGCATCTCGATGGTGACGGGGCCCTGGGTGGTCTCGAGGATCAAGGTATTTTCGGTCGCAGCCATTCTGGTCTCTCGGTTTTGGTTGAATTGATGAGGGGCAGGACGACGGACAGTCCGGACTCTGACATGTCGCGGCGCCTTCTCATGTGCGGCCGCCACCCCTCCTGACGGCACTCCGGGCATAACGAGGCCCGGGGCGATGCGGGTCCAGAATAGACCCAACGCGCTTAAAGCTGAAGCCGCCCGGCCTGTCGATCCGGCGGGCCATGCGTGGCAAAGGGTTCCTTAAGCCGCGAGCGGAACCCGGGCACGAAGCCGGGGTGCCCCTGCTCTGTCCGCTTACTTGATATCGGACGCGACCTGGACCTTGACCATCTTGTCGGGGTCGGTCACGGCGCCCCCCGCCGAGCCCGGAGGCGCCTTCTTCAGCTTGTCCACGACGTCCATGCCTTGCACGACCTCGCCGACGACGGTGTACTGGTTGTTGAGGAACGACGCGTCGCCGAAGCAGATGAAGAACTGCGAGTTGGCGGAGTCGACGCTGTCGCCGCGCCGCGCCATGCCGACGGTGCCACGCTTGAACGGCGTCTGCGAAAACTCCTGCTTCAGGTTCGGGTATTTCGAGCCGCCGGTGCCGTTGAAGTTCTGGCCGTCGCCGGTCTGCGCCATGAAGCCGTCCATCACGCGGTGGAACGGCACGTTGTTGTAGAAGCCCTCGCGCGCGAGCGTCTTCAGCCGCTCGGCGTGCTGGGGCGCGAGATCGGTGCGCAGCTTGATGACGATGCGGCCCTTGGTGGTGTCGATCACCAGCGCGTTCTGCTTGTCGAGGCCGGCGGGCAGCGATTGCGCCAGCGCCGGCACGGCGAACACAAGCGCGAAGACGAAGGCGAAAGCGCGGATCATGGCAACTCCGAAAGGATGAGAGGAAACGCGAAAGTCGACGACCTGACGCACGCAGGCGTCGGCCGACTGATGTCAGGCGAATTTGGCTTTCAAGGGAGCCACCACCGACGGCGGCACGAAATGCGAGATCTCCCCGCCCATGGCGGCGATCTGGCGGACGAGGCTCGCGTTGATCGGGCGGACCGACACCGAGGCCGGCACGAACACCGTCTGGATCGACGGTGCCATGATCTGGTTCATGCCCGCCAATTGCATCTCATAGTCGAAATCTTTGACGTCGCGCAGGCCGCGGATCATCAGGATCGCGCCCGCCTTCTGCGCTGCCGTCACCGTGAGATTGTCATAGGTCGAAGCCTCGAAGGCGCAGCCGGCGGCGGCCGCGACCGGGCCGAACACCTCATGAGCCATCGCCAGCCGCTCCTCGGTCGAAAACAGCGGCTTCTTACCGTGATGCACGCCGACCGCGACGATGAGCTTGTCGCAGAGGTGAACGGCCTGCCGGACCACGTCGACATGGCCGTTGGTGACGGGATCGAACGAGCCCGGATATAGCGCAATGCGTTGCATGCGTCCGTCCTATACCGGCCGGAACAGGCCGGCAAGCCGCCGGCGTCAGCCCCGGCGCGGCTGTGATAGCCGCCGCGACCCATAGCCCATGCGGTGCTGCGACGATGGCCCCCCGGAACTGCAGCCCCGTACCGCGATTATTTCCTCGGAACTTGAGCCACGAAACACATCGGCCGGGACACGAAACCAATTCGTTCGCTGCGCGAAAGCGTCTCGAAACCCGAAGTGGTTATCAAATCCTTAACGAACGACGGGCCGAACGGCCCAACCACAGGGACCGTCATGATCAAAGCGCTTTCAGCCGTTGCAGCGGCCGGCTTCGTGGCTGCCGCCCTCACCGTCCTGCCCGGCCTCGCCCCCGAGGTGAACGCCAGCGTGCCGCAGCCGCTGGCCAAGGGCGACCGCCTCGACTTCCGCCCGATTGGCCGCGACTGCTCGCATCAGGCATGGCCGAACTTCGAAGCGTCCTGCCTGCGCGGCGCCGGCACGAAGTCGACGATCCGCGAGGCGCGGATCGTCGGTGTCGAGCGGACGCCGTGAGGGATCGCGAATAGCGAATAGCGAATAGCGAATAGCGAATAGCGAATAGGCCGAGCCCGATTCGTCCCCTAGTCGCTACGCCCTGCTTGCTATTCGCCCTTACTCTCCATTCGCCGGCTCTGCCGCGCCATTGCCATTCTCCGCCTCCTCGCCGATGTGCTCGACCGAGACGACATGCTCGTCGTCGGCGGTGTTGAACACGATGACGCCCTGGGTGGAGCGGCCGGCAATGCGGATGCCGTCGACCGGGCAGCGGATCAGCTGACCCTTGTCGGTCACCAGCATGATCTGGTCGCTGTCCTCGACCGGGAATGAGGCGACCAGCTTGCCGTTACGGTTGTTGACCGACATCGCAACGATGCCTTTGCCGCCGCGACCAGTGGTGCGGTACTCGTAGGACGAGGTGCGCTTGCCGTAGCCGTTGACTGAGACGGTCAGCACCACCTGCTCCTGCGCCGACATCTCGACATAGCGCTCCTGCGACAGCTGGATCGCGCCCGCGGCCGCCTCCTCGCCCTCCGCCTCGACCGGCTCCTCGGTGGTCGCCTCGCCCGACATGGCGCGGCGCATCTTCAGATACGCCGTGCGCTCGTCCGAGGTGGTCTCGACATGGCGCAGGATGCACAGCGAGATCACCTTGTCGCTCTCCGCGAGCGCCATGCCGCGCACGCCCATCGAGGTGCGGCCCGTGAACACGCGCACATCGGTGACCGGGAAGCGGATGCACTGGCCGCCGGCCGCGGTCAGCAGCACGTCGTCACGCTCGGTGCAGATCTGGACGTTGACGATCTCCTCGCCCTCGTCGAGCTTCATCGCGATGATGCCGGAGCGGCGGACATCGACGAAATCCGACAGCTTGTTGCGGCGGACATTGCCGCCGGTCGTGGCGAACATCACGTCGAGATTGGCCCAGGAGGATTCATCCTCCGGCAGCGGCATGATCGTGGTGATGCGCTCGCCCTGCTCCAGCGGCAGGATGTTGATCAGCGCCTTGCCGCGGCCGTTGGGGGCTGCGATCGGCAGCCGCCAGACCTTCTCCTTGTAGACCTGGCCGCGCGACGAGAAGAACAGCACCGGCGTATGCGTTGACGCCACGAACAGCCGGCTGACGAAATCCTCCTCGCGGGTCTGCATGCCGGTGCGGCCCTTGCCGCCGCGGCGCTGCGCCCGATAGGCCGACAGCGGCACGCGCTTGGTGTAGCCGGCGTGCGACACGGTCACGACCATGTCCTCGCGCTGGATCAGGTCCTCGTCCTCCATCTCGCCTTCCTGCTCGGCGATGACGGTGCGGCGTGGTGTGGCGAACTCGGCCTTGATCGCCGACAGCTCGGTCTTGACGATGTCCTGCACGCGGGCGCGCGAGCGCAGGATGTCGAGATAGTCGGCGATCTCCACGGCGAGCTTATCGAGCTCGTCGGAGATCTCCTCCCGGCCGAGCGCAGTGAGTCGCTGCAGGCGCAGATCGAGAATGGCCTTGGCCTGCTCGAGCGACAGCCGCGCGGTGCCGTCGGGATTGATGCGATGGCGCGGGTCGTCGATCAGCGTGATCATCGCTGCCACGTCCTGCGCCGGCCAGTCGCGCGACATCAGGGTTTCGCGCGCGGTGTTCGGATCGGGCGAGGTCCTGATGACGCGGATGATCTCGTCGATGTTGGCCACCGCAATGGCGAGGCCGACCAGGATGTGGGCGCGGTCGCGCGCCTTGTTGAGCAGGAACTTGGTCCGCCGCGTCACCACTTGTTCGCGGAAGGCCACGAACACGCTCAGCAGATCCTTGAGGTTCATGGTCTGCGGCCGGCCGCCGTCCAGCGCCACCATGTTGGCGCCGAAATTGGTCTGCAGCGGCGTGAACTTGTAGAGCTGGTTCAGCACCACGTCCGGCACGGCGTCGCGCTTGAGCTCGACGACGACGCGGAATCCGTCGCGGTCGGATTCGTCGCGCAGATCGGAGATGCCCTCGATCTTCTTCTCGCGCACCAGTTCAGCGATGCGCTCGACCATCGAGGCCTTGTTGACCTGGTACGGGATCTCCGTGATCAGGATCGCCTCGCGGTCCTTGCGGATGGTGTCGATCGTCACCTTGCCGCGCATCACGATCGAGCCGCGGCCAGTGTGATAGGCCGAGCGAATGCCGGCGCGGCCGAGGATGATGCCGCCGGTCGGGAAATCCGGCCCCGGAATGATCTGGTTGAGCTCGTCGATCGACAGCGCCGGATTGTCGGTCAGTGCGATGCAGGCGTCGATGACCTCGCCCAGATTGTGCGGCGGGATGTTGGTCGCCATGCCCACGGCGATGCCGCCGGCGCCGTTGACGAGCAGGTTCGGAAACTTCGCCGGCAGCACCGACGGCTCCTTCTCGGAGCTGTCGTAGTTCGGCTGGAAGTCGACGGTGTCCTTGTCGAGATCGTCGAGCAGCGACTGCGCGATCTTGGTCAGGCGCGATTCCGTGTAGCGCATCGCCGCCGGCATGTCGCCGTCGACCGAGCCGAAATTGCCCTGACCGTCGATCAGCGGCACGCGCATCGAGAAGTCCTGCGCCATGCGCACCAGCGCGTCGTAGACCGACTGGTCGCCGTGCGGATGGTATTTACCGATGACGTCGCCGACGGTGCGCGCCGACTTGCGGTACGGCTTGTTCCACTCGAATCCGTTCTCATACATGCCGTAGAGGATGCGCCGGTGCACCGGCTTCAGGCCGTCGCGCGCATCGGGCAGCGCCCGCGCCACGATCACGCTCATCGCGTAATCGAGGTAGGAGCGTTTCATCTCATCGAGGATGGAGACGGGACGAATGTCGGAAGGTCCGCCCGGCTCGCCGGGCTTCTCATCTTCTTTATCGGACAAAGGGGATACCGGTCGGTTTTGACACGCGAAAATCGCTTGGAATCATATAGCGCAGGAGCGCGCCGCAGGCCACCCCCAAGGCGTTTCGGAGCGCGCTTTTTCTGCTCGCCTTTCCAGATACTTAAGCCGGCTGCACGGCGTCCCGGGGCAGGCTCCGCGACCCGCTCGTGACTACGGTCCGAAGACCACCTTGTGCATGATCCGACCGGGCAGCAGCGTGAACACTCCGGCTATCACCAGGGCGCCGGAAAACAGCATGATCATGGCCCGGCGATGCGCCGCCACGCGATGGCGGCGCGCGGCCCAGACCGCGAGCGGGAGCACGACCAGGGTGTAGATCGACAGCAGGTGTATCGGGCTGAAGGGGCCGACCAGCCGGATGGTGTGGATCCAGAACGAGCTGGCCGCCACCGCTGCCATGAGCGCGACCCAGATCCAGCCGATCGTCCGATGCGGCACGCTGCCCTTAGGCGCCGCAAATTGAACGACTCCGAGCGCGAACGCGGTCATCGCCGCAAAGGCGTGCAGGACGACAGCAGACTCGGCCTCGAGCAATGGTGCGAAACTCATTCACACCCCCAGATGGTCGCAGGCCCGGCCTTACGCGGCTTGGCGCAGAGGCCAATCGTATCACCGAGCCCGCCGGGTCGCATCGCGCTGCCGTCACGATCCCCCGCATATATCGGCAGGCATCAGCCCTCGCATGATCGCCCGCCAAGGGCCGATCAATCCGGCTCCGGCTGCCACAGGATGGAAACCGGATCGCCTTGAGGCGCGCGACTCAGAACGGAATGTCGTCGTCCATGTCGTTGTTGCGTCCGCCACCGCCGGCCGATGCCACCGCGCGGCGCGGCGGAGCCATGGATGGACCGCTGCTGCCGAAATCTCCGCCCATGTCGTCGGCGAAGTTGCCGCCACCACCGCCGCCGCGGCCGTCGAGCATCGTCAGCGTCGAGTTGAAGCCCTGCAGCACGACCTCGGTCGAGTACTTCTCGACGCCCTGCTGGTCGGTCCACTTACGGGTCTGCAACGCGCCCTCGATATACACCTTGGCGCCTTTTTTCAGATACTGCTCGGCGACCTTGCAGAGACCTTCATTGAAGATCACCACGCGGTGCCACTCGGTCTTCTCCTTGCGCTCGCCGGTTCCCTTGTCGCGCCACGTTTCTGACGTCGCGATGCTCAGATTGGCGATCGGCCGACCATCCTGGGTGCGCCGGATCTCAGGGTCCTTCCCGAGATTGCCGACCAGAATCACCTTGTTCACGCTTCCCGCCATCACACTCTCCCGCGGTTTTCAGATCACCGGACCGGTCCGGCCGACCGGCCTCTCGGCGCAAGGTGGCTGACCCCTTCCTCTCGGGGCGGACCCTATACGGTTGCCGCGCCAGCCACCTGCTTTCTCGCTGCTTATCCACATATAGCAGCCCGGCCGGCATTGTTCCAGTTTTGTTCGCAGAATTGTGCCTACAACCAAACAGCGAGTTCCAGGGAACCCAATGGAACCGCTTGGAACCCAAAGTTCCATACATGGAACCTGCAAAAAGTTCCGCAGATCACGAAAAAGCGATTAACTTTCATTAAGTTAGCTTGCCTCACATCCTCCTCGCCTGTGGCTTTTGGGAGACGGTATCCCAGGTTGAATCGCGTATATTTGCGGACGGATTGAGGCCGCCAAGGCGGTCGCGCCACCTCTAAGACGAGCGCCTCCGGGGACGAAATTCGGGGCGCCCAACGCGGGAGACTTGGGATGAAAAAACTATTTCTTGCAGCTGTCAGCTTGATGGTCTTGGGGTCGCTGGCCCCCGCCGGGGCCGCCGATCTGGCCGCCCGCCCCTACACCAAGGCGCCGATGGCAGCGCCTGCTCCGCTTCCGACCTGGGCCGGCTTCTATCTCGGTCTGCAGGGTGGCGGCGGCTGGGGCCGCAGCGACGAGACCTTCTTTGGTGCGCCGAACGGCGTCGGCTTCGCCGGCACGCAGCGCTACGACATCAACGGCGGCTTCGCCGGCGGCGTGATCGGCTATAACTGGCAGGTCGACAACATCGTGTTCGGCCTGGAAGGCGACTACCACTGGGCCGACATCAGTGGCCGGTCGGCCGAGATCAACGTCGGCGCAGGCGACAGCTACTTCACCAAGCTGCGCGGCTTCGGCGACATCAAGGGTCGCCTCGGCTGGGCGGCGGGTCCGGCGCTGTTCTTCATTAGCGGCGGTGCCGCGGTCGGCGATCTGCAGCACCGTTACGATGCTGGCCTGTTCGGGCCTGCATTCTCCGCATCGCAGAGCGACTGGCGCTGGGGTTGGACGATCGGTGCCGGCGCCGAATACATGTTCGCCCAGAACTGGTCGGCCAAGGTCGAGTACAACTACCTCGATTTCGGCAAGAGCACCCTCCAGTACACGCCGGCGGTGGCCAATCGCTCGGAGTGGAACGATACGATCCACACCGTCAAGGTCGGCGTCTCCTACCACTTCGGTGGTCCGGGCGTGTCGCGCTACTGATTACACGCGCAACGCGAATATGTCGAAAGGCCGGCCTCGCGCCGGCCTTTTTTTGCGTGCGGAAACCGGCACTTGCTGGACGGCTGTGTCGTTTGGGTGACGGCTTTTTCGGAAGGAAGGGGCTATCAAGGCGCTGCGGGTGGGCGTTGGTGAGAGTGTGCGTGCGGGCGTCGGACGTGATGTTGGGGACTGCGATGAGAAGGCTGTTGCTGGGGGCGACAACCTCGCTGGCGCTGGGGTTGGCGCCGGCGATCGCAGCCGATTTGCCCGCGCGCACCTTCACCAAGGCGCCCGCGATGATCGCGACGATCTATGATTGGAGCGGCTTCTATCTCGGCCTGAACGCCGGCGGCGGCTCCGCCCGCACCTGCTGGACCAATAATGTGACCGTGGGCGGCGTCGCGGCGACCAACGCCGAGGGCTGCCATGATGCCACGGGCGCGCTGGCCGGCGGCCAGATCGGTTATCGCTGGCAGGCCGGCAGCTGGGTGTTCGGCGTCGAGGGCCAGGGCAACTGGGCGAACCTCAAGGGCAGCAACGCCAGCCAGCTCGCCCCGGCCGTCACCAACCAGTCCAAGGTCAACGGCGTCGGGACGCTGACGGGCCAGATCGGCTATGCCTGGAACAACGTGCTCTGGTACGTGAAAGGTGGCGCTGCGGTCGCCGGCGAGCAGTATAGCGGCATTGCCACGGCAACGGGCACGGCGTTCGATCAGGCGAGCGCGACCCGCTGGGGCGCCACGGTGGGCACGGGTGTCGAGGTCGGCTTCGCCAAGAACTGGTCCGTGGGTGCCGAGTACGAGCACGTCTTCATGGGCAACAAGAACCTGAACTTCTCAGGTCTTCCTGCTGGCGCCGCGACCCGCACCGACACGGTCGGCCAGGACGTCGACATGGCCAAGGTCCGCGTCAATTATCGCTGGGGCGGTCCGGTCGTCTCCAAGCACTGACCGGCATCGCCTGGTCGGTTGGCCTCGACCGTGAGGTTGTGATCGCATTCGCTCTTCGTCACTCGGGGTGACGCGCGCCAGTGCGGCGAGCCCGGAACCATTGGGCTTCACGCACGGTCTTAAAATGGATTCGAGGCTCGTGCTGCGCACGCCGGGAAAGACGGTGGCAAGAGCTGCGCCTCCTTCGCGCGCTGCGATCTTTACGCCGTGTTAAGCACACCCCACGCATCCGGCCACGGCGAGACCGCGCGTCACAACTTTTAGAAATCACTCTCTCTTACAACCAGCGACAGCCGCATATCGGCCGGATCGGAGGGATCCGGCGCGGGGCATCCTGGGACTGGGGAGAGAACAATGCAGAAGACCGCTCTGATCACCACTGCCGGCATCGCGCTGCTCGGACTGGCTCCGGCATCGGCCGCCGATTTCGCGACCCGGCCTTACGGCAAGGCGCCGGCGCCGGCTTATGTGACGCCGCTGCCGAGCTGGGCCGGCTTCTATCTCGGCATCAACGGCGGCGCCGACTGGAGCCGCAATTGCTGGACGCTGAACAATGTCGGCGGCGTGCCGGTCGCGCCAAGCCAATCCGAGGGCTGCCACAATGCTTCGAGCGGCCTCATCGGTGGCCAGGTCGGCTATCGCTGGCAGGCCGCGAGCTGGGTGTTCGGCCTCGAGGCCCAGGGCAACTGGACCGACCTGAAATCGTCCAATGCCAGCACGGCCGCGCTCGCCGCGGGCATCACCAACAATACCAAGACCGACGCCATCGGCCTGTTCACGGGCCAGGTCGGCTACGCCTGGGGCAACGTGCTCTGGTACGTGAAGGGCGGCGCTGCGGTCGCCCACAACAAGTACACCGGCACGGCCAATGCAGCTGCTCCGCTCGCCGTCGGCACGCTGTTGGATTCCGCCAGCGAGACCCGCTGGGGCGGCACTGTCGGCACCGGCATCGAGTACGGCTTTGCACCGAACTGGTCGGTCGCATTCGAGTACGACCATCTGTTCATGGGCTCGCGCGACGTCAGCTTTCCGGCGACCGTCAACGTCGCCT